>DASWKH010000052.1:0-64241 GCA_036396715.1 Candidatus Nitrosotenuis sp.
AGAGGGATTTGAACCCCCGGGTGCTTGCGCACACAGGCTCTCAAGGCCCGCGCCCTACCGAGCTAGGCGACCTCTGCGGGATTCGATGATAGTAACTACTTAAAATTTGTTTTAGTATTAAGACGATATAATTTAGAATTAAAAGAAAAGAAAAGAAGTTTGTTTCTAGTCGTGTGCGTGTGGGTTTGTTCCGCCTTCGAGCTTGACATATGTACCAGCCGCTTTTTCGTGGTGTTCAAGATTTGATTGATCAACCTTGATAGCCAGAGGTGGACAAACTGAAACACATGCCATACACCAGATGCAATCATGTTCTCTGATAGGATCTGCTTTATCGGTTTTGTCTTTGCGTTCTTCTTTTACTGCAGAGCCTGTACCTGCAAAGGTTTTTCCAATTACGTCTTTTGCTGGAATATCCATTTCAGTTCTGTACCATTGGAAAACTTGTACTGGACAAGCCTCAATGCATGCTCCGTCAGCTACACAAGAATCCCAATCGACTGCAACCATTGTACCGCTGACTCCTAGTGGGACCTGTTTTTCGCCGTGTTTTTTATAGTCGGCTATGACAGCTTCGTCTGAGAAAGCCTCAGCGTCGCTTCTTCCTGGCCCCCACATGAAGTGATAGTGTTCGCCATCAGAATGCATAATTTTTCCAATTGGTTTTAGTCCTTGTGGGAAATTTTCGTCTATTGGCATATGACTATTCTTAGTGAGATGTTATTTAAATCTAAACAAAATTAGTATAAACTAAATTTGGCTCTGACAAAAATGACAGATTATAACACTGTTTTTTAGTTGATCGCCCTTACGTTCATATTTTTTGATTTTACAGTTGAGGAGTTGGAAATTTACAAGTACGATGTATATCGAGGCCCAAACATTGGCATTTATACCAAAGTAAATGACAGTTTTGTTTTTGTTCCAAATGGCTTTGCACACACAAAAGCAACTACCTTAGCTACGTACCTAAAGGTAGAATACCTGTTTACCTCAGTAGCAAGTACAAGGCTCATTGGAACCATGATGGCAGTAAACAATCATGGCATGTTGCTGCCAAGCACGTGCTCAGAATACGAGGTGCAGTATTTGAAAAAATCAACTGGTCTTAATGTTGGGATTTTGGACACAAAGCACAATGCTTTGGGCAATCTAATGTGTGTAAATGACAAAGGCGGAATAATTTCACCAAAAATTCCAAAGGAAGTGCTAAAAAACATTCAGGACATACTAGGAATAGAGGTGATTCAGAAAAAAATAGCAGGTTACCATCAGGCAGGTGCCATGATTTGTGCAAACAATATTGGAGGCATAATCCATCCAGAAACCGACGATGACGACATTAAATCAGTTTCAGATGTTTTAAAGGTCAAATTAGAGCCAGCCACCATTAATGGGGGAATACCATATGTCTCATCTGGAATTTTGGCAAACAACAAGGCAGTAGTGGTAGGCAATCTCACAAACGGCCCAGAGATCATGATGCTAACAAGGGCTTTTACAAATTAAACAGTGATTTTACATCAGAAAATAACGAGTCGACTAAAGCCAAAGTTTCCTTTCCATCACTCATGTTTTTTACAACGACTTGGTTTGTTGAGTATTCTTTTGGTGCAACAATTACAACAAACTTTGAATTGGATGCGTTTTCCATTTGTTTTTTGAATGGTCTGCCAATGAGATCAATTTCCGTGTGTACGCCCATATTTCGCAGCTTTGATGCTATGTTGATTGCTGGTTTGAGCATTTCTTCGTTAACAAATAAAACGGAGATTTGTGGGTTTGAATCCATATTTTGTAGCCCATGACTTTCCAACGATAGAATAATGCGTTCAACTCCACCTGCAACACCAGTTGCGCCAAGATCGTCTCTTCCAAAGGCTTTTGGTAGACTATCATATCTTCCCCCGCCCACCAATGCGCCAACATCTGAGGAGCTGTCAAATGCCTCAAAAACCACACCTGAATAATAGTCAAGGCCTCGAACTATGCCGAAATTTACCCTGATGTTTTCTACACCCCTGTTTTTAAGAGTGGAGAACAGTTCCCTTAGTTCAACCCATGCATCCATTCCTGACACCTCAAAGGCTTTCTCAACTTCTTGTGGCTGGCCCTTTATTTTTGAAAATTCCAAGATTTTTTCTAGTTTTTCCTTAGAGTAGCCCTTTTGTTGGTATTCTTGTAGGATTTCGTCTTTTTTCTTTTTTTGAATTTTGTCAATTGCCCGAAATATATCCCCAATTAGCTGCGGATCGTTTGATTCAAAGACCTTTGCAACTACTGCCTCAACTAATTTTCTGTGTGAAATATCTATTATGATGTTTTTGAGATTTAGTTTTGAAAAAAACTTGCTTGTGAATTCAATTATTTCTGCATCAGATTCCAGGCTTGGCTTGCCATAGATTTCAAGGTCCCATTGGTGAAAGTATCTGTATCTGCCTTTTTGTGGTTCGTCGTATCGCCATACGCCTCCAAAGGCAGCAATCTTTGCTGGGAGTTTGAGTGATTTTTGCGAAACAACATAACGTGTTAGCCCTATAGTGAAATCAAACCGTAGTGCTACTTCGCGTTCTCCTTTGTCTTTGAAAAAATAAATTTCATCTCTAATAGTAGGTCCGCTTTTAGCTTCAATAACTGAGACAAGTTCTATTGGCGAAGGATCCATAAAGTTGAATCCAAATGTCTTACAGGTCTCCAGAAATTTTTGTCTGATGTGTTCGATTTTTAATTGCTCGTTACTTTCAAAATCCTTCATTCCTCTTGGAAGATTCAACTGGTGAAGCTTCCTAGTTAATGGATTTAGATGTTGCTCTATACTGCACATCGTTTTACTATTATAATAGAGAGAGATCAATCTACTAATTGAGCTACAAATATCTGGAGCATGCAACAGACGCATTCATCGAAGTCAACGCCTCCAATTTAGAAGAAGCTTTTACTCTTGCGGCAAAATCAATAATTGAAACAATTCTTGATATCGATGCAGTTGAGGCAAAAAAAGAACGACAAATTACAGTAACTGGCAAGGATCTCAACTATTTGTTGTATAACTGGCTTGAGGAATTGATAATTTTGACCATAACTGAGGGTTTTGCTTCAAAAACAGTCAAGCTCAAAATAGAAAAAAACGCGGAATACAGGATTTTGGCAACGTTGGCAGGCGAAGAAATTGATTGTAAAAAACACCATTTTAAGATGGAGATCAAGTCGCCTACATTTCACTTGATGGAAATAAAGCAGAATGGTGATGTACTGATGCGCTACCTCCTAGACCTATAAAATTATAGACATATGTCAAATCTTAAAGTTCATGGAAGACCCAGAAATAGAAAAAATTAAGCAAAAAAAACTTGAAGAACTGCTCAAGCAACAACAAGAAGCGATTGCCCAAAGCCAAGTAGAGGTAATTGATCTTGATTCAGCTAATTTCGATCAGGTCATTTCCACTCAAAGTCTGGTATTGGTAGATTTTTGGGCAGAATGGTGTGGACCATGCAAGTTAATGCACCCAGTCTTTGATCGAATGGCAAAAAAATATCGACATATCAAATTTGCACGAGTAAATGTTGATAAATGCCAAGACGTTTCAATGCGGTTTGGGGTTCAGGCAATACCAACCTTCATCATGTTCAAAAATGGCCAGCCAGCTGACAGAATGATGGGAGCCGTTGGCGAGCCTGGCATCCACATGATTGCTCGAAAATATCAAATGTAACCATACGCAGAATCGATTTTTCGCTGGATTGCCACAATTTCATTTAGTACTGTTTGTTCTTCTGGGGAAAGTTTGTGGGTGAATTTTTCAATCAATTGTTTTGCTTCAGAGGATCGTGGTAGTGAATAAAATACATCTTCCTCAAAGATATGCCTTCCAATCATCACGTCTTGTATAGAGCAAGCTACCTCTTGGCCGTGTGTTGCCGACTCGATTGTCTTTTTACCATCCTGAAGCTGGTGGATTATTCCAATCTTTTTACCATTTTTGTTCATGATTGGAATTTTTTGTCTTACCTTTCCCACGTCAACACGTATTCCAAATACTGCTGGATTGCTGTTTCTAAAGATGTATCCTTTCAGAAAAGTGAACTTGCAAACAGGTGTCAGCTCGCTAAATATTGCGCCTTCCTCGTTTGCTGTGTCCTCGTCTACCCACTGCACATAGTTATCAATGAGGCTATAGATTATTTTGTCATTGAAGATTTTGACATGATTTATTTCTGATTCTTCTTGTGCATCAGGTAGCGTTCGTACATTAAAGGCCAAGATCACGCCAAGGTGTCTGTCTTTATCTTTGATGATTTTTGCATCCATTACGTCACGGTGACTAACATGGCCAATGTCTGCTTTTGCAATTGGTATTTGCTGTCTCCTTAGCATTTCTGTTAGTGCCTCCAGAGACCCAATTGTATCGCATTTTAGTATTATTCCGTTTGTTTGAGTGTCGATAAATACAGACTTCATTTCAGATTCGATGATCTTTTTGAACTCTTCGAGTTTTCCGTCATCATTCGTGACATAAACTGTACTGCCAGGAAGTACACCGTCCAAATCAGGTGATGCAATCTTTATTCCAGCAGCTGCCTCCACATGATCAACTGGTTTGAATTTGTCGCGAGGATCACGCATCTCATCAAGTGGTTTTGGCAAAAGCATTGCCTTTGGTTTTGTCACAATGACTGTGTCTCTTTTTGCTACAACTACGCTGTCTCCTTTTTTTATCTGACCATCAATTAGTATCATGTTTGCCGTTGTTCCAAGGCCCACCTCGTCGTTTACTTCAAGAATTATTCCGCGGCTTGGTTTTTCTTCCTGTGTAAGCCTTTTTTGCATGTATTGTTGTGTTAGACCCACCAAAACAGTCAAAAGTTCTGGAATTCCCACGCCAACTCTTGCACTGACTGGGACGATTGCTACTTCTTTTGCAAAATCTTGCACACGGTAGAATGCTTCGGATTGAAAACCCAAAATCGAAAGCGTCCCAACGACGTTGTATATTTGCTCATCAAGTGTTGTTTGGATAAACTGATCTTGTTGTTTTATTGCCTGCGTAATGTACGGTGTATCAATTTTTTTCCATCCAGGTATCTGGTCAACTTTGTTGAGCGCAATTACAAATGGAACTTTTCTTGCCTGAAGAATTTTTAGGCTTTCAGTGGTTTGTGGCTGAAATCCGCGGTTTGTATCCACTACCAAGATTGCAATGTCTGCTGCAGAACCACCACGAGTTCTAAGGTTTGTAAAAACTTCGTGTCCTGGAGTGTCAATTACCAAAAGGCCTGGAACTTCGTATTCTGATTTTGTGAGTCTTTCGTACAGCTGCCCGCACATTTTTTTGATTGTTTCTGTGGGCAGAAAGCTTGCGCCTATGTGCTGTGTTATGCCGCCTGCTTCTCTACTTTGGACGCCAGTTCCACGAATTTTATCAAGTAATGAGGTTTTACCAGAATCTACATGGCCCAATACGGCCACAATCGGTTGTCGAATTCTCAAGGCAACTCACTGAAATGCTACCCTCGCTTCCTTTTCAAAACTTTCTTTTGAATCCGACGCGTGAATGATATTGTCAGATATTCCAAGGCCAAAGTCACCTCGAATTGAGCCGGCGACTGCCTCATACGACTTGGTTGCGCCAACCAAAAGACGTGTTGTAGCAACAGCGTTGTTTCCTTCAATTATTGCAGCTACAACTGGTCCTGATGTGATAAATGAGACAAGTTCACCAAAGAATGGTTTTGTGCTGTGAACCGAATAAAATTCCTCTGCTTGGGATTTTGTAAATGTAAACATTTTCAGTTTTAAAATTTTGAAGCCCTTGCTTTCAAATCTTGAGATGATTTGGCCAACTAGTTTACGCTCTACTGCGTCTGGTTTTATTATGAAAAGTGTTTGTTCTGTCAATTTATTCTAAAACTACTTTTTGATAATTCCGCCCTTTTGGTATTTTTTGGTCCACTTGAGTTTACGCGGATCGCGTTTTAGCACCAACATATTTTTTTTGCATTTTGGAGAACAGAACCACAATACTGTGCCGTCATTTTTGACTAGCATTGTGCCTGATCCTTTCGAAACTGGCCTGTCGCAAAAACTGCATGGTTTTACAATTAGACTCAATTATTCATCACTTTATCTTCTTGGCTTCACGTTCTGTTTCGCGAAGCATCAAAATGTCAGATAGCCTTACAGAGCCTTTTACGTTTCTTGTCAAGATTCTTCCCTTGTCTCTTCCGCCTAGAATTTTTACTCTAACTTGTGTAATCTCGCCCGCAATTCCGGTCTTGCCAACAATTTGTATTACTTCTGATGGTACTACGTCTTCTGTTTGGGAAGTACTCATTGTTACTTGCCACCTTTAAGTTTCTTAATTGAAGATACTACTTCTTCAACAATGTGGTTTGCGTCTCCTGCGTCAATTATTGCTGCTGCTGCAGAAGTAACATCTATGCCAAGTGCTTTTCCTAGCTCTTGTTTGCTTGGGACAAATGCATATGCAGCGTTTTGTTCTTCGCAGATAATTGGAAGATGCGCGACAACCTCTGGAGGTTCGACATCTTCGGCAATAACTATTAGTTTGCTTATTCCTCGCTCAATTGCTTTTGTTGCCTCGTTTGTTCCTTTTCTGACTTTACCACTTTGTGAAGCCACACGTACTGCCTCTAGTATTGGATTTATGAGGTCAGCTGGCGTCTCGAATTTTACATAGTAAGCCTTAGCCAATTAAATCACCCATAGGGATCATCTCCATTCCTTGGGTTTTTGGGTATCGCCTTATTAGTGTTATCTGCCAAGAATTGCCTTTACCTTTTTGAGGTATTTTGACATCAAACCATCAAGTCTTTGTTGCGAGTCCGACTCTGCGTAAATTCTTGCAATTGGCTCTGTCCCACTTGATCGTATCATCACCCAGTTTTTGTCATCGAATATTATCTTGATTCCATCTGTTGTGTCATAGCTTTGGTGTTCTTTTTTGAGTTGTGCAATTACCTTGTTGGCTTGCTGTTTTGTGCACAAAACCTTGTCTTTTGTTGTAAAGGATTTGGGAATGCGGTTTAGCTCCCCCGTTAGAGACTTGCCAGAGTGGGCAAGAAGGTCCAACATTAACGCAAGCGTCATGCAGCCGTCTCGTACTTGGTTATGTTTTCCGTACATAAAGCCCCCATTTTCCTCAAAGCCGACAAGGGCTTTTTCTGGCACCATCCTTCGGGATACCTCTACGCTTCCGACTTTGGTTCGAATTACCTTTGATTTTGTCTTAGATGCAATTGCTTCAATTACGGAGCTGGAGTTAAGACATGTTACAACCTTTGATTTTGGGTTTCGTTTTAGAATGAAATTTGTCAGCAGCAGTGCTGACTTGTCTCCGCTCAAAATCTCTCCCTTGTTATCACAAAATATGCTTCGATCCCCATCACCATCAAATGCAATGCCAAGATCTGCTTTATTTTGACGTACTGTTTTGGAAAGTTTTTGTAAATTGTCTGGTGTTGGCTCTGATCCCCTTCCTGGAAATCTGCCATCGATTTTTTCATTTATTTGGAATATTTTGCAGCCAAGCTCCTTGCAGAGAATTGGTGCTGAAACTGCCTGGGCCCCATTACCAAGATCTAAAACCACTTTGAACTTTTTTGATTTTATCTTTGCCAAATTTACCTGCGATTTGATTCCATCAAGATATGTTCGCAGTACTCGTGATTCGGTTGCAGTTTTGCCAAGTTTTTTGCTATATTTTATCCATTTTTTTCCAAAGTAAATTCCTTCTATGGTTTGCTCACCATCTCTTGAGAGTTCAACGCCGTCTCTGGCAACAGGTTTTAGTCCATTGTATTGTGGCGGGTTGTGAGACGCAGTAATCATAATTCCGCCGTTATATCTAAGAGTTTTTGTTGCATATTCAAGGGCGGGGGTGGGAACAAGGCCTGCAATGTTGCAGCTAATACCACAGGAGTTCAGAGTGGAACATATCACCTTGGCAATGACTGGACTGGAGTCTCTGCCATCATAGCCTACAAGAATTGGCCCCTTTTTGAAAAAAGTTGCAATAGCCATTGTAATATCGTGGATGAACTCTAAGGTCAGATCCTCACCGAAAACTCCCCTTATTCCATTTGTGCCAAATAATTTTCCCATCGCTTGTGGTTTTCATGAGCTAAATTTGTGCTTTGTTAGATTTTTGTGGGATGCAAGTTATCCAATGGTAAGCAATAAGTTTGTGTAAAATTGGAGCATCAGTGCGGGGGTTGCCAAGCCTGGTCAAAGGCGTAAGGTTTAGGCCCTTATCTCTTAGGGGTTCGTGGGTTCAAATCCCACCTCCCGCATTTTCGCTTAAAACCAAAACAGCATTAATAAAGTGATTTTGTAACAAAACTCTGTGAAAAAAATCAGAGTAGGAATCACTGTTATTGGAAAGGACAAAGAGGGAATCGTAGCTGCGTTTACAAATTTCATTTTTCAAAAAAACGGTAACATTGAGAAGGTAAACCAGAATGTCATAAAGGGACTCTTTGGAATGCACCTTGAAGCGTCATTTTCAAAAGCGTTTAACATAAAGGCATTTGATAGGGAGCTTCAGGGCCTAGGAAAAAAGCTCGGCATGGAAGTAAGTGTCTATCACGAGATAAACTCGCAAAAAAACATCGCAATCTTTGTTACAAAAGAGTCTCATTGTCTTAGAACTCTGCTCGATGCAAATGCAAAAAAACAGCTTAAAGGACGAATCAATGTCATAGTTGGAACACAAAGAACGCTTGAGCCTCTTGCAAAAAAAGCAAGAATTCCATTTATTCTAGTTGATGAAAAAGACCAACAAAAGGCAGAAGACAAACTAGTTGAAATTACAAAACGTTACGACGTTGATTTGGTAGTTTTAGCTCGCTACATGAGAATAATGACTCCAAACTTTGTATGGAGATACCCACACCGAATAATCAATATTCACCCCTCGTTATTACCAGCGTTTCCTGGAGCGTTTGGTTATGCACAGGCATTTGAGCGAGGAACAAAAATTGTTGGTGTGACTGCCCACTACGTCACTGAGGAGCTGGACCAAGGACCAATAATATTTCAAGATTCTTTCAAAGTAGATTCATCAGATACACTTGAGGTCATCCGGCAAAAGGGTCAGAAGCTAGAAGCAGATACTCTGCTAAAGGCAGTCAAAATGCACCTTGACGGAAAACTTGAGGTAAGCTGGAGAAAAGTGTACACAAAGTGAATGGTATAAAGGATTTTTCTGATCCAAATCTACGAAGGCTGATCAAAAACAAAAGGCAGATTGCGTTGATTCCCGTAGGCTCACTTGAACAGCATGGTTCACACTTGCCAATATCTACAGATTCTGATATCGTAACAGAAGTAGCAGAAAGGGTTGCAAAAAAATGCAATCTTTTGCTTTTGCCCACAATTACGTACGGGGTTTCGTTTGAACACGCGCCGTTTTTCAACCTTAGTATAACTGCGCAAGCCTTGCAGAAATTGCTCACAGACCTATGCATTTCGCTTGCCCAAAACAAAATTTACAAGATAATCATCTTAAATGGTCACCATGGAAATCACAAGCCATTAAAGGCACTAGAAGGCAAAATTTCTAAAATTTCTGGAAAGAAGGTCAAGGTTTTTGTGTTCTCGTACTGGCATTTTATGAAAAGAGAGTTTGATCATGCGGGCTTTGCTGAGACATCACTCATGCTTGCCATTTCAAGCAAAGTAGACATGAAGCTGGCAAAAAGAGGACTGATCGCAGATAGGCTTAGTCCAAAGCAGAGGGCAAAAATTTCCAAGATTGCATCTGCTCACTTTATTAAAGCAACGAAAAACGGTGTCTGGGGCGACCCAACAAAGGCGGCAAAAAAAGACGGAGACAGAATTTTGTCTGAAATAGTGCGAAATATTACTGAAACAGTGTCAAAGTTGGCTTACTGATTAAAACTCTAATTTACACCAATGAAATTTTAATATAATCCCTAGTTAGGAGAGCCAATAAGTGAATTAAATGTCAGTTGACATGGCAGTAAAAGTACTGGACGAAAGCATCGACAAAATAGTTCTAATCAAGCTCAAGGGCGGCAAAACCATCAGAGGCAACCTCAGAGGTTTTGACCAGCACATGAACCTGCTACTCGACAGCTCAGAAGAGATCCCTTCTGAAGGCGAGACAAAGAGCATAGGAACCATTGTTGTGCGAGGAGATAATGTAGTTATGATATCTCCTCCTCCTGCGTGATGACATATGACTAGAGGAACTCCCTCTATGGGTCTTTTCACAAGGAAAAGGACCCACATCAGATGCAGAAGATGCGGTAAGAATTCTTATCACAAGCGTAGCCATCGCTGTTCAAGTTGTGGTTTTCCTGATGCAAGAATCCGCAAATATTCTTGGATCAAATGGTACGCCTAAATGGAAGTTGCACTAATCATCAGTTCTATTGCTGGGGCAGCTACTGCAGCTACCATTAACAAGTTTCCAAAAAAGAACAAAGTTTCACTCATAGGCGCAAACTCTCACATAAAGGCCCAAATCGATACACTAAGGATAGAAAAAGAAATTCTAACTAAAACAATTTCAAGATTATACACAGACAGTCCCGATTTAACAAAGATTCAGCGCGACAAGCTTCTCTTACGATATCAACACCAACTCGGAGTCATTTTAGCTAAAATTGAGAAACTAGAACAAGCAAGCAAGCATCCCGATCTTGGTCCTCTTGGCGATGGCCTAATCACACTAATGGATCAAAAACTTTCTGCCCTTGATAAAAAACTCGTAGAAATCTCTACAAAGATTTCAGTTGCACAAACTCAGCTAGAAAAACCAGAAATCAAAAAGGAAGAACCAAAAAAAGAGGCAAAGATAATTGTTGAGAAGCCACTCGAAAGGCCAGAAATTGAAAGCACTCAAAGCATAGAGGAGATTATCCAGTCATTTGCAAAACCTTCTAAGAGATTAGAAATAACTACGCTTACGGAAATTCCATCAAATGTTTCCGTTGCCCCGCCAATTGAGACAAAACCAACAATTCAACCGCAAGCTCAGACAGTTGCACAACCTCAACCGCAGATTCAGCAAGTCGAGATTGTGCAGATCACGCAACCAGAACCAGCAAAACAAGAAATCATAGAGATAATTCAGCCTCAAATAAAGCAGCAACCGGTCATCACAGAGCCAATTGACATTGAAAAACAGGTAAAATCAGAACCACCAAAGCTTGAATTCAGAAATGCTGAACCAAGTCAAGAACAAGAAAAAAAGAAATCAAAGATAAACATTCCAGAGCCTGAAGAAATCGAAGACGACGAAGATGATTTAGATTCTATCAAACGCGAGATAATGAAGACGTTATCAAAGCTAGAGCAGGCTGAGGTTGAATAATTGTCATTTGATGATGCCATTTCGGCATTGTCTAAAGATGCGCTAAAATTTGTAAAAGACAATACCGTTTTAGGGCTTGGTAGTGGTCGAGCTGCCACCGCATTTGTCAAGGCATTAGGCCAACACATCAAAGAAAGGAAATTGACTATCAAGGCAGTTCCGACATCACTACAGATCAAGCTTGTTGCAGAACAGAGTGGAATCCATGTAATTGATGCGGAGCAGGTCCAAAAAATTGATGTTGTTTTTGATGGTGCTGATCAAATTGATTCACAAAAAAATCTCATAAAGGGTGGGGGAGGGGCACTACTTCGGGAAAACATTTTGATTTCTTCTGCAAAACACGTTGTAATTATGGCAGACTCGACAAAATTTGTAAAATACTTTAATCGAACAGTTCCAGTAGAGGTTCATCCGTTTGCAAGAAGTACTGTCAAAAAATTTATTGAAAAACTTGGTGGAAAGCCAAATCTTAGAACAATAGATCGTGGCTATCCATTTATCACAGAAAATGGCAATATAATTTATGATTGTGATTTTGGTACAATCAAAACACCAAAACCTTTGGCGCAGAAAATAAAGCAAATTCCAGGTGTACTCGAAGTAGGAATCTTTACTCGAAAACCCGATGTTATTTACAAGGCTAAGGAAAACGGCAAATTCGAGATTTTAGCCTAAAGCGTTCGCTTTACCAGCTTTCCGTGACCTGGTTTACCTACAACTTGCATATTTTCTGCTACAAGTTTGCCTCGTACCATCGTAGTTTGTGGCCAGCCCTTAAGGTTCCAGCCGTCATATACGAGATAATCTGAGAAGGCACCAAAAAAGTCGGCGTCGACTTTTTTTTCTTTTTTTAGGTCAATTAGGGTAATATCGGCATCCGATCCTTTTTGGATTGCTCCTTTTTGTGGGTACATACCAAAGATTTTTGCTGCATTAAGGCTCGTTAGCTCAACGAGTTGGCCTAGATTAATTCGGTTTTTGTTTACACCCTCAGATAGTAAGATTGGAAGTGCAGTGCCAATTCCAGGGAATCCCGCAAGTGAAGACCACACGTCTTCTCCAACTTTTAGCTTTAGTCTGTTTGCTACATGATCTGTTCCTATAGTATCGATGTGTTTTTGTAAAATTGCATTCCAAATTTGATCAATATCTGCTGAGCTTCTAATTGGTGGCATTACTTTTGCCAGATATCCTTTTTGTTTCTCATAAGAAAGAGTTAGGTAGTGTGGACAGGTCTCTACAAAAATTTTCGTTCCTTTTTTTCTTTCTTCTTGTATTGCGGCAATTGCAGCAGCTGAACCAATGTGAACAAAATACATTGTTGTTCCAAACTGGCGCGCAATTTCTGAAATTTTTTTAATGCTTTTTACTTCAGAGTCTGGTGGTCTGCTCTTAGACCAAGCTGAAAGGCCGTCTTGTTTGTCTTGTTTTGCTTTTTTTATTCCACATTCACACATCTGATAGTCTTCTGCATGAACTAAAACTGGACAGCCAAGCTTTGCTGCATTTGATAATACTTTTTGTATTGTGCTTGTTTCAAGCTGCACTTGCGTCTCAAATAATCGTGTTGCACCAGGATCCATGTCCATGTAAACGTGGCCAACTTCTCCCCCAAGATTCATGTATAATTTAAATGAGGTGATTCCGTTTTCTGTACAAAACTTCATTTCGTCTGCCTGCTTTTCATCAAAAATTGTGGCATGAATTGCATAATCGACATAATGTGAAGTACCAGACGCTGCAAGTTGTGCTAAAAGATGTGTCTTGTAGGAACGCCCAAGCCTGAGCATCCTCATCATGGTGGTAACTCCACCCAGCGCTGCTGCACGTGATTCTGTCTTTGCAGACTCTTCAATTGGTGAATAAACGCCATAATGTACGTGTGTGTCAATCAATCCTGGAATGGCAACTAGGCCTTGCGCAGAGATTTTGTTATCACATTGTGGAATGTCACTTGTAAAATCTATGATTTTTCCTTCATCTATGACGATGTTTTTTTGTAAAACTCCTTTTGGCGTCATTACATGCGGTTCTACAATTACAGAATCTACAGTCAATCAATTTGATTGAGAAAATCCTTCTATTATGCTTTGATAGTGCTTACCAGCTTTGTTGATATGCAAGCTGTTTTTTTGTGAGCCTATCGATTTTGATATTCATGGAATTCAGTGCGTCGAGCGCTACTTGGTCATCAATCTCCTTTGGCACCCCATAAACTCGGTTTTTCATTTTTTTATGATTTTTTAGAATGTATAAAATTGAGTGAAGCTGGTTGGAAAATGAGAGTGCCATGACTTCGGGCGGATGTCCTTCTGAGGCAATCAAGTTTGCCACACGGCCCTTGCTGATCAGATAGATCTTTTTTCCATTTGGCAAGATGCACTCATCAAGATTTGGCCTTACCTGCTTTACTGACTTGGAGTTATTTAGCAAAAATTTTGTATCAACTTCTACATCAAAGTGTCCTACGTTTCCAACTATTGCACCATTTTTCATTGCAAGTAGGTTTTCCTTTCTTATTACATCGGTCATACCAGTGCACGTGATGAAAATATCGCCAAGCCTTGAGGCCTCTTTTATTGGCAATACGTCAAAGCCGTCCATGTGGGCTTCTAATGCCTTGATTGGATCAATTTCAGTTACAATTACCTTTGAGCCCATGCCTGCACATCTTTGCGTAACGCCTTTTCCAAGCCAACCATAGCCACACACGACAACACGCTTTGAGGCAAAAAGCAGATTCATCGTCTTTAGGAGCGCATCAATTGTTGACTGGCCTGTACCATACCGATTATCAAACATCATTTTTGTTCTTGCGTTGTTAACTGCAATTATTGGATAGCGCAGTTTTTTCTTTTGTTGCATTGCCAGATACCGACTAACCCCAGTTGTGGTTTCCTCTGTTGCGCCAAAAATCTTCAGATTCTTGAATTTTTTATCAAAATGGGCCTTTATGTTAAGGTCACCGCCATCATCGGTTAGGATTTGTGGTTTTTGTGACAATACTTGATTTTGACACCACTCGTATTCGGATTTTGATTGGCCAGACCAAGCATACACATTGATCCCACGCGTGTCTAAAAACGCAGCAACGTCGTCTTGTGTAGTAAGTGGATTTCCCCCGCAAGCTACAACCTCTGCACCTAATTGTTTTGCACCTACTAGCAAAACTGCCGTCTCCTTTGTTATTTGAAGACAAAAGCCAAGTCTGATTCCTCTTAGAGGTCTTGATTTTTCTAGTTTCTTAATAGAGTTTGTTAGAATTTGCATGTGATTTTTTGCCCACTCGTATTCAAATTGTCCTCTATCTGCCAAACTTGGATCTTTGATTTTGCTCAATACTACAAAATTGGACAAGCTGTAAAATAATGATTTGTTAGCTGGACAAAGAGGTAAAAATAGAGCAATAGTTCTGCTAATCCAAGGGCTGGTGGTTTAGTGGTATAACGCTGCATTCGCAATGCAGAAGTCAGGGGTTCAATTCCCCTCCAGTCCACTATTAAATTTGTGATTACAATTCTTTATTTGTCCCAATTAATTCCCAAGAATTTCCATCATCTAGGCTTCTGTAAACTTCTTGGAATCCATCAGGCGAATATCCGGCAACATATAGAATCTTGTTTTGAACATCAGTTGTGATGCTCATTATAGTTAGATTCGTAGTACTGACTTTATTCCAACTCTGTCCAGAATCAGTAGATCTTGAAAGGCCAAATTGATCAGTTGAAGCATAAAGAGTTCCGTTTTCATCAAAGATCAAGGCAAACACCAAGAGCCCTTTGTATTGCTCAAGTTGTATCCAAGTGCCTGCCCCATCGTTGGACTGGTAAATCCCCTTTCCAGTTCCTGCAAATATCACATCAGGATCAGTTGGAGAAATTGCAAGCGCGGAAATGTAATCAGGAGGATCAAGTTTTTGCCAGTTTAATCCAGCATCAACAGTTTTGAATAACCCTCTTCCTGCACTGTCAAATCCGATTATCATATTTGGATTGGATTTGGTTACTGCCATTGCATGAAAATCAACTGGTGGCTCTAAAATTGTGGTAACAGTTTGCCACGTCTTTCCACCATCCGTGCTTTTGACAAGACCCATGTTTCCGCCAGTAGAAGGATGACCACTTGCATAAAGCGGCATTCCGGTGTTTGGAGGTGCATTAAATGCCATGTAATCGGCTCTTTGCTCATCTACTTTTACTGGTGGCCCTCCGTTTACACTTTGATAAAAGTCTCCATGTGTTGCGATGTATAAAATGCGTCTATCTGTAGGATCTATTCCCAAACCATGTATATGACGCCAAAATACTGATCTAGAATTACCATTTGATTCTGCATCTAGATTTGGCACTGTAACTGAGACTAGCGCAACTGCTGCAGCAATTCCAGCAACTATAGCAATACCTACAATCAAAACAAACAGTTTTCCTGATTTAGCTGTCAAGTATAATCACCTTTTTTCAAAATGTATTTGAGCATTTTACCAATTCCAGATTTTATTTTGCTATGACTCCAATGTCCATGTGATTATTCATCATAGAATGCATCGATTTTGTAGGCGGGATTACATGGGTATGAATTGTATAAACTCCTTTCTTGTCTGGAATAAATGTGATTTGGTATTTACCATCTCCAATCTCTTTTGCTGCAAACATTGGAGTAACCATCTCCATTGTGCTCATTGATGGCCCCCTCTCAATCATTATTGAAACGATTCCATCCAAAAGCGGTTGTTTGGTTGTTTTATCCTTGACTAAAATGGTAATTTTTGCTTCTTTGCCTGCCTGAACAAGTTGAGAGGATGCAGGCGATATAGTTACGTCTTTTGGTGGTTTATTCATCATCATACCACACATGTTCATCATAGACGACGAATGTAGTTTTTCTTCAGCTAAAGTTTGTGAAAGTAGGTAACTGGCAGAAATCAAAATTCCTCCAATAATGACTATAGATATTATTAATGCGTTCATATAACATCTGTTTTGATAAATTTTGGTCTGTACCTGCCAAGCAATATCGAATTTCCAACAACAGTTACAGAGCTTATTGCCATGGCAGCACCTGCAAAAATAGGAAGCCATGAGAACATGCCTAAGCCAAGAACTGGTACAAAGATTCCTGCTGCGACTGGAATTAAGCCAGTATTGTAGGCAAATGACCAAAATAGATTCTGTTTTATCTTTGAAACCGTTTTCTTTCCAAGCTCTAATGCAATGAAAACATCCCTCATGTCGTTTTTGATCAGGATTATTCCACCTGTCTCTTTTGCTACATCAGTTCCAGAACCTATTGCAATTCCTAGATCCGCACTTGCAAGTGCTGGCGCATCATTGATTCCATCTCCCACCATAGCAACCACCTTACCTTCTGACTTGAGCTTTGAGATGACCTGCTCTTTTTGATGCGGCAATACCTGAGCTATTACCTTTTCGAACCCAAGCATAGAAGCCATCGCATTTGCCGTTCTCTCGTTGTCGCCCGTAAGCATGATCACCTCAATTCCATTTTGTTTTAGGGCATCAATTGCCTCCTTTGCTGTTTCTTTTATGGTGTCTGAGATGGCAATCATCCCTGCAAGCTTGTCATCAATTGAAACCAAGGTTACGGTTTTTCCATCAGCTTCAAGCTGCTGCATTGTGGCTTCGGTTTTTTCTACGACGTAAATGTTGTTTTGTTCCATTAGTTTTCTATTTCCAATTAAGATTTTGTGGTTTGCATAGGTTGCTTTTAGGCCATGCCCCATTATCGCCTCAAAGGAATCTGGGTTTGATACTGCCAATCCTTCTTCTTTTGCTTTTTTGACAACTGCCTGTGCAAGTGGATGCTCAGAACCTGCTTCTGCGATTGCAGCAAGCCTTAGCAGTTCTGTTTTTCCCATTTCCGCAAAGTCAATAATGTCTGTAACAGATGGTTTTCCTTCAGTTACGGTTCCTGTCTTATCAAATACTACTGTGTTTACCTTTTTTGCGACTTCTAGATACTCACCACCCTTGAACAGAATTCCATTTTCTGCACCTTTGCCTGATCCCATCATCATGGCTGCAGGTGTTGCAATACCCAAAGCACATGGACATGCAATAATTATAACTGAAACAAATGCCAAAAGCGCATAATCAAATCCGACTTCACCTACAAAGTACCATCCAAGTCCTGTGAGTATTGCTATAGCTATAACTGCTGGAACAAAATATTTAGAAACTTGATCTACCATTTTTTGCATTTTAGCTTTTCCTGTCTTTGCTTCTTCCACTAGTACGATTATTTGCGAAAGAACCGTGTCTTGACCAACTTTTGTTGCTGTGATCTTTAACAAACCGTTTTTGTTGATTGTAGCACCAATTACTTGATCCCCCACTGACTTGTCAACTGGAATGCTCTCACCAGTGATTGCAGCTTCGTCAAGCGATGACAAACCATCAATTATTACTCCGTCAGTTGGTATTCTTTCGCCAGGCCTAACAACCAAAATATCACCTTCCTGGACTTCTTCGGTTGGAATTTCTACTTCGGTGTTGCCTCTTAGTATCTTGGCTTTGCGTGGTTGGAGGTCAAGTAATTTTCGTACTGCGGAAGATGCCTTTTCTTTTGTTTTTGATTCTAGTAATCTGCCAACTAAGATCAAGGTGATTATTATCGCGGCGGTTTCGAAATAGACTGAGCCTACTGGAAAGAATCCGTGAACAAATGTCACTATTGTACTGTACAAATACGCAGCAGTTGTTCCCAAAGCGATAAGCGTATCCATGTTTGATGCTTTGGCCTTTAAGCCATCCCACAACCCCCTGTAGAATCTCCATCCTATCCAAAACTGAATAGGTGTAGCAAGAGCAAACATTACGTAATTGCTAATATGCATCGGAAGAAAGCTTGGGAATTGCTCTAGCATGTGAGGTAGGGTCAGTAAGATGATTGGTATAGTAAGTGCCATACTAATTGCAACATGCGTTTTGAGTTTCTTTAGCTCTTTTTCTGGTTGTGTGAATTCGTTAAGGCATGATGTGGCACAAAAATAATACACCCTACCATCAACTGCATGTTTTATAGAATTGTCTTTTTCTTCTACAAACATTCCACAAATTGGATCTTTTGCCATGCGTATCATAGGAATGATGGAAATATAAGAACCGAGCTTTACAATTGTAAAATACAGTTTTTATATGAAACATAAGGTGATATTACAATTGTAAAACCAAGAAATGCATGTTGCTTTATTAAGAAATAAAAAATTATGGTTAAAAAATTAGTAACCATAATTTTGTGGGTTTTGTTCGAATTTTTCTTTGCATGATGCTGAGCAAAGATAAACTATTTTATTGCTAACATGACTGATAAATTTTGTTTTTTTCTCATCAACCATCATGTTACAGATTGGATCTTTAAACATAAATAAGATATAAAATATTAGATAGAAAAACAATATACTTTACATTTGTAAAATCATAAATAGTTTGGAAGGCATGATAATTTAATGCCTTTTCAATTAGATGATGTAGACATTGCAATACTTGAATCGTTAATAAAAGATGGAAGAAAATCATTTAGACAGATTTCAAGGGAAACCAAAGTAAGCACGCCTACCGTACAGGCACGATATGAAAGGCTCGTTAACGTGGGCTTGATAAAGACAGTATCACCCATTCTGGACCTTGGCAAGCTTGAAGACAAAACTGGAGAACGCTTGAAGAACATACGAACCAAGGCGATAAAGCATCATGATGTGAAGATAACGAAAAATATGATGATCAAAATGACTTGTGATTATTGCGAAGGGCCGATTTCTGAAAAACCAAACGTACTAAAAATTGCAAATTTTGAGCGATTTTTTTGCTGCACCTCCTGTAGAGGACTATACAAGGAAAAGTACAGGGGAAGAATCGAATCATTATCACGAAAACAGATAATCTAATCTCGCAAACATTATACATCTTTACTATTGATTAATTTCATGAAGGTTTTCAACGCAAAGGCCGCAGCGCAAGACTACATGTCTGCTCACACCCTAGCATTTTCCACACCAGAGCTTACGCTCATGCGATATTCGTTTTGGCTTGGGGATATGATCCCAGATCCAAAGGACAAGTCAAACACAATTCCAAGGATGCTGTCGTATGTTGAAGAAAAAGATTTTGCGCCAGTAGAAATTATTGACGATGAGCACTACGAGCCAACCGGCGCAGTAAGAAACACTGGAATGTATGGAAATATCAACAAGGCAACAGACGCAAATACAAAATTCTGCTCAGAGTGCGGCGCAAAAATTTCCCTTAATGCAAAATTCTGCACCGAGTGTGGAACGACACAAGACTAGGCCCTAGCCCCACATTTTGTGCAAAACTTGGCTCCCACCCTCAGCTCAGAGCCACAACTTTTGCAGCTAGATGATCCAGTCGATCTTGGCATCATTGCAGAATCAGTTGTAGGAAGTGTACCTGGGCTGCCAAATCCTTCCCTTGCGGAAACAATTGATGGGGGCATTCCGGGCGTTTGGGCTGGCGTCATAGGAACCCGTCCTGCCATTCCAGGCATTCCCCCCATACTACCCATTCCAGGCATCAATCCCGGTGACTGGGTTGTTCCAAGGTTGCCAGCACCAACTCTATCAAGTGCCTTTTTCATCTCAAAGATTACCTTGACTGCTAAAAACTCTAATGCTGAATACGCTACCACATAATCTCCTAGTTTTTCAAAAAATTCCTTTTCTGATAGTTTTCCCTGCTTGTACAGTGTGTTTGCATCCAAAAACGACTCGTAATATCCCTGTGAATCCTGAAAAAGATTGTCTAATTTTTCTGCTAAAAGATTTAGAGTATCGATTTCGCCTAATGACATGTCAAAGATTCATTATTCTGTTATTAATTACTTTGGCGACAAAAAATGAAAAGTTTAGGCTTTTGAAAGTGCTCTTTCAATCATGTTTTTGTAGGCTTCCTTTGATGCTGCACCAACTTGCTGTGCGACAACTTGGCCCTTGTTTAGAATCATCAGGGTCGGAATTGAAAAGATATTGTATTTTGCCGCAAGCTCGTTTGCCTCATCGACATTTACCTTGACAAACAACACCTTGCCGTCGTAATCTTTTGCAAGCTCTTCTACTACTGGGCCGACCATCCTACATGGCCCACACCATTCTGCCCAAAAGTCTACAAAGACTGGCTTTGATGAGTCTATGACCTGTGATTGCCAGTCCTTTGCATTAGAGACATGAGTTAATGACATTTTTTACCAAAAATCCTCCAGTCGAAGATACCTAAATACGTTAAGGTGTGATTTAGAAAAAGCAGTATATACTTAAATGACGAATGGTCATGATGCAAATTATGAGCTCCGAGCTACGCGTCAAAAAGTTGAGAGGCTCAGGCGGTTATGTCATGGCCCAAGTCTCTGATGAGCAGCAAAGAAAAGGAAACCTTGGTGGCCCCGACTTGTTTTTGGCACCAATTGGAAGATTAGAGCCACAAATAATTTCAAAATATTACTGTAACACTTGTGAGAAGGATTACGAAGGAAGTCCAAAGATAGAGTACGAAAACCCAAATGAGGAAGTTGCTCAAAATCTGATTTTATTGGAACGTGGACAATACCTCTGTACCATTTGCGGCTCTACGATCGCAGAATATCGCGAGTTTCAAAAACCAAATCAACAAGCAGATGTTGGACTTGCAAAACCCATTACACAGACATTTGAGCAGCCCGCTGTTTTCGTTCCAACAGTTCAGCCAACTATTGAACCAGTCATTGAACCACCTATCGAATTAGAGGCTCCAACATTTTCTTCAACAACAGATACCCCATCATCATTTAGCTCAATTGTGGGGATGTTAGTGTATGACTCTGATGCAAAAAGAATGGGTGTTGCAAAACAGGTAGGAGTAGACTCGGCACACCAAGTAGTGTTGATTGTGACAAAAAACAACGGTCAAGATGAGACAATAGAATGGGGTAGGATCAAAAAAATTGGCGAGATTATTCTATTAGGGGAGGAAGGACAGTCTGCAAGCTTCTCTTCACAGGGTTTGAGATGCACAAAATGTAGCTTTGAGAACAAATCAGGCTCAAAGTTTTGTGAAAGCTGCGGAAACAAGCTGTAAGATGGCAAAATCAACTGCAAAGAGTATCGTAAAGGATATCATAATTGTTGCAGTTGGAGTTGCTGTAATCTGGTTTGGACTCCAAGTAATATTTGGAACACCAAATCCGTTTTACGTAGTATCAAGTGGAAGTATGATTCCAGTCCTAGAAGTGTATGACGTTTTGGTAGTTGATGGAAAAGTGCCCTTCAATGACATTCAGACTGGCGACATCATTGTCTTTAATCGACCAAATGGACACGACAGAGTAATTGTGCATCGGGTTGTTGCAGTACTAGATGAAGAGCCCAAAACAATTAGAACGAAAGGAGATGCAAATCCAGTCTCAATCCCGGGGACTGACTATCCCATAACCAAAGACGAATACATTGGCAAAGTTGCCTATGTCATTCCTCAGATTGGTTATGTAACAAGAATACTTACTCCCCCAATCAATTACATCATTATTGCCGTAATCATTGGAATAATGATAGTAAAGCAGTACTCTAAAGGCAAAAAGCACGAGCCAAAGTTTGATACCGAGCCACAAAAAGACCCCCTCACAGATAGTGAGGAATTTCCAAAGCAAGACGATATAGTATACAGTGATCCCAATTCCGACATAACTAAAAAAGAAGAGCCCAAACCTGATTCAAACGTAGAATCTGATGTAACATTAGATTCGAATAAAAAAGACGAAAGCGATCAGAACAAAAGCCAGTAGATTTACTAAAATTATTTTTCTGGGATCTTAAAGACACGCTTAAAGTAATCCGAATTTTCTGGTGATTCTTCTGCATCACCTTTTACGCCAGCAAGATTCTTTGCAAGGTTTTTCTTGTAGCCAAGCTGCATCTGACGCGCTATTTGGATTCTTTGGGCTTGTGGAGATCCTGCTCCGTGCATCGATTCTGTGAGGTATCCCACTGCATTTCTTCCAAGTGTCATGTTTTCAATCAGTCTGAGAATTCTCATTCTGTTTTCAACGTCAACACCCTTTCTTCCTGCCAAGTATTTTTTTAGCAGTGGCCCCGTTACTGGATTTTTAAAGTCTTTTTCTGATGGCATTGTAACCATCAATCCGCCTGCAATGTCTTGTGCAAGTCTTGAAATCTCGTATGGGAACCTCGTTACGTTGTGCTTGCAGACATTTGCCAGCATGTCGTCATTTATCCATACTCCTGACTTCATCTTGTGTGCCTGATACGAGGATGCTATACCTGCGGCGTAGATGGATTCGTTTAGATGAGTCATCTCTACGAGTTTTTCTCTAATGTGAGATACGTCTGGCACACCGTTATAATCAGCAATTGAGGCTGCTGCTCCAATCATCACATCACCAAGACCCGTCTTGCAAACGTAACTACGTCTGTGATAACAGGTAAATCGCTCAATTAGCATTCCGGCAAATTCTGATTCGCCGTTCGTGAAGATCTTGTCGTTTGGAATAAAGACATTGTCTAAAATTATCATTGCTTCTTGCCCTGAGAACTGGGCGTTTCCTGCATCAATGTCACCACCTTCCATGCTTCGAGTATCGCAAGACTGTCTGCCATAGATGTAGGTGATTCCAGGTGCATCGACTGGTATTGCACCAACAATTGCATAGTCTTTGTCTTTATCTGTTAAGCGAATGGTTGGCATTATGATTATCCAGTGCGAATTGATGCATCCAGTCTGGTGCGCCTTTGCACCTGTCACATAGACGCCCTCGTCAGTTCTCTTTACAATGTGTACAAACATGTCTGGATCTGCTTGCTCAAATGGCGCCTTGCCCCTGTCTCCTTTGACATCGGTCATTGCGCCACCGATGACAAGGTTTTCTTCTTGCATTTTCTTGATGAATTCAAGTAATCGTTTGTGATAGCTGGTATGATATTTTTCGTCAATTTCAAAAGTAACAGAGTGAAGTGAGTTTAGCGCATCCATTCCGACACATCGCTGAAAACATGTTCCCGTAAGCTGTCCAAGCTTTCTTTGCATTTTGTTTTGCAAAACAAGATCTGTTGCAGACTCGGCAATGTGCAGGAACCTGTTTACACGTTTTCCAGAAATTTTTGAAACGGGTGCTGCCAAGTCTTCCTCTCGAGCAGCCAAATCATAGGTTTCGGCAACTGCGTTAATTGAGGGGCGGATCATTGGATGATCTACTGGCTCTTTTACGAGCTCGCCAAAAAGGTACACTATCAGATTTCTTCCCCTTAGGCTTTGGATGTATTCTTGGCCTGTTCGAATTGTCATACACTAAATTTTGTTCAAACTGTTATAAATATTCAATATTTATTCAGGAAATGATCTACATACTTCCTTTAAAAATATGCTAAAAATTTGAATGCCCTTCAAACTAGGCTGAGCTAATCAGGTTTTTGGTTCTCGTGTTGAAAAATTTTCTATATACAACAGCAATGATTACTGCGCCTACAAATGGTGCAGTCCAATAAAGCCACAGATCACTTGTATATCCTGATAATATGGCTGGTGCGAGTGAACGTATTGGGTTCATCGACGCCCCAGAAATAAACGACAGAAAATAAATATCAAAAAATATGGTACTTGCAAACATGACAATTCCAAATCCCCTTAGGCCTTTTGTATGGACTGCAACAAGAATAGCAGAAATCAAAATTGCTGTTGCGATAGCCTCGATTCCAATTATTACATAAATTGGAAATTCATAGTTTGGAAAGTTTGCGCCAAGATTTGCCTCTGTACCAATTACAAACTTTACAAACAAGCTTGCTAAAAATGCCCCAATTAGTTCTGCTCCAAGATAAAGCGGTAAAAGTTTTGCCGGCATGTGTTTTGTTATCAAAAACGTCAACGTTACTGCCGGATTGAAATGAGCCATCGATGTTTTTGCAAAAAGCGTAGCCATGACTGCGACTGCCACAAATGGCGCAAACGCCTCAAACCAAAGTCCAATAGTACCAGCTGACTTTACATTCAAAACAACTGACCCTGTAGCACAAACCACTAGAACAAATGTGCCTACAAGCTCTGCAAAAAAGATTTTTTTATTTGCAGAAAGTTTTCTTATTGAAGCGTTTTGCAAAGCTCCTGAACCTTTTTTTCAATCATATCACGAATATGTCTTACTTCATCAAGTGATTTTCCTTTTGGGTCTGGAATTGACCAATCTACAACATCATTAACAAATAACGCAGGGCAGGACTCTTTATCCATACACCCCATATTGACAATTCTGGCAGCTTCCTGTATCATAGAATCTGAAATTGTTTTGGGTTTTTGAGAGGCAATGTCGATTCCAATTTCCTTCATTGCCTCAACAGCAAATGGATTCACCTCATTGGTTGGCTGTGTGCCTGCACTTTGTGGTTCATATCCAGGTGGACAGTATTTTCGAAAGAATCCCTCTGCCATCTGACTTCTGCCTGCATTTTCAACGCATACAAATAGGATTTTCTTATTTTGTGGCATTAAAAACTTATATAAATATTAGTTTATATAAATTATGATTGATATGAATGGAACAACCCTGCTCAAATGCATTTGTGAGGATACACGCTTTAGCATACTGGAGCTTTTGCAAAAAAACAGTGAGATGTCAGTAAACGACATTGTCTCAAAGCTAAAAAAAGACCAACCGTTAATCTCACATCACCTGCGAGCACTCAAAGAATGCAACATTGTCAAGACCCGAGAAAATGGAAAGATGACAATGTATTCAGTTGCAAACAAGGATCTCTCAAGACTGATAAGTGACATCATAAAGACATCAGAAAAGATCGCATCTTGTTGCGAATCCACTACATGTTACTAAATTTGAAAAATTTATTCTGATTTGAGATGTTTTAAGGCTTTTTTTGCCTTGTAGATCATCATTTTTAAAAAAAAGTGAGCATTCCTACTAGATAGTAAGAAATGCCCCAATGCCTGCCCCAACGCCAATGCCCAAAACGAAGAATAGGGTATCCCAGGCAATGACTTTTTTGAATGAGGCACGCACCTCGTAGTTCCAATGACTTGGTTTAGGGTCTTGTACCATGATGAAACAATTTGACAAAAGAAATTGATAGGTTCTAGTAAGCTAGTTTGTTGATAAATCAGCTAAGTTGTTGATTTAATCTAATATCTATTGTTTGTGAACGAATAAATGATAAAAATGCGAGTCGATCTATGTAGAAAATGTGGAAACGAGTTAAGAAAATTCAATCAGGCAGAAAGATGCAATACATGTGGCGAAGAATTTTCACAGTTTACTTGTGCAAGATGCGACATAGTAACCGAACCGCAGTACCATGTACACACAGATAGCAACACTACTTTTGAAAATCCGATAACATATCTGTACAAGAGACGAAATTGATTCAAAAATTACAAATCGGTACAGTTGGGCCATCTACTCTACCAAGGCACAAGATTGGGTTTTATGCACTGATTGTTATTACATCAGCTGTAGCAGCCATTCTCACAATTAGCTAAAATCGAAGTTTTAGGAGAGGCCTATTCTAACATCTAGGATCTTGCAGCCATTTCCTTGCTCCATAACAAGGACTGGATTCATATCAAGTTCCTTTATTTCCTTAAAGTCAGTTACAAGCGCAGAAAGTTTTTGAATAAGCTCTGAAAGTTTTTTCAGATCGGATGGTTTTTCGCCACGAACTCCTTCAAGGAGTTTTTTTGTTTTAATCGAGTTTATCATGTCGTCTGCTTCTTTATCTGTGACAGGTGCAAGCCTAAAGGTAACGTCTTTGAGTACCTCAACATAGATTCCACCCATACCAAGCATTATCACAGGTCCAAACCCTGGTTCTAGTTTTGAGCCTATGATTAGTTCCTTTCCGCCCTTTACCATTTCCTGTACTAGTATTCCCTTGATTGTGGCATCTTTGTTGTATTTTTTGGCATTTGTAATTATTTGATTAAAGGCATCCCTTACGCCCTGCTCGGAGCTGACACCGACTTTTACGCCGCTGGCATCGGACTTGTGTATGATTTGTGGCGATGCAATCTTCATCACCACTGGAAACCCAATCTTTTTTGCGGTATTAACTGCCTCACTTTCTGTCGTTGCCAAGATGCTTTGCGGCAGAGGAAATCCATATGCCCTGAGTACCTCTTGGCCTTCCTCCTCTAAGAGGTTTGTTCTGCCTTCTTTTTTGACAGCATCAAAGACGTTTTTTACTTTGGATTTGTCAACTTGGAATTCTGCAATGATTCCTTCCGGGGTCTTGAGCCAGTTGGTGAATCTTAGCATTGCGCGAAGTGTTCTGATTGCACCTTCTGCATAGGTGTAGTATGGCACGTCTCCGGCAGCAAGAATCTCTCTGTTTTTGATTCCCTCGTCAAGACCCATCAGGCTTGCAAGCATTGTTTTTTTGTATTTTTTTGACATCTTTACGATTACTTCAGCAAGCTTGTCGTAGTCAAGTGTTGCAGAAGGTGTGCACATTACAATAACAGAACCCACGTTTTTGTGTGCAAGGACATTTTCAAGGACGTTGTTGAATCGGTTAAAATCTGCATCACCTACAATATCCACTGGATTTCTTGAGCTTCCCCAGGGAGGAATTACTGCATCGATTTTTGGTCGGATGTCCTCAATTTTTGCCATCTTTATTCCAAACTTGGAGCAGGCATCAGTAGAGATAATTGCAGGACCTCCTGCGTTTGAGACAATAACCAAGTCACCCTCCATTGGAAGTGGTTGCTTTGAGAATGCTGTTGCGTAGTCAAATAGTTCTTCCATGGTATCTACCCGAATTGCTCCTGCTTGGTGTAATACTGCATCATAAATTTCATCAGAGCCCATTAGGGCACCTGTGTGAGACATAGCAGCCCTTGCGCCTTCTGGGCTTCGGCCCGACTTTAAAACCAGAACTGGTTTTTTGAGCTTCTTTGTTACCTGTTTGCAGACTCTAAGAAACTCTTGGCCGTCACCCATGTCCTCCAGATACATTACAATTACCTTGGTTTGCTCGTGCTCAGCTAGCATTTTGAGTACGTCGATTTCACTCATGTCTGCCTTGTTGCCAAGGCTCACAACGGCTGAGAATCCTATTCCCTGTGCACTTGCATCCTCTACAAGTGCTGCGCAAATTGCACCGCTTTGTGACACCAGTGCTATTTGCCCGGACTTTGGTGTAATTTTGAGAAAAGTAGAGTTCATCATTGTATTTGGATCAAGGTTCATCACTCCAAGACAGTTTGGTCCAATTAGTCTAATTCCATATTTTTTGACAATATCTTTTAGCTGTTGTTCTAGCTTTCTTCCCTCTTCATTTACCTCTTTGAAGCCAGCAGTGATCACAATTACTCCCCTGATACCTTTTTTGCCGCATTCTTCCAGAACGGTTGGAACAACGTCGTTTTTTGTAATCACTACTGCCAAGTCGATTTGTTCTTTGGTGTCTAAAACCGTCTTGTATGCAGGCATATCAAAGACCTTGTCACGTGTGGGAGAAATTGGATAAATTTTTCCTGTAAACCCCTTCATGATATTTGATGTGATCGCACGTCCTATACTTCCTTCCTTGTCGGATGCGCCAATTATTGCAATTGATTTTGGAGAAAGAAATGGTGATTCGGCCATCTTAACAAATTTGCCTCAGTCAACTTTCCATAATAAAGCTATTCATGGAAAATTTGATCTCTAGCTTCCAAGCATTTTTCCTGCAAGATTCTGAGCTCTTGGAATCCAAACAATCTTGATGTTTGGAAATTTGCCGAGAAGTGACCATGCCTGACGGGCAAGCTCGCGCAGCTGTTCGCTATTTATTGCAAATTCATGATTTAGCTGGGATACGGTATTTTTTGAATCAGAATAAATTGTAATTTGGTCGCTTGATTGGCCTAGTTTTTGTATGGCTGCAATGATTGCCAGATATTCTGCCTGATTGTTTGTGATATTTTGTTTTTTCTCATAGAACGACTCGCCAGTTTCTTTTACAAAATAACCATATCCTGCATTGTCCCCACCCGAACCATCCACGTAAACACTAAGTGCCATCTTTGTACAATCTCGTTATCCTCACACCCACGTTTACAACTATAAGATATAACACAATTGAAACCACGTGTGCAGCAATTGAGGCCAGATATGCCTCATAATTTATTGTAAGAAAATAATACTGTAGCGACCATCTTGTTGTGACGTAAACTAGCTCGCCCACTCCAAGCGATGAAACTATTTTTACGAGATCTTTTTTTAGTCTGGGAGAGTCTAGCTTGCCTGATTCAAGTCTGTATTTTTTTCTATTATCAAAATAAAACAAGGTGATAAATACAGAATAAAATGTTGTCATGTCGACTGTCACTGTATAACTACTGTTGATGTAGCTTTCATGATCAGCAAAAAGTTGGGCAGTTATCGCAGAAAGTAAAACTGCCACAATGGTTGATAAAATGAGACTTCTATTCAGCTTGAGGTATTCTCTGTACCTTTTTTGCACAATTTTAATAAAGTTATCCTACAAATAAACCAAGTTCAATCCATTGTAATTTTCAAAAAGATCAATATCCCAGCAAGCTCTGCAATGTGCACACCAAGTAGGTATGGAAATATTTCATGTGAGAACAGCTGCGACATTGAAAAATATGCGTATGCGCCTATCGTGTTGTGCAAAAATAGCATTACTGAAAACACAATCATGCCAAGTGGCAGCTGTGCTTTTGTATTTGCATACATTCTTCCAAATACAAACATGAGTATTCCAAGTACGATCATATTGGCAATTGATACACCGGACAGAACTGCAGAAGTTGATTCCATTTAGAAAAGACCTCCCCTCATATCGCTTATTTACTTTTTTCCAGTTTATCTATGATTTCGTTAAATGAGTCCATGTTTACCTCCAGAAAGTTTGATATAAAAAAAGTGACATTGTATTTTTCCCCAAGTCTAGTTATTATGTTGTTTTTTTCAAGAACGCCGATATGATGCTGAATTGCCTTGTAATCTAAGCCTAGTTCTTTGGCCAGCTGATTTGCATTGAGTGGTTTTTCTTTTATTGCCAAAACCAGCCTAAGCCTATTTAAGCCGCCCCTTGAGCCTGCAAATACGAACCACAAAAGACGCTTAGCGTATGGGTCGTTAGCCATTATGATGGAAATTTTTGATAATGCTACAAAAACGTATTTGTGAGCCTACTTGCATAACGCAAAAACAATATAACAAATTTTTGTTATAATATAGTACCAAATGATGCTAAACTACGCTTATCCGTTGTATAGGCCGCCATCTGAGTCAGATTCTCTGATATTCCAGGTAACGCTTGGATGCTCGTACAATCTGTGTTCATTTTGTGACATGTACAGATCTAAAGAATATGTAGAGCGGTCTTGGGACGAGATAAAAGCTGAAATTGATATCATGGCAAAATCCCTTCCCCAGACAAAAAGAATTTTTCTTGCCGACGGTGATGCACTTAACTTGGCAACAGACTATATGCAAAAAATTGTCAAGTATTTGTATGAAAAGTTTCCAAATCTAGAACGCGTTTCGTGTTATGCAATGCCAATGAATGTTCTCAAAAAGACACATGAAGAACTCAAAACATTACGTGAAGCTGGACTAAACATGTTTTATTTAGGAATTGAAAGCGGTTCTGATATTATTCTTAAAAAGGTGACAAAGGGTGCTACTGCCGCAACAATAATTCGAGCTTGCAAAAAAGCAATGGAGACTGGATACACTCTTTCCTGCATGATAATTTTGGGACTAGGTGGAAAAACCTATTCAAAAGAACACATCAAAGGATCAGCCGAAGTAATCAATGCTTCATCTCCACATTATGTTGGTGCACTAACCCTATATTTGGAAAATGGGATTAAGGAAGAGTTTCTAACTAAATTCGGCGAGCCGTTTATCCCGGTGAACGATTCTGAGGCTCTAGACGAACTTGAAGACCTCGTAGGACAAATTGATGTTAAAAATCAAGTAATTTTTAGGGCAAATCATGGCTCAAATGCATTTACCATCAAAGGAACGTTTCCCCAAGACAAGCAAATGATGCTTGAGCGAATCAGTTGGATGAAGCAGCATCCTGAAACCGCAAGACCACAAGGCCTTAGAGGATTTTAAATCTCCAATAGGCCGGAAATCTCATTTTTAGGATACTTTACAGGCCATCAATTATTGGTTTGAGATGATCAGGAAGTACTGGAAGCTCTGTGTGGCTTTCGTTGTTTTGTAGAATCTCAGGGCCTATTCTTCGAACACGCTGCGTGCCAATTAACGTGTCAATGCTTCTTTGTGCGTCCTTTTCTGGCAATACGGTTTTTAGTTTTTCAAGTAATGTTGCCTCATTTTCGTACTTTTGTATTGCATATTGAACTAAAATCAGCTTGTCGTTAAACGATAAATCAGTCATCGGTTTTTTCCTGTGTCACGTATAAAAAATATTCCTAGTTTTTTCTAATTCCCTCAAATGTGGAATTTAGAATTTCTTTTCTTACAATTCGAATCGCTTCATAGATTGTAGTCTTTATATCGTCAAAGTAGTTGCCCACAATTCTCACAACCAACCCAGAGTTGTCTGGAAGAAAAGAACATCCGCCAATTACTTCATTGTTATTATCAAACAAATTGCTTATCTTTTCTTGTATGTTTTGAACATGTTTTTGTGTTAAAATGTAAATTGTTCCAAAAATGGTGTGTCCTTCGAGCATTCCAAGAGATGAGAATTTTTGTTTTTGGGGATTTAGCATTGATGCATCTGTAAACTTCATCTCTCCTTTTTGGTTTTTTCCAATGGTTCTAAGATAACAAATGTCATAGCTGAACATCTCTCCCATTGCGGCACGGCCAGAGCTAACGACTTCAGAGTATACTACGGTTGCAGAATCATGGGCTGTGATATTGACTTTCTGATAGTACCTCGAATTTTTATATGGAATGATTTGGTCTGGAATGAATTCGAGGTAACAATTCTCTGCCACATCTATGTTGAGTAGCTGAGTTGCGTAGTTTGAATCCATTTTGTATATTCGGGTAGCTCCTTGTGTTGTAATGTTAGCAAGGGCGTTGTTCTTAAGAGCAATATCCATTCGGTATCTATCTCCCTGAATAATTCCACCTGATGATGACATGATGAATAGATAAGCCATGGCAGGGTTTGCGCTATCATAATGCAGGACTTTTTGCGTATAAAGTGGAACCTTTGAGTATTGTTCGGTTAGAATGGTTCTGTTTTTTGTTGGATCTTTTTCTAAAACTATTCTTAGTATGCCTGTCTTTCCTGGAGTTCCAACGCCAAGCATTTCTACATCTTGATTTAACGCTAAAAATTCAGGCGGAACGTCATTTGGTGTACAAAAATCCAGATCCGTCATCTCTGATGCAACAGGGCCTTTGGAGGTTGTTCAAATAGAACGTCTCTGACAATGTGTTCAGCAATTTCTTTGATGCCCGTGTCGTTTTTGCAGTTTACAAATACAAATGGTTTTTCTTTTCTCATTTTTTTGGCATCATGTTCCATCATAGAAAGGTCGGCCCCAACTTGTGACGCCAAGTCGATCTTGTTTATGACCAAAAGATCAGATGACTCGATACCAAGTCCACCCTTTCTTGGATACTTGTCGCCACCTGCCACATCGATTATGTAGATAAAATAATCTGCAAGGATGGGACTGAATGTTGTTGTGACATTATCCCCGCCACTTTCAATTATTATCAGATCAAGTTCTTTGTGATCTCTTTCAATCTCATCAATTAATGCCAGATTCATTGAGGGATCCTCACGTATTGCAGTATGCGGACATCCCCCCGTGGCTAGACCAATTACAAGATTTTCTGGTAATAGTTTCTGCTGAGTTGCAAGGTTTTTTCGCATTCTTTCCGCATCTTCTTTTGAAATAACGTCATTTGATATTATACAAATTCTATAGCCTTGTTTGGCTAAGACGGGAACAACTTGTTCAATGAGCGTGCTTTTTCCAGAACCAACCGGTCCTCCTATTCCTACCCGAGAGATTCTATCAGACAATATGGAAAATTTTTCTTAATTTAGGTAATAAACATTTTAGAATCCATTTTTTCGTGATGAATTTGTATTATGTCAAGTTGTGGCGCAAACTGCCACATCTGTTCGTATGGTACTTTGAGGTATTTTTGCACAGTTTCACTGATCGTTGGTTTTAGTTCATTTAGGATTTTTTGACCCTCAAAGTGTTGCAAAATCCCTAAACGGAGTGCAGCGCCTATGACACTCACGGCAAATCCGTAAAAGAGCATCAAGGCCGCCTTTTGCTTTGGTATGCCAAATAATTTTGCTGCAATTGCAATCGATACTGGATAGGTTCCTGGGGTTTTTGAAGACGATATTGCCTGCAGATACTTATCAAGGAGATCATCTCTGAGAAATGACGCAAGGCATTTTACGAGTTGTCTGCCTGAGCGCACCGACGCATCCCTTTGTTCCTTTATCAGTTTTATTTTGTAAATGGATTCGTCGACGCCAAACAGTGCATTTGTGTCGTTATTTTCGACGAAATCATATGCGTTGGCAAGTGCCACACAGTCAGCAGGTCCAATTTGCTGTAGAAAATACACCTCTACGAAATTTTGAACTTGTTCTGGAGAAGTAATGCGTTTTTGTAAATAAAGTGATTCAAGGCCATTTGACATAGTATAAAGACCGCTTGGAAAAAACGAATCTGCCAGTTGCATCAGACCAAGGTCTGCAAAGTCATCCATGCTCATGTACATCCATTGTATCGTGTGGTTGAAAGACTTTTTCTTCTACTGAAAGCTCAATTTTCGCAGTCATATCCTTGAATAGTGATTTGAAAAGATCAAATTCCGACTCGCTGTAAATTGGAAATATTATTGATCCATCTTCATACGCAATGGGCCTATGCCTGTTACCAATAATGTGGCCCAGCATTACAAAAAGTTCCGAATTTTTTTCCTCTTTTGAGTTTACCCTAATTACTTTTTCTGGAAGCTGCTCAACTAGTATTTTTATGGAATCTATTGACAATACATCTCCGTGGTGTAATCTTATTCCAGAGGCAAGGTCTATACCAATGTCGGTACCATCTTGCGTTTTTTTTCGAAGCCGAGTTTTTTCCATTTCATGCCTTGAAAGTACCAGTCTCTTGTAGTTCTGGCTTTGGGCTTCAAACTCTTTTGCAAGCTTTGAATCTCTAAAGATATTCCCATAGATCGAATTTGAAAGCAGCATACCTTACAATATGGAATCCAATGTTATATTTTTGAAGATGACTCAGTAATAATGGTGCATGGGTCGTTGGATCTTTCCCATTGCGTCGTGATCGTGTTTTTCACTGCCCCCAGCGTGTGAATGGGTCGTGCCATCGGCATGAGTGTGGGTGTTATCAAGGGGTTTTTTTTCAAAAATATCGTCAACTCGAAGCAACATTTGGACGACTTCGGAGGCGGTCTTTAGTATCTGTTCTTTTACCACCATTGGTTCAATAACATTTTTTGTTGAAAGATCTTGCACTTTTCTTTCTATTGCGTCAATCCCGTACCATTTTGAGATATTTTCCAGTGAGATCTGGTCAACTTTGGACCTCAATTGGCTGTAAACATCGGTTACGCTCATTCCTGAATTTCTTGCAATCGTCAATGGGATCTCTTCTAAGGCTTCGGCAAACTTGGCTACTACTAGTTGCTCCTTTCCTTCAATTGTATATGCAACTTGACGTATTTTTTTTGATATTAATGCCTCTGTTGAGCCTCCTCCTACAACAATTTGCGGTTTGACAATAAAGTCTACCAGAACATGGATTGCGTCTAAAACAGATCTATGAAACTCGTCAAGATACCTTTTAGATTGCGATCTTAACAAAATGGTCACTGCTTTTGGGTTGATGCATCTCTCAACGAAGACCATTTTATCATCCCCGACAAATTCTTCGTAAACTTTGCCTGCAAAACCTAACATGTCTTTAGAAACTTCGTCGAGGCTAACGATTTTTGCTCCAGTAGCTTTTGATAACCAATGAAGATCATTTTCTTTTACTCTGCGAACCGAGGCGATTCCAGCCTTTAGTAGCTGTTCTTGTGCGCGCAAGTTAATTCCTTTTCTTGAAAATACAACGTTTGCTCCAGAATCCATAATCATTGAAACTTTGTTTTTTATCTCTTCTGATTTTTTTTGAAGAAAAACTTCTCTTTGGCCAACCGAAGTAATTATAATTTCAGACTCGGTTTTGGTAGTTTGGTTATCCAGTTCATCATCTAAGAGAAGGATTTTTGCGTTCTGAATATTTTTTGGCATTTGAGAGTTATCAATTGTTTTATCGACCACCATGCCCCTGATCAGAGTCGTTTTGTCTGCACTCCCTGGCTTTTCTTCAATTTTAATGTCATCATGTTCAATCTTGTTATTTTTAAAATCAGAAATAGTCGATACTGCTTTGACAATCAGCTTTGCAATTGTATCTTCATCAGCAATATTGGAAATTGCTTTTGATCTCAAACATGTCAATGCAAGGTTTTCTAATACAGCCGCATCAGAATTATTCTTTGTTTTAGCAATATTGTACAGAGTTTCAAGTGAAATCTCCAAGCCCCTTTCGTATCCCTGTATAATTACTGGTGCTGGGATTCCAAGGTCTAACAATTCTTCGGCCTTTTGGATTAAAGCCCCTATCAAAACAGTCACAGTAATAGTTCCATCCCCTACAGCATTATCCACCGAATTGGCTGCCTCAATTACGGCCTTGGCAGCTGGATGAAATAGATCTACTTTGCGTAGGAAGGCCGCCCCATCTTTTGTTACTGTTGCGTCGCCTAAAACATCGATATACATTTTTTCCAAGCCTCTTGGTCCTAACGAGGTTTTGACTAGGTCTGCCGTTAGCCTGGCACCAAGCAGATTGTATCGTCGTGATTTATCGCTCTTTGTATAACGTAGATCCTCAGGAATGATTTTTTCCAGATTTGCCAATCAACTAAAACTCAAATGGAGACTATTAAATTTACAGAATCTCACTAATGTTAAAAAAATTTTTTTAAATCAAAATTATTCAAAAAATTGTTGTAAAGAATTTTGATTGCGAATGTACGTTTTAATCAAATATTTCGTACAAGATGTTTTATTCGCACATTACGGATAGTGGGTTTGGAAAAAAGTCAAGGACAATATATTTTTAAATTGTTTGAGGTATAGTTGATCATGGGTTCTGTTACAACAAAAGACGACATACGAAGAGAATCAGAGAGAGTAATTAAGGCCCTCTATGGTAATGGAGTTGCAGATCTTGCCATCAGGGAGGTCTTTGCGCTACCAGAAAAAGGACCACGCACTGCATGGGATGTGCAAGTTACATTCATGTTGGAAAAACTCAAGTACACAGTTGATCTTGAAATGCAAGAAAAAAACGGCCAAGTGACAAACGCCAGACTAATTGACACCATGGTGCCGCTTTAGGCGCGTTTTGTTTAATTTTTTAAAAGTGACATATTCAAACTGTCAGTATCTTTTTGGCTTCTTGAATTTTTTCCAATAATTGCTTGAGGTACACGTCAGCAAACCTCTCAAAGGTCATGGCGTCGTATTTTTGTGCGTACTCCTTTTTTCGTTTTTTGTATTCTGATTGAAGCCAATTAAATTCGGATTCATTTATCCGAATAACATATTTCTGAGAATCCCTCTTTGATTCGAACATATTGACAAGAAAATAGCTAAGAAATTGGGTAAAATTTTCTATTTTGTATTTTTCTTTGTATTCGTCTTTTAATATTTTGTAATTGTTTTCAAGCCATACTTTGACATCAGTTCTAATTGTGATGGATGTGTACTTGCCATTCAGATCTATCTTTATGTTGTGCGGCTCTACGGTGTAATACCCCAATTTTATTTCGTTCATCAATATTATCAACGAGCTGGGAAGAAACATTCCTGGGTAATGGTCACCAGTGATTTTTTTTAATCGTGTCAAGACATCCGGCTTTAAGCCAATTGTTCCATATCCTACTCCAGGCATTCTGTATAATGGCTAAAAAGTAGTAATTATAACTTTGTCAAGTGACGTTGTAGATCTACTTTTTTTTGTATTCTTTGATTATTCTAAAAATTATCCATACTGACGCCATGATAATAGTGCCTATTCCCAACCCAACGTAGAAAGGACTTGTTCCTCCCTCTAACTGAGTTAAGCCCAAGCCAGCTAAGATAATTATTGTTGCAAAGATATCTTTCTTATCCATTAGTGGATTATTTTAAAAATTAGTGCACTAATAAGACTTCTCTGGTAGCCTTGGTGACCACACCGTTTGAAACACTTCCCAATAATTTTGAGCCCCAATCTGCCCTGCCGAGAACTAGAAGATCAAACTCTTTTTCATGTTCAAGTATTGCTTCTCGTGGTTGCCCTCTTGAGATAATTTTACTAAATGTAACTCCATGTTCTTCACATTTTTTCTTGGCCATATCCAAATATTTTTCAGCATTTTCCTTTTGTTGCTTTCTCCACGGCTGTTCTAGTGCTGTAACAAATGATCTTGGATAAGGAGCCAGAACGTGAATTCCGGTAATTGAAGCGCCAAGGCCCTTCGCTATTGGAATTGCGATGTTAAGACATCTGTTTAAGCTTGATTCATCTCCAATTGCAACAAGAATCTTTTTCATGGATTTCGTAGATCTGGGATCCACTATCTTAAATGTAAATGTTATTTTTTTCCCAGATAAAGCCTCAGTTTGCTTGATACCACTAAGATCAGTTTTTTCAATTTTAGGTCATGTAATTGTAGAATACATATGTGATTTTGGTCACAATATCGTACATTACTTGAATTTTCTAATCTTTAAATAATTTACAGTGATTGTTAGTTGGGCAATGGGAGAAATCACTGTCGTGGGTTGGGCGATCATTGGATTCCTAATTGTAACAATAGTAGTGGGAACTATGACTTATCGCCTTGTGCAGAGAAGCGGCAGGAGATTGATGATTGCCGGAAAAAGCCTTCCTCTATTTATGGTCGGCACCATGCTTGCAGCACAATCCATTGACGGTAATTCATCCCTAGGAAATGTTGCACTAGTTTATGATTTTGGATTTTGGGCAGGCGCCGTAATTCCAATAGGCCTTGGGATTTGTTTGCTCATGACAGGCTTGTTCTATGGAAAAATTTTGAACAAAATGTCCATGTTTACTTTGCCAGACTTTTACTTTAGAAGGTACGGAAATGGAGCAGAAGGCATATCAGGCGTACTTATGATAATTAGTTTTACCGTCTTGGTGGCAGGTAATTTTGCGGCAAGTGGGTTTATTCTTGAAACAGTTTTCGGAATTAGTTATTTGTGGGCCATTCTAATTGCAGCAGTTATTGTTTTGGCATATACATTTGCAGGCGGGTTGTTTTCTTCTGCATATACAGATCTTTTCCAAATTTATCTGGCAATAGGAGCATTCTGGGCTGGATTTTTGTTCTTTGCTGGCGGATTCTCAGGCACCGAGTTCTCTACCATTCTTGATGCCACCCCAGCTGGCTACTTGGATTTGTCTGGCCTGTACGATGTCGCAAACGGAGCATTACTTAACTGGGCTGCAATTTTGGCACTCGGATTAGGAGATATTGTCGCGTTGGACTTTATGGAACGAGTGTTTGCAGCAAAAACCCCCAAGACTGCACAACGTGGCGCATTTATGGGTGCAGCACTGACATTCTTTACAGTTGTGCCAACAAGCATGTTGGGAATTATTGCTGCATTTTATCTTCCAGGCTTGGAGGATCCAAACCTCGCCTTGCCAGAGCTTGCACTCAATCACATGCCAATTGCAATTGGAGCTGCTATACTAATGGGGGTATTGGGGGCTTCAATGTCAACTGCCAACGGAGGATTATTGGCAATATCAAGTGTTGTTTCACGAAACTTGATTCAAAGAATAATTCGAAGACGTTGGTTGGGTCGAGAGGCTTGGACTGACAAAAAGCTTCTGTGGATTACTCGTGCAATCACCATCCCCATGATGGTAGCCGGGTTGGTGCTTGGTTATTTTGTACCAGCCCCTGGCATCTATCTAATCTTGGCATTTGATATTGTGTTTGCTGGAGCATTTGCGCCTCTTACATTAGGTCTATTTTGGAAAAAGGCAAACATGCCAGCCGCCATTGCATCACTGTTATTTGGATCGGGTCTTAGGCTCTTCTTCTTCTTTGCATTTGATCAAGGACTTATAGATGCAGAATGGGCTGGCTTGGACACATTGATTCCCCCACCCATCTCCTTTGCTTTATTCATAGGTGTTGCGTATGCCACGCAGAAAAGGTATCCAGGCAAGGCAAGGCACGATGTAAGAGATTACGTGCCCCCAGAAGAAGATCTAATATCTGGTGAAGATCTAAAACACTTCAAAGAAGTTGGAGATGCAGGCGGAAACATATCAGATAGAAGAGCTATCTGATCTCTGACTTCGCATAATGAGTATGGTATTGAAAAATTGTTGGCACCACATAAATCGGGGACTAGTATCCTTAAGCTACGATAACTACACCAAGGCAGTATCAGAATTTGATAAAGCAATAAAGATAGAGTCCGATAACATCTCGGCACATCTCCATAAGGGAATTGTGTTATACAAGATGCACAAATACGAAGATGCAATTGGTTGTTTTAACAAGGTTATAGAAAAGGATCCAAAAGATATTGCTGCCCTGTATCATCTGGGTCGATGTTTGGAGGGAATTGGTAAATATGAAAGCGCCATTTCGTGTTTTGAGAAAATTCTAAAAATAGAATCACAGTACGAGGAGGCATTAATCTACAAAGGGCTCAACATTAGTAATCTTGGCAGGCATGTTGAATCTATCTTTTGTTTTGATGAAATTTTGAAAAAGGATCCACATAATTCTAGTGCACTTGCAAAAAAAGGACTGGTCTTAAACAGAATAGACAAAAAAGATGAGGCGCTGTTTTATCTCAACAAATCAGCTGAAGAAGATTCTAAAAATTCACTTAAGATGTTTAAAAATGGGTTTGAGCTTACCAGGGAGGGAAAACACGAGGAGGCCTTGAAGCATTTTAACAAGGCCCTAGAACTTGATCCTAAAAATGTTAAAGCACTAGTCCAAAAAGGCATAATTTTTGATATTGCAGGTTTTTCAAGAAAAGAGATAGTTGCATTCTTTGATAGAGCGTTAGAAGTTGATCCCAAATGCATTGATGCATTGTTAAACAAAGGATTTATTCTAGATAGAACTGGATTTTTTGAAAAGGCCTTAAAGTGTTTTGACAAGGTTTTAGAAATTGACCCTGTTAATATTAGAGCAACATACAGTAAAGGAATATCCTTATTTTCTTTAAAGAAGAATGCGGAGGCCATGTTTTATTGTAAAAGGGCCATAGAGCTGGAGCCATCAAACCTAAAGGCGTTGGGAAGTATGGTTTGGCTTCTAGAACATATGAAAAAGTACGAAGAGGCAGTAGAGTATTGTGATAAGGCCATCATGTTAGAGCCAAATTACGTATATGCACTAAACTACAAAGGCAAGATCCTATACAATTTGGGGAAATATGTGGAGGCCCTCAAGTATTATGACGAGGTTTTAAGAATCGATCCAATTAACCACAGAGCAATCTACTACAAAAACGACATCATCGCTAAAACTTCGAAAAAGAAAAGATTTGGTTTTATTGCAAAGCTAAAAAACTAAAATTACTTTACAATTTTAGTTTTTGTCTGTGAATAAAATGAAAATTAATGCTGTTTCATAATCAAATTGAATCGTATATTACGGATATTCCAAAAAAAGAAATTAGTTATTCGGAAAAAAAACTAAAAAAGAAAAAAATAACGCTGGTAAACTACTTAGACATATTTAATTACATTCTGCGTTGTAGTAATTTGATCAAAAATGGGAATGGAGTTTTATGGAGAATCATACAGGGGCAACGATGAACCAATTTTTGTTGGCATACCAACATTCTTGAAATTACCTTGGCTCAGAAGTAAAGCTGAATTAGAGAAAGTAAAACCAGATGTTGCCATAATTGGCGAACCGTTTGACTTTGGCACTACTATTCGTCCTGGTGCACGATATGGACCGAGAGCTATTCGTGCCGCATCTACAGTACCATCTCCTCCATATGAACACTTTAACATAGAAACCGGCGTCGACCCCTTTGGAGTTTTCAGAACTATAGATTACGGAGATGTTAATGTCTCGCCAGGAGACGTTGTAGAATCTCATCGAAGAATGACAGACAAAGTAAAAGAGGTTTTAGACATAGACGGAATTCCAGTCATGTTGGGAGGAGATCATTCGATCACGTTTGCAAATGTCAGGGCATTTGCAAAAAAATACAAAAACATTGGAATGATTCACATTGATACCCATGCGGATTGTGCTCCTCAAGGCCTTTGTGGCTTCAAATACGACCATGGTGCCCACATCCGAAGAATAATGGAATTAGGCTGCCTTAAAGGGAAAAACTACACACTCATCGGCCCCAGAGGATATTGGCCTGGACCAGACTTGTACAAATGGATGGCAGACCAAGACTTTCAATGGTTTACCATGCTGGACGTAGAGGAGATAGGAATTGACAAAATTGCAAAGGAAGCAGCTGATAGAGCCAACGACAACGTTGATGCCGTTTACATTAGTTGGGACATAGACACGTTTGATCCTGCCTATGCCCCCGGCACAGGAGAGCCAGAACCCAACGGCCTCACATCAAGGGAGGGAATGAAGTTAATGAGATTGTTATCCACCTCATTTGATCCTGACAAGTTTGCCTTTGATTTAGTTGAGGTGGCACCAAACTACGACGTAAGTGATGGCAACTCATACAACGGTGGCATAACTTCAGGACTTGCAAACAGACTAATCGTAGAGTTATTGGCGGGCTTGTCATTAACCAAGAAAGGACTCAAGGAAGGAAAACCAGTGCGTCCTAATTTCTATCGCGGAACAGGCCATACCTATAGTTTTGGAAAAGAAAAAGCGGAGATTCCGAAGAGGGATTGATACACGTTAAGGTAACGGTAAAAGGGGAGCCAGATACCTCTCCATTTACAAGAGTCTTTTCGTATCCAAAGAAAACAGATGAAGAGATTTTCATGAATTCTGCATCCATGATCAAAGAACGACTAGACAGGAATCTCAAAATCAACATAAATGAGGCGCTAATTGTTTATTCTTCTTACATTGTCTTAGAACTTGGAGAAAACAAATCGGTAGAACAAATTCAAAAAAACGCCCATAGGATTTTGAGTTCAGACCATGTCCTCATTGGCGTTCCTGAAACTTTGAGAGAAATGTCATTTGAAGTAAAGCTTGACGATAGACCCATCCAGGTAGTCATTCTCAACACACCCATTCCGGTTTCGGATTATGTTTTAAAATCCATATGATTCAAAAAAGGTTTTAGTAATGATAGAAAATCTTATCGAACAAATCCCAGGTGCGACACCCGTCTTTGTACTTGTTGCGGGTTTTGTAATAGGACTTGCCCATGCGTTTGAACCGGATCATGTTGCAGCCGTTGCAACGCAAGCAACCAAGTCCAGACAAAATCGTTCTTTACCTGTTTTTAGGCGAATAGGTGTTGGTGCCTTTAAGGGCTCTATTCTTGGAGCATTATGGGGAGCAGGTCATACCTCAACATTGCTGTTGGTGAGTCTGTTAATCTTCGTGTTTTCATTAAGCATACCTCCCCAAGTCTTTAGCAATCTTGAATTAATCGTTGGTATGATGCTTGTGTTTCTTGGAGCCTCAATTTACCTCAATAAAAAATTACTCAGAAAGAGGCATGAGCATCCGCATGTTCATGAAGACGGTATGATTCACACTCATCAGCATGATCATAATAAGGAACATCGTCATGGACACAAATCTTACATCATTGGTTGTATTCACGGTCTAGCAGGTAGTGGAGCCCTTGTTGTGCTAGCTCTTTCAACACTTAGTGATGTGCAGATAATTTTATCGTTTGTTCTTGTTTTTGGTGTGGGTTCAATTCTTGGAATGATGATGGTTAGTGGTGCTATTGGCTTGCCATTTGTCATATCCACCCATTCAGAAAAGATTCACAAGACACTTCGTTTTGTTGTTGGAGCAATTAGCATAACCATTGGTTTTGATATTCTGTACAATGTCACTTTAGAAAGTGGTAATTTCTTTGGATTACACTTGTGATTTTTTTATCAAATGAAAATAATTGACTAGGAATTTTTAAAATTAATAAATACAAGAATGCCAAATTAGATATCATGTTTTTGACTCCAAAAGATATTGACAAATTACAGATTTTCTTGGCTGCTGAATTGGCACGACGAAGAAAGGCTCGCGGCCTCAAACTTAATCATCCTGAAGCAGTAGCATTAATAGCTGACCATATCCTAGAGGGCGCAAGAGATGGCAAATCTGTTGCAGATTTAATGAGTTCCGGAAAAAAAGTTCTTACAAAAGACGATGTATTACCCGGAGTAGTTGATTTGATTCATACCATTCAAGTAGAAGCAACGTTTGATGATGGAACAAAATTGGTCACAGTTCATGACCCAATAGTGTGAGACATATGATACCAGGAGAATATCTAATCTCAGACAAGCCAATCATTGCAAACCAAGGAAAAAAGACGGTGAAAATACGAGTGGCAAACACTGGAGACAGGCCAATCCAAGTGGGCTCTCATACGCACTTTTTTGAGGCAAACAAGGCTTTAGAGTTCCCACGTGCCGAAGCATATGGATTTCACCTAAATATCCCATCTGGCACATCTGTGAGATTTGAGCCGGGTGATTCGAAAGATGTTGAGCTTACTGAATATGGTGGTAAGAAAATCGTCTGGGGGTTTAGTGGGCTAGTAAACGGCCCATTAGATGAAAAAAGAAAGGAGGCGCTAGAGCGGGCAAAAAAGGAGGGCTTTAGGGGGGCATGACACTTGAAATATCAAGAAAGAGATACGTTGATCTTTTTGGACCGACAGTTGGCGACAAAATCAGACTGGCTGATACAGACCTGATTATTGAAGTTGAAAAAGATCTGCTCAGATATGGCGATGAGGTTGTTTTTGGTGGAGGGAAAAGTGCAAGGGATGGTCTTGCACAGGCAAGTGGCGTAAAGCGTGAGCAATCACTTGACTTGGTAATAACAAACACCATAGTAATGGATCCAGTTCTTGGAATTCTAAAAGCGGACATTGGAATTAGGGATGGGCGAATTGTTGGAATAGGTAAGGCAGGAAATCCAAATATCATGGATGGTGTAGATATGATAATTTCGTCAAACACCGAGGTAATTTCAGGTGAACATACCATATGTACCCCGGGCGCAATAGATTCCCACATTCATTTTATTTCGCCCCAACAGATAATTACTGCAATATGTGGTGGCACCACAACTATGATAGGAGGCGGAACTGGCCCAGCTGATGGAACAAACGCAACAACATGTACGCCAGGCAAATGGAATATCCATAGAATGATTGAGGCCGTCGAAGACTTTCCACTAAACTTTGGCTTTTTGGGAAAAGGTAATGATTCGCAGGAAACGGCTCTTCTTGATCAGATAAGAGAAGGGGCTTGCGGATTAAAGCTTCACGAAGACTGGGGAACTACACCCGCTACAATTGATGCCGCGCTCAGAGTTGCTGATAAAACTGACACGCAGGTTGCAATTCACACAGACACACTAAATGAGTGTGGATATGTTGATGATACAATAGCGGCGATTGCTGGAAGAACAATCCATACGTATCATACTGAGGGCGCTGGTGGAGGCCACGCACCCGACATTATGAAGATTGCAGGCGAACCAAACGTACTTCCCTCTTCAACAAATCCAACAAGGCCTTTTACTGTCAACACTCTAGATGAGCATCTAGATATGATGATGGTCTGCCATCATCTCAATCCATCTGTTCCAGAGGACGTCTCCTTTGCTGAATCAAGAATACGTGCTGAAACCATTGCAGCAGAAGACATACTTCACGATATTGGAGCTATTAGCATGATGTCTTCTGACAGCCAAGCCATGGGAAGAGTTGGTGAAGTAACGATCCGAAATTGGCAGACAGCCGACAAGATGAAAAAAATAGTAGGAAGGCTAAAGGAGGAAACTGGAGATAATGATAACGTACGTGTAAAGAGATACCTTGCGAAAATAACGATCAATCCGGCAATCACTCATGGAATATCAGAATATGTTGGCTCCTTTGAATCAGCAAAGATTGCAGACCTTGTGATTTGGACTCCTCAGTTTTTTGGAATAAAACCCAAGATGATCATCAAGGGTGGTTTTATCGCATACTCTTTGATGGGGGACCCAAATGCCTCAATACCAACTACGGAGCCAGTCTACTATAGGCCAATGTTTGGTGCATTTGGAAGGGCAAAAAAATCCATATCGTTTGTTTTTACGTCAAAGCTAGCAATTGAGGATGGATTAGAAAACAAGCTAAAGACCCGAAAAAAGTTTCTTGCGGTACAAAATTGCAGAAAGATTGGTAAAAAGGACATGATACACAACAACATAACCCCAAAAATAGAGATAGACCCTGAAACATATCAGGTAACAGTTGATGGGAAGATTGCTACCGTAGAGCCAGCAACTAAGCTGTCACTTACAAGGCTTTACAATTTGTTTTAGATATTTTTGTGAGCTAAGCAGTTTTTGAGCGTGTACTGTTCATGATGTCTTAACCTGCATTAGTCGCTATCTTAGACTACGTGAATGAGATCCTTTAGGCTTCGCCTTGGCTTGGGATTTCTTTTTTGTACTGGATATCCTATGCAGAGAATCGACGATGGCCTGAGGTTTGTTCCTATTGCTTCCATTACCTTTTCCTCGTCAATCATTCCAATCCAAATTGAGCCTAGCCCCAATGCAGATGCCGCAAGCTGTGAGTAGGCACATGCAAGAGTAGCATCCTGGATTGCGAATTTTTTGAGAACCTCAGGTGGAAAGTTTAGCTTTACCCTAGAGGGATTTTTGCAGAATGCCAAAACTAATGGTGCGTTGACATAAGGTTGGTTGTTTGCCGCCGGAACTAGCTTTTCTTTTATTTTTGGATCTTTTATGTAAAATACCTCAAATCCTTGGAAGTTTCCGGCAGTGGGTGCAGTATCTGCAGCTGCCAATATTTTATCTATTTTCCAGTCCTCTATTGGTTTTGTTGCAAATTTTCTTGTTGAACGTCTTGTTGCAATGACATGAAAAAGATCTGTATCAAGAGATTCTTTTGTTTCTGCTATCAAAATTGCACTGAGAAGTTTGTTTTTTACATCCTCGATTTGTTGATGTTGGGTTGGATTGTATTCTTTGCATTTGATTATGACTTTGCCTTCTTGTTCTTCGATAAACTTGAGAAACTTTTCTGCAAGTAGTTTTGTTTTGACTGATAGTGATTGTCCTCCCTTGATGTTAAAGTCGGTGTTTTCCTCATTTACAATGATTGAGCCCGCGTTATCCTCAAGTGTTATTCTTCCCATAGCTTTTTGAGAAAGCATCGAGTGAAGGTTTGACAGATCATCCTCTGTCAGATAGATTACTTTTTCTTTATCATTGTCTTGCGGATCAGCCCATACAAGACGACAGCCGTTTTCTTTTTTTATATACGGATAATCTACTTTGGAAAATTCGTACATATAACCAAAATGTAATTAATGATATTTTAAGGTCACAAAAAAGGAAAAAATGGCCGTCCTAGGCTGTTGCTAGGAATGCGCCAATTCCAGCACCTACGCCAATGCCTAGGACGAAAAAGAGTGTGTCCCAAGCCATGACTTTCTTAAATGGTGCTCGAACCTGATAGTTCCAGTGGTCTGGTTTGGTTATTGTTTTCATAATTATACTATACGGTGGATATTGATAGGGTCTTGTCAGCTAGGATGATGAAATCTCAGCTAAATTGTTGAATTGGCAAAGCCAGTAAATCGCTGTGGTTTAAACAACAATCATTTTTATGAATTAATATTGAATTTCTTTTATGACGGCTGTAAGAAAGATCACAGAAGCAGAAAATAGTCTAACCAAGTTGCAAAAGTTGTCCTCAGATAAAGAATTTCAGTCAGAATTGAACAATTTCATAAAAACCATGCATGATGTGTTTTCACATCTGTTAGATGAGTACAACAATAAATTTGATTTGAAAATAGAAAAAGTTGGATTAAACAACTTCAAAGCTAAGGCAAAAAAGCTGAGCAAAATAGATGCCATGAACTTCCTTATCTGGTACGAAAAAGAATATCAAAAAATCAAAAGCGATGAGATGTGTGGCTATCTTTTAGAAAAAAAGGACGATTTGAATTTCAATTTTTCAAATATTAATAATGTTATAGCTGCTTGCTCTATGCTCTTAGAGAAGACAAGAACGATGACATATTTTGCGTATGAAAATTTCTGAACAAAAAATACATGAAAGTGTGAAAGGTTGTCCGTTCTAGATTAGCAATGCAGCCCCAAAGACTCCAGCAGAGTCGCCAAGCTTGTTTTTCAAAATTGGTGTGTCGACTAGATCACTGAAGACTTGGCCGTACACTGCGTTACGTCCTTCAGTATACAAAAAATCAACATTTGATACCCCGCCTCCAAGCACAATTACGTCAGGATCCAAAATATCAATTACGTTTGCAAGCCCCATACCAAAGTTTTCCAGAAATTCTTTTTTCCACTGCTGTGCCTCATCCGAGTTGAGATTTTGTACTATTGATGTTAATGATTTTGTTCTTCCCGTTAATTCGCTCCATCTTTTCTCAAGCGCCGGACCGCTTATGTATGTCTCAACACAACCAAACCTGCCGCAGTAACACTTGTTTCCATTTTGGTGCAACGTGTGATGGCCCCATTCTCCTGCGATGTATGTCCGACCCCGGTGTATTTTGCCATCGATTATTATTCCTCCCCCAACTCCTGTGCCCAATATCACACCAAAAACGACCCCATAGCCTACCGCAGCGCCAGTTGTTGCCTCAGCCATGGCAAAACAATTTGCGTCGTTTTCCATTGTGATTTTTTTCCCAAGTGATTTCTCAAGGTCGTCTTTTAGTGGCATTCCGATAAGACATTGAGTATTGCTGTTTTTGATAAGACCAGTCTTTTTTGAGATTGTCCCAGGTGTACAAATTCCCACTGAATAATTTGAGATGTCCTTTGTAAGATCTTTTGTTAAAGAGATAATTGATTCTACCATAGAATGATAGCCATTTTGCTGGTTTGTAGGAATGCGTTTTCTTTGAATTATCTGAAGATTGTCATCAAGGCAGAGTCCTTCAATTTTTGTTCCACCCAAGTCAATTCCTATTTTGTACACGAATTTCTAATATTGAAATCTGTTTTGAAGTTTTTTCTAAAAACTGATGCTATCTGTGAGCGGCGCCGCCAGGTCCTGCGGAAACTGCAATCACATCATCAATTCTTAGAATCATGCATGCCGCTTCTGTTGCAGATTTTGCGATCTGTTCTTTTACTGATACAGGCTCGACGATATTTAGTAAGAACATGTCGTCAATTTTTCCTTCTTTTGCGTTAATTCCTGCCCATTTTCTGCCGCTGTTTTGTTTTGCTCTGAGATTTGCCATTGTATCAATTGGATTCATTCCTGCATTTTCTGCTATTGTAAGTGGAATTACTTCAAGGGCTTCGGCGTATTTTCGAATAGCTAGTTGTTCTCTTCCCTCAAAGCTGTCAGACCACTCCTTTAGTTGAGAGGCCAAATATGCTTCTGGGGCTCCACCGCCTGCAACAATTGCTGGTTTTTCAATGACATCTTTTACTACCATCAACGCATCATGAAGTGAACGATCAACCTCATCGACTACTCGTTGAGACCCGCCACGAATCAAAATTGAGACAGATTTTGGATTTTTGCATCCTTCGATAAAGACCCACTTATCAGATTCTACTTTTCTTTGCTGTACAAGATCTGCATGGCCAAGGTCTTTTTCTGTCATGTCATCAAGATTTGTTGTGATACGACCGCCTGTTGCTTTTGCAAGCTTGGTCATGTCACTTTCTTTTACACGTCTTACTGTCAAAATTCCATATTTTGATAAATAGTGTTGTGCAATGTCATCAATTCCTTTTTGACAAATTAGGACGTTTGCGCCAACTTTTTGTAGCTTGTCAACCATAGACTTGAGCATTCTGTTTTCTTCTTCAAGAAACATTTGCATCTGAGTTGGGTCGGTAATTCTAATTTCAGCACTCATCTCAGTTTTTTCTACTTCTAGTGCTGCATTTAGTAAAGCAATCTTTGCTTGTTCTATTTTTGTTGGCATCCCACTGTGAACGACTTCTTTGTCAAGAACTATTCCTTTGATAAGGTCAGTATCTTGAATTGACGCACCTGCCTTTTTTTCTACTTTGATATTATCAAGATCAACTACATACTTGTCGCCTTTCTTTTCTGCCACACGTAAAACTGCATCTACAACAAGTTTTGCAAGAATGCTGCTGTCTTCTGAAATTAGTTTAGACTGCATGCTAGTTGTTGCAATCTTTAGCAATGATTCGTGGTCTGTTGGTTCGACTTTTTTGGCAATTTGTGACAAAAGCTCCATTGCCTTTTCTTGTGCTGCCTGATAGCCCTCGATAATAACAGAAGAGTGAACGTTTTTTGCCAAAAGCTCTTCTGCTTTTTCTAAAAGAGCACCTGCAAAGATAACAGATGATGTTGTGCCATCTCCAACCTCATTGTCCACGGTTTTAGAAATTTCCACCATCATTTTTGCTGCTGGGTGCTGGACATCGATTTCTTTGAGAATTGTCGCACCATCGTTTGTAATTGTTACATCACCAATAGAATCAACAAGCATTTTGTCTAGGCCTCTAGGTCCCAGGCTTGTGCGCACTAGATCGGCTACAAGCTTTGCTGCCATAATGTTGTTTTTTTGTGCATCCCGGCCTTTTTGCTGGAGTGCACTCTCCTTTAAGACTAAAACTGGACCATTTGGGGTTTGTTGAATTGAAGCCATGTTTTCTTGAAAAAAATCTTTCACCCCCTTTTTTAAAAGTTTGCTAGGCTAGGCTCGGAATAAACGATCTTTTCTTTACGTCTACGATACCGCTGTAAAGAATTCTAACTGAAGGAAGCGCCAAAAAGGGCAAAAAGAGCGGCAAGAGGTGCGGTCTTTGGAATCTGCAGCCGCTATCTGTCAAAGTCGAGTTCAGATGAACAAACTTTTGTAAAACATCATCAAATTGATTTGACGATATGATTCCAGCTACTTGTAATGGCAAAAATGACAAGATTTTACCATCTTTTACGACCACCAGCCCTCCCTGCGATCTAGCAAGATGGTTTGTTGCCTGTGCCATGTCTTTTTCATTTGAGCCAATCACTATCATGTCATTTTCGTGAAAGCACCAAGTGGATGCATACGCACCCACGTTTGCACCAAAGTTTTTGAGAAATCCAACCGTGTGTTTTCCAGAACCGTACGTCCTATCAAAGGCAGCTACCTTCCAGATGTCCTTATCGGTAGATGAGACAACATTACCTGCTTTTACGACAAGCTCGGCTGTGTTTTGTTTTGTAATGATTTCTGTTTCCATTTCAATAATATTTGCCAGAACAGTTGGGTTTTTACTTTTTATTACAAAGTCTTTTTCTGTAATTGGTTTTGCAAGCTTTACTGTCTTTGTAATCCATTTTGGCAAAGGTGCCTTGCGGATTTTTGTTACAATGCTTCCGTTGGAGACTACGAGCTGCCCTCCAACAAAGACTTTCTTTGGTTTTATCTTTTCCAAGTCATCAAAGACTAGCATGTCTGCAAGCTTGCCAGGCGCTATTCCACCAAGGTCTTTGCCCATATTATAATAATCAAAGCAGTTTTTTGATGCCATTGTTATGGCATCTATCACATCTACCCCCAAGCGCATTGATTCTCGTATGCAATGGTCTATGTGGCCATACTTGGTAATATCAATGGGGTCTAGGCCGTCTGAGCAGAACATTAATCGGTTCAGGTAAGGCTTTGTGGCCAGAACTTGTGGTATGATGTTTTTGAGGTCTCGCCTAATTGAGCCCTCTCTCATCATAATCCACATGCCAAGTCTTAGTCTTTCCATTACTTGATCATAGTCAATTGGTTCATGACAAGAAAGAATTCCAGAAGAAATGTAGGCGTTTAATTTTTTGTCTGATGCGCCCGCGGTATGTCCGTTTATGATGCAGTCATTTTGTAACATGTTTGAAAGTTTTTTCATGGTTTGTGGATCTCTTGTAGTTACTTTGGTCCAAGAAAAGACTTCACCTAGTCCTACCACCCCATCAAGATTGATTGCGGATTTTTGTTCTGCAAGACTCAGTGTTTTTCCGTGGCTAAACTTTCTGTCTACTGGTAGACCGCCCGGTACAACATGAAATATTCTAATTGGTAAACCAGACGAGGCCTTGACAAATTCTCTAAACCCCCTGAATCCACATACACTTACGATATCAATTGGATCAGAAAACAGACTTGTTGTTCCACAAAGCAAAGAATGTTTTGCAAGCTCCGCAGGCATTACAAACTGGTCTATGTGCATGTGCGGATCTGCAAAACCAGGTGAGAGATACTTGTTTTCAAGGTCGATTACTGCAGTGCTGGTGTTGACTGTATGGGAAGCGTCTGAACCAACATATGCAATTCTGTCCTTTACTATAGCGACCTGGGCATTTGGAAGAATCTCCTTTGTGTAGACATTAACAAGCGAACAGTTCTTGAGAACCAAATTGGCCTTTTTTTCTCCCATTGCAACTGCGTTCAAAATAGAAATCATCGAGGCCAGCTCAGAAGACATGGTATCAATCTACAGCCGACTTTGTTATAAATTGAAAGTGATGCTTAAATTACCATCCAAGGCGTTGTCTGCTATGAACGTACCTAAGGAAATTAATCGGTACTGCCCAAAGTGCAAAACTCACACCTTGCAGAAGGTTTCACTCTACAAAGCAGGAAAAAGAAGAGGTTCTGCAATAGGTGAACGTAGGCACGAAGAAGACAAAAAAGGGTACGGAGGACAGAAATTCCCAAAGCTTGCCAAGCCTGCAAAGACTACAAAAAAGCAGACTTTGATTTTCGCATGTCCTCAATGCAAAAAGAAATCTAATAAAAAGGGCATTAGACTAAGAAAGCTTGAGTTGGTTGCACATTGAAAAGATCTCACATACTCATTCCAACACCAAAAAGTAAGTTTCAGAAGGTGCAGTGCAAAGAGTGCAGTGCTGAAAACATCTTGTTCTCACATGTCACTACGATTGTTACCTGCAAATCATGCGGAAACGTGATTGCAGAGCCAACCGGATCCATTGCAAAAATTTACGGTACCGTATCAGGCGTTCTTGAGTAAGTCATATTCGTGTTTTGTGTTTAGATTTAATGCAATTCTTTTGTCATCAAGTATAGTGTAACTTTCCTCTACTTTTTGGGAAATTTTTTGTGGATTTATTATTGAGATCCCCGTGTAATAGCAGTGCTTACCTTCAAAAAATACAGAAAAATTGGATCTGAGATTTAGCAGATCAAGAAGGCTTTTTGTTACAAGAAAGCTTTGCCATGTTGCATCCTTTTTGTGAGCTGATATGATCTGTTTTACAATTTGTGCGTCTAAAAGTGGAAGGTCGCCTGATACCACAAGAGCTGGCTCATCAAGTTTGGAGAGTACAAAATTCAGATCAGAAACATACCCACTCCCAGTTGTTTTGATTATTTGGATTCCAAGGTTCGATAATAGATCGTTTGTCTTTGGTGAGTTGTCACTTGTTGCGGCAATAATTTTTGAAAAACACTCTGATTCTTTTAGCGCATCAATTACATGTAAAATTACTGGCTTTTTGTATTTGAGTAGTAATTTTTCTTCTGGCAGACCCATTCTTGTTCCTTTGCCGCCCGCCATTACAAGTCCGATCATATCGACGCAAATACAAGAAGAGATGCTACCCTAGTTATCTCGTTTGTCGCACCCATAATATCGCCTGAAATACCACCAAAACTGCGCCTAGACACCACCAAAATTATCAAAGTTAGGACTATTCCCAAACCAAGTGCCAAAAACCCGACGTTGTTTTGTAAAACCACAATAGCGCCGACGGTAATTACTGCTGCAATTACAAGTTTTTTTCGATTCTTCATGCTATCCACAAAAGGCGAGTTAGAGCCTTCCCAGGCAGACGGACCAAAGCTTGTCAAAAGAACCATTGAGAATTTGGCAATTATTTCTGCAGCTAAAATTGCTACAAAGATCTCAAATCCCTTAATTGTTGAGAGTGCAATCACTGTGCCTGCCACATACAACACAATTGCTACAATTCCTGCAGACCCAACAGACGGATCACGCATTACTTCAAGTTTTTTTTGCTTTGTTCCGCGAACCATCAAACCATCTGCAAAATCCGAGAGACCATCAGTGTGGTGAATGCCAGTAATCAAAACAAGGGCTGCCGTAATTAACAATCCAACAATTAATGGTTCCAAAAATAATGATAAACCGTATGCAGTAGAGCCTATCATCAAACCTATTGCAATTCCAATTATTGGGAAAAGATACATGTGTCTTGCAACGGTTTGCAGATCCGAATTTCCAGTTGGAATTATTGTCAGAAAAGAAAAGACAGAACCTACTTGTCTAAACATGAATCCACCATCCAAGATAATACAGAATTGATATCATAGGAATTGTTACTAGTAAACAAAACAAAAGACAGGTTACCTTCATTAGCAAAATAGCTGATCTGAAATGATTCTGATCTAGCTCTGTTGTTCCGTTGCCTAAACTATAATGGTTGATTTTTTCAAATCTTGTCCCTAGTGCTCCTGCCATTGCAGCCATTGGATATCCTGCGTTTGGGCTCTGAGTTTTTCTACTGTCTTGTCGCATCGTATTCAACGCGTTTTTCCAGTCTGCGCCAATTATGACTGCTGCAAGTATCATAACATATGCGGTAATTCTTGCAGGCAGGTAATTGAGGATTTTATCGCAGTTTGCACCAAACCATCCAACATTGCTAAAAATTGTATTCTTGTAGCCAATCATAGAGTCAATCGTATTTACCGTCCTGTAGACGAATGCGCCTGGCAAGCCAAAGATGCCAAAGTAGAACATCGAGCCTGTTATTCCATCAACGATGTTTTCACTCGTACTTTCAAGCACGCCTGAAACAACATGATTCCTATCAAGATCCTTCGTATCTCGCTTGACAAGCATGGAAAGTCGTTGTCTTGCCTCCTCAAGATTGTTTCTTGATAGCGCTTCCATGACAAGTGCCCCATGCCTTTCAAGCCCCCTAATGGCAATCGTGGATTTCAAAAGCAATGAGCCAATCAGAATTATAATTATTGTTGATATGATATCAGTCATGTTTTTTGTGAAAAACTCGTATGTTACCAATACTGTGGCAATAATTGCAGTAACACACAATGTAACGCCAATTCCACCTAGTTTTTCTACAGTTGGGTTCTTGTCTTTTGCAAGCGGTACAAGTCTTGCAACTAGCGCCCCAACCCAAGCAGTTGGATGGAGTTTGTTTTTTGGATCGCCAAATGCAAAGTCAAGTGCTAGTGCTCCAACTGCAATCAAAATTGGCTCAAGGATCATTGCAGTAACCCCTCAATTGTTTTTATGTCAATGTGTGATTTTACTGTCTTTGCAAGTTTTTCAATTTCTCTATCCATCTTTTTTTGATTTTGCTTTCTGAAAAGATGAATTTTGTTATCAAGTGAATCCTCGTTTGGCAGATCCATATCGATTAGTGGTATTACGCCTAAAACAGATTTAGATGTTATTTGCTTGAGCCTTCTGAATCCCGGTTTGAGTATTTTTACATCTCCTCGGAACTTGTTTATCACAAACCCTTTGACTAGTTTTTGGTGTTGTTTTGGTAATAATGACATTGTTCCAACAATGCTTGCAAATGTGCCACCTTTTTCAATGTCTGCTACAAGAATAACAGACGAGCCTGTCTTTTGAGCAATCCTCATGTTTGCAATGTCGTATTTTTGCAGATTGATTTCAGCGGGCGAGCCTGCGCCCTCTATTATTATTAGATCGTGATTTTTTTTGAGCTGTGCAAATGAATCAAGAGCTAGACTCAGGCCTTTTTTTAGGACAAATTTTTTGTAGTATGTTTGCGCGCCCATTTCCTTGTAGAATTTGCCTTGTAGTATAACTGAGCTTCGATAGTTTCCAAGCGGTTTTAGTAAAATTGGATTGATGTGTGGGGAAATCTCAGTCCGTGCTGCAATTGCTTGGATTGCTTGAGCCTGCGATATCTCAAATCCATCTGCTTTGTATGAGTAATTTGACATGTTTTGCGATTTGAATGGAGCAACACGATAACCAGCGTTTGCAAAGATCCTACACAAGGCAGCAACAAGTGTGGTCTTTCCCACTCCAGATGACGTACCCTGAATCATCAACGTTTGTGTCAAGCTAGTTTCTCCAATGCCCTTACCAGCTTTAGATTATCTTTGTGTGTTTTAACTGCAATTCGAATATAATTTTGAGCCAGTCCTCTAAATGTGCTGCAATCTCTGATCAGAATTTTTTTTTGCAATAGTTTTTTTTGTAAACGTTTTGAATCTGTCTTTGTTTTAATTAAAATGAAGTTAGTCGTAGTTTCAAAACAAGAAAACCCATCAAGTCCCGATATGTAGTTTTTCAAAAATGCAGACTCTGTCTTTATCAGTTTTCGCGTTTTTGCAAGAAAGCCCTTCTCAGATAGTGCAGTAACTGCGGCTTCTTGCGCCAAACCACTGACGTTCCATGGAATTTTGATTTTGTCTAGAACGGACACAAGGTTCCTGCTTCCAACTCCATACCCCACCCGTAGACCTGCAAGGCCAAATGATTTTGTTAGGGATCTGAGAACAAACAGGTTGTCAAGTTTTTGGATTTGGTCAATTACTGATTGTTGTGGAGTTTGTGTTAATTCCATAAAACATTCATCGACAAAGACCATTGTGTTTTTGGTTTTAGCATATTTTGCTATTTGTATGATGGATTTTTTTGAAATCAGTGCACCAGTTGGATTATTTGGATTGCATACAAAGATTACACCATTTGTTGGTATTTTTTTCATAAATTTGGTGAGATCTAGTTCAAGGTTCATGGTTTTGAAAAATTGCAGTTTCCCCCCACAAAGCCTCACTGCGGCGTCATATTCACCAAATGTTGGAATTGGAATCAAGACAGGAGTGTGTTTGCCAATAATTGCACGACAAAAATTGTAAATTACTTCGGTTGCACCATTTCCAACAACTAGATTACTAGTAGGGATTCCAAGGTACGACGATAGTCGTTTTTTCAGCTTTTTGGAGTTATGATCGGGATAGACTGGAATTTTTTCCATCCAAGATCCTAGTAATTTTTTGACCGATGTTGGATACCCGAGTGGATTGACGTTTGAGCTAAAATCCATGATTGTAGGGTGTGGATTTTCAATTGAATATAGGCCACCATGTGGAACCGGAGTGTGTGTTGCTATGTTTTTGGCAAACTTCACAAACTCACCAGTGCGAGCACGGGTTTAGTTGTTACGGTTTTGGACTCTAAAGAATTATTAATTGATCGCACAAAAAAATCCCTTGTGAAGAAAAGAGTAGGCATATTGGGTGCAACTGGAGCAGTTGGTCAGGAATTCATACTTTCACTTGAGAACCACCCGTGGTTTGAGGTGACACAGCTTGCGGCTTCGGAAAGATCCGCTGGCAAAAAGTACATTGATGCAATAAGGGACCCAGACTCTGGAATAGTCAAGTGGCAAGTAGGTGGAGACGTACCACGGTATGTACGAGATTTGATGGTAGTCGCAGTAGACCAAGTAAAGGCCAATGAGCTTGACTTGGTATTTTCTGCAGTAGAGTCCGATGCTGCAAGAGAAATAGAGACCAAGTTCGCCAAAGACGTTCCCGTAATTAGCACGTCTTCTGCTTATAGATATGATGAAGATGTTCCAATTTTGATTCCGGGAATTAATGATGATCATGTGGAGCTTATTGAAAAGCAAAGGAAAAACCACAACTGGAAGGGCTTTGTTTTGCCTTTGCCAAACTGCACAACTACTGGCCTTGCAATCACAATGAAGCCCTTGTATGACAGCTATGGCGCAAAGCGAGTTATCATGACTTCGATGCAGGCAATCTCTGGCGCCGGAAGGTCGCCTGGAGTTTCTGCACTTGATGTCACTGACAATCTTATTCCATACATTCCAAAAGAAGAAAACAAAGTAAGAATAGAAACTGCCAAGATTCTGGGTAAGCTTAAAGATGGAAAAATTGAGCCAGCAAACATCAAGGTAAGCTGTACATGTACACGTGTTCCGGTAATTGACGGTCATACAGAGTCTGTCTTTGTTGAAACCACCAAACCTGCCAAGGCAGATGATGTAAAACACACAATTGAAGAGTTTTCACATCATGTTAGTGTGCAAGGACTTCCATCTGCACCAAAGGACTATTTGATTGTGCATCAAGACCCAACAAGGCCTCAACCAAGAATTGACAGGGAGCTTAACGGGGGCATGACAACATCCATTGGAAGGCTAGAAGAAGATACCATATTTGGCAACGGCGTCAAATACGTATTGTTTTCACACAACAAAAAGATGGGCTCAGCAAAAGGTGCAGTGCTTTTGGCCGAAATGCTTTACAAAAAAGGAAAAATCTAGATTCCTAGATTTTTTTCAAATTTTTCGATCATAACGTTATTAAACAGAAAAGAATTTGACAAAGCAGGTGTTTTAAACGGTAAAAATTGATGAGCTTGACCGTACCATATTATCCGAGCTGAGCGAAGATGCGTCAATTTCGATTCCAAAGCTGTCAGAAAAAATAAAGGTCAATCCTTCTGTTGTATATAGCAGAATAAAGCGGCTCACAAACAAAAAACTCATTGAGCGATTCACAATCGTAGTAAATGACAAGGAGCTGGGATATGGGGTAAAGGCACTGACAGGAATCAACATGGATACAAAGTTCCGCGATACCATTATTGATGAATTATTCAAGATAAAGGGCGTGCGTGAAATATCCGAAGTCACTGGTCGTTTTGACATAATTGTGACAATGTATGCGATGAATCTTGCAGAAATGCACAAGCTCATCTCAGAAGGAATTGGTAGTATTCAGGGAGTCTTGGCCTCTGAAAGCTTCATAGAAATGAAGCGTCGCACCAAGACCATGCCTTATAACCACGAGGCATAAGCGTGTTACATTTAATTTTGTATTATGTTTTTGTGAGGTAGGGAAAAATGATGCAAAAGGCACAGACTGGTTCTCGGATCAAAACCTATTATGAGCTCACAAAGCCAAAGATTTGGTACCTTTTGGTTTTTACTGCCTTTGGGGCAGCAATAACTGCGGCAAATATTTACAATGTTCCAGTTTCGCCTGCAACGTGGGCTCTGATGCTTTTTGGAGTGGCAGCAGGATCTGCATCTGCAAACACTCTGACAAACTATCACGACAGAGACATTGATGCGATAATGGAGAGAACCAAAGGTCGCCCAATTCCTTCTGGAAGAATCGCCCCACCAAAGGCCAGGGATTTTGGATTGGTTTTGGCTGCAATCTCAATGGCGTGTGCATTTGCAATATCATACACTGCAGGATTTTGGAATGGAGTTTGGGCTGGAATTTTCATGGCGTTTGGCCTTGTCAACAATGTTGTTGTGTATTCATTAACGCTAAAGCGCAGAAGCAGAACAAACATAGTACTTGGCGGTTTTTGTGGCGGCGCGCCTGTAATGATTGGTTATGCGGCAGTGACGCTACAAGGTTTGTGGGACTTGGGTCTTGTCATGGCAGGACTTGTGTTCATTTGGATTCCAATGCACATTTGGGCCCTTACATTGCATTTCAAAGACGACTACAACAAGGTAAATGTACCAATGCTTACTGCTGTCCAGTCTGAAAAAACATCAGCTAGAATCATTGCAATTTCAACACTCGTAATGGTGTTGTTTAGTGTTGTTCCGTTCTTTTTGACTACCAATACAGGCGAACCTGTTATGCGAGAAATTTACCTATACACTGCGATTGCGTCAGGAGTACTAATGCTTGTACTTTCATTTTGGGTCATTGCAAAACCATCTGAAAAGGCATCGTGGATGCTCTTCAAGTTTTCAAGTCCATACTTGGCAGTTTTATTCATCGCGTTGATGATCGATTCTTCACTGCGATAAGTTCTCAGACAACTTGATTCAGATTATACCGAATTTACTTTAATGCTTTTTTTAATACTTGGTTAATAACAGCAGAAAAGCTTACAGACGATCCTGTCTTTTTAATGAGATCTGCCTGCATGTTTCTTAGCTTTGATTCTATGTCTTTATCCAATACGATTGTATGTCTTTTAATCAATTACTCTCATAAGAACAGATGAATCATTGTTTTTCAATCTAACTATAAAATACCAAGTTTGGTAAATACGTAGTTTTGAAAAGATTTCCGTAGACACTTATTTTACAGTAAAAGATGTGGTGTCAAACGCTACATTGTTATATTTTGCTTTAATGGTGTACTTGCCTGCTTGTGAATTTGCGTCTAACATGACTGGAACAGTGAACTGACCTTTGTTCGTTAGTATTCCCTTTAGATCATAAGAAGACTGATCGGGTTTTGTTATTGTCAAGAAAACATAGGTGCCTGATTTGAAGTTCTCGACTTGTCCTGTGATTTGCATGTTAATTGTTTGGTGTGACTGTTTTTCAAAGGTATCAGCATTTACGCTCACAAAGCTAAGCTTTTGAGGTTCGGGAGCCGATTCCTCCACAGTTTGAGTGGGCGAGCTTGATGTTACTTGGATTTGCATTATTCCGTTTCTTATTAGATATTGGATTCCCTGTACAAAGTCCAAATCAGAAATTAGGCCAGATGCCCACCATTTTGCGTTGTTTTTTATCCAGTACGGGATTTGTTGTGTGTTTTGTGTTCCTTGTGTTGTTTGCGGAACCTTGATTATTTCGACATTAATCAGATGCTGAATTCCTAAGACAAAGTCGTTGTCTTCAATCATTCCATCTGCCCACCAATTTGCGCTGCTTTTGATCCAGCTGGGGATTTCTGTTTGTTGAGAAACGGATGGTGATTCATTTTGTGTTTCAGTTATTGGCGTGTCAGCAGATTCCTCTTGCTCCTTTCCAAAGATGTAAAGCCATACAATTCCGGACTGTGACTTGTCGTTGAGATTTCCTGAAATCATGATGTCGTTTTTTTGAGATGTGATCTGAATATCAGCAATGTTGTATGACCTTGCAGAGATACTAATTCCACTTTTTACATACTCGGGATAATCGTATAAACTGCCGACCTTTTTTGTAAATGCGCCATTAGCTGTCTCTTGAGGAGTTATCTCTTCGAGCTGGAAAATTCCTCCAATATTCTCGATAAGCTGTGAGGCAAGCTCCGTCTGAAGCGGTGTGATGATTTGATGTTCGGAATCTGTGTATGAATAATCAAGTTCATCTTGGAATTCTTTATTACAAGTATCATCACGCCAAGCACTAGATGATTTTATTGCATCAATCATGAGCTGGCCGTGAAGCAGCTCGTGGTAAAATATCACAAGATCCTCGGCTAATTTTACTTGTGGGTCTTTTTCTGTAGTTTGGAGAACTGCGTTAGCGTTTAACATAAAGCCGTTGTCACAATTTATGGTGAGTTTGCCTGCAGAAAATGTAATACTGCATTTCCAGACGTAAATTCCACCAGTTACTGCGCCTTCATGGCTTGCCAATGAGTCATCAAAATGAGCAAGTTTGGTAGTAATTGTTGCATTGACAAAATTATTTGTATCCGTACTATCACATGGAAACGAAATAACGATTGGCTCCTTAAATGACTTTAGAGTATCACTTACATCCTTTTTTGATATTGTTAATTTTTCAAATTCAGCAAGAAGTTTATTGTATAGGTCTTGTTCTTGTGATGTTGGTGTTCCATAATTACCAAAAGCTGGATATAGGTTTGCAAATAGCAAAAAAACGACAGCTAGTGCGGCTTTCCTCAATTAACCCATTTGATCCCAACAGAATACTTAAGACTTGGGATGGATTCATTAGCCTGGCCCGACTTCAACCATAGTTATTAGTTCTCTAAAGTCCCGTGTTACAGATAGACCTTCCTTAGTTGTTAGCACAATAGAAGCTAGGTTTTGTGCTTTAGGTGAAACCCAGATTGTTTTTCCTGCGCCGAGGTCAATGTGTTGTATGTCCCTTCCCCATGTTGAGTTTTAGTTCTGCTAGAGGTAATTTTCCAGTATTAATGATTCGTACGTGCGATTGCAACTAGGTCTTGAACCTTGATTGCATCTTCATCTTTCATTTAGAAAAATTCCAATTTGAACAGGCAGTTGCAGGCACGGATTTGCCTCATTATTAAGTAAAATGGTTTGCAAAACCAATAATTACCAACTATTACCAAAGATATATATACTAGTTATTGGTCATTAAAACCTATGAGTGGAAAACAATACCAAGATTCAAAGAAAAATCAGGTACCAATCCATTCAGAACAAAAGGTACAAAACAAAATGACACAAACAAACGAATCACAAAAAGACGTGTTTTCAGTGTACACCAAAAGCTTTGATAAGCTAAAGAGCGCCTTTGAGAGAACATCTACACAATCCCTGCAATCTTACACTACCCTAAACCAGGAGATTCTCTCAACATGGAGTAGCTTCATCCACACAGTTGCATCAATTCAGCAAAACTTTGCAAACAAGGTAGGAGTCAATGCAAGTTTGCCAGAAACATCAGCAACTGTAATTCAGGATGCTACCGATGCATTTGTCAAGACAGTTGAGACAAACAGTAAAGTTGTCCAAACAGCCCTTGATGCAACAGTACAAAACATCAAAACAGTCAATCAGAACACAAATGCATTTGCTGAACTAAACCAAAACATTATCAACTCTTGGATCAGTGCCTGGAAACCACGAAACTAATCTCTTTTTTCTTTTTTTATAATTTTAAAGTTAATAAAAAAATTAGAAGTTTTATGATGTATTTTGTTTGCTGAGTTGTTTTAGCGCTTCTTGTGACTTGGCTTCTGCGTCTTTTGCAAAGTTTTGCCACATATTTTGCCAGTAGTCTGCAAACGATTTGAATGATGCAAAACCAGATTCTTTCCATAGGTCGTCCCAAGCCTTAATGGACCACGAATATGGATTGTATTGTTCAAATTGTTTTGAGATGTTTTGCCAAAGTTCGTTGTATTTTTTCATCTCATCAAAATTAGATTGTCGTGTTGCTGTTTCAAATCCCTGAAGATATAGCTTAAAGGCATTTGTTGCAGCTTCTTGCATTGTATCAAATGATTTTACCCACATTTCAAGTGCTTTTGAGTATGCATTCCAAAGATCTGTTGCGTTACCATCTTGTGAGACACGAGTTGATTTGGATTCTTTATCCATTCTTTCTTATTGTGTCTCATTATTCAAATAGTTGTTGGATGGTTCTTAAAACCAGAAATTGGTATTAGTTGGTTATTTATGACACAATATGCCTAAAATATGCTTAAACGGGGTTCGTGTATTTACAGACTAGAGTACATTGCTACTTCCCAAACGGTTGGGGTTTGTGCAAACAAGGAATACTCTTCATATTTGATTGTAGTATATGTGTCAAGAAATTCGCCAGTAAAGACATCTTGTAAGAATTTTTTGTCTGATTGAAGTGCATCAAGTGCTTCTTTTAGTGTAGATGGCAAGAATCGAACGTTATAGTTTCTGCGTTTTTCAGGAGTCATACGATACACGCTTTGTTCAACAGGGCTACCTGGATCTAATTTTCTTTTAATTCCATCAAGACCTGCTAGCACTAATGCAGCCTCTAAGAGGTAGATGTTTGAAGTAGCATCAGGGACTCGATATTCTAATCGTTTTTTATTTTTGTCATCATCAAAGACTTTGGGAATTCTAATTGCGGCAGTTCTATTGCTCAGGCCCCAACAGATCCCAACTGGCGCCTCAAATCCTGGTACAAGCCTTTTGTAGGAATTTGTTGTCGGATTTGATATTGCACATAATGCTTCTGCATGATCCAGTATTCCACCGATGTAGTATCTGGCAGTTTGGCTAAGTGCAGTAACTTGATCATTTGGGTCATAAAGTAGGTTTTCATTATTTGACGAAAAGCTGTGGTGAATGTGCATTGCTGAAGCGTTATCACCGTAAATTGGTTTTGGCATAAAGGTAGCTACTTTTCCCATTTGTTTTGCTTTTACTTTTACCATGTTTTTTATTGAAATGACCGAGTCTGCCATGGCTAACATTTCATTATGCTGCACATTAATTTCACATTGGCCCGAGGTTGCCACTTCATGGTGATGTGCCTCTACCTGTATTCCGAAATATTGATGCAGATCATCGCAAATGTCTTTTCTTACTATGTCCATCGTGTCCTTTGGTTTTGCCATATAATAACCACCTTTGAGGTCGATGCTTGTGTCCTCTTGTGACCATGGCGCTTCCATAGATTTTATTGAATAACCAATTGTTCCAGAAGATGAAATGGCGTTTGTGGTAGAAGGGATCATCTTTAGGGAATCAAATATGAAAAACTCTATTTCTGGTCCGAACCTTGCCTCATCAATTCCAAATTTTCTTAGCTCGTCTCTTGTTTTGGCAAGTATTGACCTAGAATCTTTGCTAAATCTTGAGATGGACTGATCTTTTTTGTCATAAATGTCGGCAAACACGCAGGCATTCTGCCTGTTCCCATTGTCGTAATAAGGAGGTAGAATCCTAAATGTTGAAATGTCAGGCATCAACAACAGGTCGGAATCATCGACTGACTTGAAGCCCTTAATGGAGCTCGCATCAAGCTTTTGCAGGCCGTTTTTAAAATGATCTTCATTTAGCGAATATGAAGGAATGCTGAGACTGTGAAGCTCGCCGAAAATATTTACAAACCAAAATTCAACAAAATCTACATTGTTGTCTTGAATTTTTTTGAAAACATTTTCAATTTTAGATAAATTATATACGCTCATTTTTATTTTTTTAATTTGTTTTCTGCAAACAGAATCAGATTACCAATTATTAGAAGTAGCAAAGCTGTGTTAAAGTCAATACCATTTCCTAGGAGGCCTCGATAATACATCTGTGGCAAGTTTATTGCATATCCAATTAATGCAACTTCTCCAAAGCAAGAAATAGTAATGCCAGCAAAAAATGCCAGATCGCTAATCCTTAGCAAAGAGCTCTTCAGATTAGGGTTAGTTTTTTGCGCTCTGAAAACCTGCATTTCCATCATTTTTCATTCACAATTTTTAAGAAAAGTTCTTTTTCCCAATATGCCACTTGTCTAGTGGTTTTTCGTCTTCAAACGTGTACATCTTTGTATTTTTAATCGAAACCAAGACTGGAATTTTTTTGGGTTGTTCCTTTTTGGTCTGATCTAACGTTTTTTTGACAGCTTCCTTTGATGATTTTAGAATTTGTTTCAGTTCATCTTCGTAAAAGAATTTCTTGCCAGAAAATGGCTCCAGATCATCAATCCATATTGCTTTTTCGTCGTATTTTGCCAAAAATGGTCTTTGCACCCATTTTGGATTTCGTCCCTGCAAGAATCTTAGGGCAATCGCTTTTTTCTTTCCCACATCTACAACTCCAAGTACTTGGATTTTACCAGGATTTGCTGACATGCTTGGACCCCTGACTGTTCTGGCAAGGCCACTTACCTTTTGGTAAGCGTCGCGAAAGATTTCTTGGGCGCGGACAAGAGGAATTCCAAAGTATTCTTGGGCTCCAGTATCTCTTGTCACAAACATGTAATATGGAATACAGCCAAGACTGACTTGTTTTTGCCACATATCGGCCCAAGCTTGTGGGTCATCATTTATGTGAGCAAGAACTGGAGATTGGGTTCGAATTTGCGCTCCAGTCTTTCGTATTCTGCGAATCGCTTCTTGTATTGCTCTAGTGGAAAGCTCAATTGGATGATTAA
>DASWKH010000053.1:0-7411 GCA_036396715.1 Candidatus Nitrosotenuis sp.
CGCGATTCCTCCAAAGACTGCTGCGGCGACTGCAGAGGCGCCTAAGACACCGTCTGCTGCTAGATATGGAGTACCTGAACCTGTTGCTGGGTTTTCTGCTGCATAGTCAACTCGAGCCTTTTGAAGAGCCAATGTCTCCTCTAAGGTGTTACTACCAGTGAATCCTTGTGGATCGACGTTGCCCATGTATTGGGCAAACGCTTGGTTTGTCATCATTCCAAATGACAAAACAGCGAAAGCAACGATTGTTGCTCCAAATATTGTCTTATTCATAGTGTTTACCTGTTGTCTGAAGGGCTACCGATTCTATTTAACTTTTTTCTAATTACCACTGATGACAATTTTTCATGATTTTTGGTAACGTTTATGTTTGAACCAAAATTATTTCCGCCATGGGACGAGTACATACCCACAGACACGGCCAGTCGCACTCAACTAGGCCGATCACACAAAAAAGCCCTTCTTGGCTGACAACTAGTCCAAAGGAGATAGAGGAACTTGTTGTAAAATACAGCAAGGACGGCGTCCCAATGAGCCAAATCGGAATCAGGCTGCGAGACCAGCACGCAATTCCACTGGTAAGACCCATTGTAAAAAAGTCGATAAAAAAAATTCTTGAGGACAATGGAATTACTCCAGAGATCCCAGAGGACCTAAACAACATTGTAAAAAAGGCAGTCAACTTGCAAAAACACCTCAAGACCCACAGATCCGATAACCGAAACGTCAGATCGCTTGAGCTAATAGAGGCAAAGGTTCACAGAATCTCCACATACTACAAAAGAATTGGAGCCCTGCCACAAAACTGGAAATATAAGTCCGTAGTTGCTCAACTTGAGTAATGAGACTTGAAGAAGCATTATCAAATTTTGATCATACCATTTCTGATTGCATAAAATCCGGAAAAGAGATCTGCGTTGTAACCCACATTGACTGCGACGGCCTTACCTCTGGGAGCATAATTACCAAGGCACTCATCAGGCGCGGCGCAAAGGTCACGGCAAGGACTGCCACTGAGATGAACGGCGCTGTCATAAAAAACATGGCAGCCGACTCGCGTGAATTTCATGTAATTACTGATCTTGGCGGCGGTTTTGCAAAACAGTTAGACGAGGCGTTGGGTCAGAACTGGTTTGTTTTGGACCACCACGAAGTACCAAAAGAAGAACACGACAACGACCGGGTCATAAACGCCTGGAAGTTTGGGATAAACGGCGGAACAGAAATCTGCGCAGGCGGAATGGCATACCTTGCTGCAAAATCACTGGACAAGCAAAACATCGACTTGGCGCCAATAGCTGTCGTATCGGCACTAGGCGACAGACAGGACCAGGGAGAAAGAAAATCATTTACTGGCAAAAACGCCGAGATTGCCGAGGAGGCAAAAAAATCAGGCCATCTTAAAATCGACTTGGATATTCTTTTGGTTGGACGCGAGACCCGACCCCTTGCAGATGCACTTGCATTCACATCGCAGCCATTCATTGAGGGCCTGACTTGGAACAGGGATGCGTGTTTTTCGCTGATCTCGTCTGCGAAAATTGCCGCAAAGGAGGGGGGAAGGCTGCGAACTCCGTCGGATCTTAACGAAGACGAGAAGAGGCTTTTGATTGAGGCAATTACAAAGTTTGCAAGCGGCCAGAATGCAAACCAAATCATGGAGGAATTAATTGGATACACCTACACTTTTCCAAGCGAGGACAGACGGAACTTTTTGCGTGATGCACGCGAGTTTTCAACAATGCTAAACTCTTGCGGAAGAATTGGCAAGTCTGGTGTTGGAATTGCCATATGTATGGGCGACAGAAACAAGATGCTCAAGGAAGGAGAAACCATTCTAGTTGAATACAGAAAGATGATCCGAGAGTACATGAATGTTTTAACAAATGAGCGGTGGAGAGTTAATGACTCGATGAACTATCTTATGGTAAACGGCGAGGGAGTGATTCCTGAGACCATGACTGGAACCATTTCGTCATTGTTAGCCGGCTCGCCAAAAAACGCAGGCAAGATAATAATTTTGAGGACAAACGGCGAGGAGAACACGGTCAAGTTTTCGTCGCGAAAATCGATTGGCTGCAAGTCTGGTGTGAATCTTAGCGTTATGATGAGGACTGGTGCTGAAAAGTTCAATGGAATAGGTGGCGGACATGACGCTGCCGCGGGGGCACGAATAACAAAGGACAAGCTTGATGGATTTCTAGACTTCCTAGAAGATACGGTAAATGGAAACCAAGATTCAAATCAGAATTAATGACGTTTCGCAAAAAAAGGCCGATGCGATAAAAAGCGCACTAGAGCCCGACAATGTGGATTTTCCAGAGGGCCTCTCCTTTGATATGGAAAATCTTGATAACGCACTTGTTTTTAACTTCCACAGTACTGGTAATATGAAAAAACTTACTGCAACAATTGATGAGGTATTGGCGCACGTGCAGATGGCACTAAAAGTGATGGAGTAATGCTAGACCCAAAGATTCTCAAAGAAAAGCCTGAGCTCATACGAAAGATGCTCAAAGACAGGCAAGTTACATTTGACTTGGACTCGCTGATTAACCTAGATGCAAAGCGACGCGAGCTAATCATAAAGACAGACGAGCTTAGAAAAAAGAAAAACACGGTTTCTTTGGATATTGCAAGCAAAAAAAAGGCGGGCCAGGATGCATTCTCTGCAATTTCGCAAATGCAACTAGTATCATCGGAGCTTGCAGCACTAGAGTCAGAGCAGCTCAAAGTAGAGTCAGACTATGCAAGGCTTGCGTTTTCAATTCCCAATCTGGTTCACGAGTCCGTCCCAATTGGAGTTGATGAGACTGCCAATCAGGAGGTAAGAAAATGGGGCAAGGTGCCTAGCTTTGACTATACCATCAAAGACCACATCGATATTTCGCAAAGCCTTGATCTGGTGGATCTAGAGAGGGCTGCAAAAGCGGCAGGTGCGAGGTTTTACTTTTTAAAAAATGCCCTAGTCAAGCTGAATCAATCCTTGGTACATTTTGCACTTGATTTTCTTGATGAGAAAAAATACACACTCATCCAGCCGCCATACATGATCAACAAGACCTCCATGGAGGGCGCAATAATTGCGCAAGACTTTCAGGATGTAATTTACAAAGTGGATGGAGAGGATCTTTTTCTAATCGGCACATCAGAGCACGCAATTGCCGCAATGCACTCTGATGAAATTCTGGAAGGAAAGGATTTGCCAATCCGATATGCGGGGACAAGTCCGTGTTTTAGAAAGGAGGCTGGGGCTCACGGGCGAGACCAGAAGGGGATTTTCCGAGTCCACCAGTTTGAAAAAGTAGAACAGTTTGTTTTTGCAAGGCCCGAAGAATCATGGAAGGAGCATGAGCGGATGCTTTCAGTAGTCGAGGAGTTTTATCAAAAACTAGAGATCCCATACCGAGTGATGCTTTTGTCAAGTGGCGACCTTGGAAAAATTTCTGCAAAGACATACGACTTGGAAGCATGGATGGCGGGCCAAAACGCGTACCGCGAAATTGTATCATGTTCTAACTGTCTTGACTTTCAGGCAAGGCGCCTCAAAATTCGATTCCGCGATAAGACAAACGAGCAGACACAATATGTCCACTCGCTAAACAGCACACTTGTTGCAACAACTAGAACGCTTGTTGCAATCATGGAAAACTTTCAGACAAAGGACGGCCACATCAGCGTCCCAAAACCTTTGCAAAAATATCTCGGCTCAAGTACAATTTAGTTCCGTAGTTATTCCTTAGCATGGTAAGGAAATGGTAAGGATTAACTTATATTTTGGATTTAAAGGTCGCAGTTATTGGCTCGAAGAAAGGGTGGAAAAGTAAAGGACAAGTGGCGTGAGAAAAAATGGGTCACAGTAATTGCCCCAGAGTCATTTAACAACGCCCCGATAGCTTACGTGCCAATCACCGATGAGAAAAAGGCAATTGGGCGCGTGATCGAAGTAACACTCTTTGATATTCTAAAGGGAGACCCATCCCAGTACCAGTACAAGATTTACTTTCAGATAAACAGAATTGATGGCGAAAAGGCGTATTCCATTTTCAAGCGATACGAGTATGCAAAAGAGTTTCTGCGTTCTTTGATCCGACGCGGCTCAAGCAAGGTCACCTATGTGATGGACGTAAAGACAAAGGACAACTATCTTTTCAGAATCAAGGTGATTGCACTAACCCACAAAAAGCTAAACACATCACGAAAGCACGCACTCAGACTGATTGCCAATGACGTGATGACAAAGACAATAGGCGAGATGTCAATTGACCAGTTTGTCCAGGCAACCTGTTATGGCAAAATTAATTCAGACATCATGGCTGCTGCAAAGAAGGTCATCCGAATGAGACACGTCGGCCTCGAAAAGGTAAAGCTCATCAGAACCGCAGAAGCCCAAGTCACGATGCTAGAAGCCTAAGTTTTCACTCATGGAAAAAAGACTTGAGGTAGACATCCAAGTCATAGTGCACGCAACCGAAGACATACAAAAAATTTTTGGTGCGTTCAAAAAAGTCTTTGATGTCGACAAAGAAGAGTTTTCGGAAAACATAGTTGAGGGGCATTTTGAGAATCCAATCACCATACTATCATGCAAGCTAAAGAAAAAAAGTTCTCAGGGATTTGTAAAAGCATTGATTTCAAAAATTCCAAAAGACGAATTGGAGTTAATAATTGAGGATCTGCAAAATCGGTGTGACGGGTCTGCCCTGCATCTTAGAATCTCAAAACAATCTCTAGTCAGAGGGCTAGTAAGACTTGGTGATACCGATCCAGTCAAGCTAAGAATTTACACGCCAGTCTACATAGAAAAGGATCTCATCAAGACATATTCTGAGATTCTAAGCCAAGAGTTTGGTTAGTTTTCTTTTTGCCAAGTTGTAGTTATAACATAATAACCAGATCCTTAATTAGAAACAATGGAGTAAAGTATTAGTTGTCAATTTCAAAAACAAAGAAAAGGACGAAATCTGCGTCTACCAAGGATGAGAATCTTTGGCCAGCGGAAGAAAAGGCGGTAAAACAATACAAACGGGGCAAACTTGCTGGGAAACACTTTGACAATGTTAAAGATCTTATCAAAGATCTTAACAGCTAAAAATGTGGACGTTTGAGAGAAAAAATCAATTCAAACGACAATACAAACATCTTCATTCCGAAATTCAGAAAAGAGTAAATGATACATTAGGTATTTTAGCTGTTGAACAAAATCCTGCCAAACCAGAATTTCACAAGATGGGAAACATCAAATGCCTTCATGCTTATCCTGTAGGACGACAATACCGGATATTATACGACGTGAATTTCCAAAAGAGAGAAATCGTGTTAATTCGGGTTGGTACTCATGCTGATGTCTACGACTAATTTTTCGTGACTGAACCAGCTAAAAAGGTCCAAAAAACATCATCGTCAGATTTTGAGATTCCAAGCATTCATGTCGACGAAATTTTGACATGAATGACAGCAATCAAAAACTTGGCACCGTATGATTAAACATAATTTAATATCATTAAGAGTAGTAAAGAGTTGGGAATGAAGAGCTACAAGCCGCTCCAGTCTGAGCAACGCAGCTGTGACGACGCCGCGACGATCTGACCCAAAAAATTTCGGATTGTTTTAAATAATGATCATTTAGCTGATTGAATAGTTGAATACAGATTATGATTTGATTGTTGCCGGCGGAGGGCTAGCCGGAATGGTAGCTGCCCAGTCTGCTGCGCATCACTCTAACCAAAGATTATCAATTCTTGTAATAGACAGAAACCCGCCAATTCTGCTTGGACGAAAGACAGTCAGCGGCTGGATTTGCGGCGACGCAGTATCAAAGGAGGCAGTAGATTACATGCAAAAAATCAATGTAACGTGGGGCAAGCCAGAGCTGGAACACAAAGTAAAGGGCGTCATGGCGCTATCGCCGGACAGGGAGACTTCGATTCCATTTGATGGCGACGGTTATTTGCTAAACAGGCAGCAGCTTCCGCAAAGCCAGTATCACGAGGCGCAAAAACGCGGAATAAATGTGGATTTTGAAGTTAACTTGAATGGTCTCCTATATGACGGAAACCAGGTAGTCGGAGTCGAGGGAACAAACAGAAAGACAAACCAACCCTACAAAAAAACTGCCAAAGTTGTAATTGATGCGACCGGCGTTGCATCGATGCTCCGAAACGGAATCAAAATAACAACAAAGATTGAAAAAAAAATAGACAGAACTGATCTGGAGTCAACTGGAAGGCACATCATGTATTTTGACAAAGGCGAGGATGATAAATCGGAGTTTGATCCGGATTATTGCCTGATTCATTTGGATCAGGACATCGCACCTGGCGGATATGGGTGGGTCTTTCCAAAAGGAGAAAACAAGGTAAACATCGGCCTTGGTGTCGAAAAGACATTACTGGATAAAAGAAACAAGAGATTGGGAAAACACGATGACGTAACCGGCCTTATCAACCAGTACGTTGCAAGGAATCGCGCAATCAAAAACCCAAGGCTTTCAACTGATCCAGCAGATGCGCACAATGCTACTGGGAACTTTCAGGTATCAGTCCGTCGACAAAACGACTGCATGGTTGCAAACGGCTTCATGCTAGTTGGTGATTCGGCCTGGATGCCAAAGCCACTTGATGCCGGAGGAATTGGTCCTGCACTGATTGCTGGGACCATCATTGGCAAAAACGCAGTCGATGCAATAGAGTCAAGCGATGTTACAGAAAAGGGACTCTGGCAGTACAATGTAGATTACGTCAGAGAATATGGATACAAGACTGCAGGGCTTGAGGTGTTTAGAAGACTGCTCCAGATGCTCACAAATGATCAGATTGATTACGGAATGAAGCACTTTATGGGAAACATGGATGTTGAGGCAATAAGTCGTGGCGAGCATCCAGATTTTTCTATGATTGGGAAAATGGGAATGATAATTCGCGGTGCTCTGAACAAAAAGCTTGCAGATGGGCTGCGGTACACAACGCAGCAAAACAAGTGGCTCACAGAGCATTATGCAAACTATCCAAAGAGCCCAGAGGGATTTGAGGAATGGCACAAAAAGCTGCTAAAGACACTCAATGAGTCCTTTGAGCACCTCGCAAAATGGGAAAACTAATCATTTTTAAAAAGTAAAGTACTTTTCAAATCATGCTGCAATCTTCTTCTACATATCTAGACTGGAACAATTCTCTTGAGATCCTAAACACGGCGTACGAGTCAGGCCTTTTTGTTTTGGTAATTGGGCCAAAGGGAACAGGCAAGACATCGCTGGTACGCGAATTTGCAACAAAAAAGGCAGCAAACCTAGAATCTGTAAATTTCAGTCTGCGAACGCGCGAGTCACATCTGGTCGGCACAAAGACACTCAGTGAGGGAACAGTGGGATTTGATGAGGGGATTTTGATAAAATCAATGAGGAGTGGAAGCA
>DASWKH010000054.1:0-2166 GCA_036396715.1 Candidatus Nitrosotenuis sp.
CCACTTAGGTTACATAAATGCCCTGCTTGCAGGAAATGCTCTTGCTGTACATGATATAGAATATTCTACACTTGGGACATCGCTTGGAATGAATATACATGATGGTACATTAGCTATAAGAGGACACCGAAACCACATGCAGGCAATAAACTCTGTTTTCAAAGCAGGATCTATTGAAAACATGGTAAAGAGCAGGAAACTGACAAAAGGGATCATGTACGAGTGTGTAAAAAATAAGGTGCCTTTTGTTTTAGCTGGCTCTTTGCGTGATGATGGTCCATTACCTGATGTCATAACAGATGTTTCCATTGCACAGCAAAAATACAAAGAGGTTCTAAAAGGTGCAAGCATGGTGATCATGGTGTCTACGATGCTTCACTCAATTGCCACTGGAAACATGCTACCTGCAGATGTTAAGGTAATAGTTGTTGACATCAATCAACCTACAGTTACAAAACTCATGGATAGAGGCACTTGGCAGGCACTAGGCATAGTCTCAGATGTAGGTGCATTTCTTCCTATGGTCGCACATGAAATAAAAAAACTAGCAAAATAACTACAATTACTTTGATAGTTTCTTTTTTAATAAATTAAGAGTAAGAGTAGCATCTGCCTTTCCTTTTGTTTTTTTCATTACTTTTCCAACCAAATAGTTGATTGTTTCTGGTTTTTGTTTTGCTTCCTCTACGGCTTTACTTTCTTCTATTATTACCTCATCTATTACTTTAGATAATTCTGCCTCATCTGAAACATGGCCCAAGTCAAGCTCAGAAATTAACTGTGATACTGATTTGCCACTTTTTACTATGGTTTGGAGCACATTTTTTGAAGAATTTCGTGTAATTTTGTTTTCAATAATAGCATTTGCCAAATCTGCAAGATGTTTTGCGGTAAGTTTAGATTCTTTTCTTTTTTCTTTTGTATCAACAAATCCCATTAAATCAGTTGTAATAAAATTGGCAATCTCTTTTGCGTTTTTTTGATCATGTGCTTGTTCAAACAAATCCGAATAGAATTTGTCTGATGATAAAACATCTGCAACTTGTGAAGGGATGCCAAAGTCTTTGATGTAGCGTTCACGTTTTGAGCTTATGCTTTCTGGCATGTCCTTTTTTAATCTTGAAATGATTTGTGGTTCAATTACAACCCATGGTATATCTCCTTCAAGAAAATATCTATAGTCTTCTTCTCCTTCTTTACTTCTTGCAGATATTGTGATTTTTCTTTTATCATCCCAGTGTCGTGTTTCTTGAATTATCTCAATTTTGCGTTCAGCTAGACTTTGTTGTCTAGTAAGTTCAAAGTGTAATGCCTTTTCTAAATCATAAAATGAGTTGATATTTTTGATTTCAACTTTTGAGCCGCCTTCTATTGAAACGTTTGCGTCTGCTCTCATTGCACCTTCAAGTGATGGGTCTGATACTCCCAAGTTTTCGAGTAAATCCGATAATATGTTTAAAAATAGTCGAACTTGTTTTGGATTTTCAAAATCAGGCTCTGTTACAATTTCAACAAGGGGAGTTCCAGCACGGTTATAATCAACAAGTGTGATTTGTGTTCGCTCCGAGCTTCCCTCATAAATTAACCTGCCAGGGTCTTCTTCAAGCTGGATTCTTCGTATCCGGATTTCTTTTCCCTCTACGCTGATTTTTCCTTCTTGGCCAATACTTGTTGGACCATAGATGTTTAGCTGCGTAATCTGAAAGTTTTTTGGTAAATCTGGGTAAAAGTAGTTTTTCCTAAAAAATGCAATTTTTTGTGGAGTTTTGCAGTTTAGCGCCATTGCAATAACTGTGGCCTTTTCAATGGCCTTTTTGTTTAGCCTTGGAAGTGAACCTGGGAGGCCAACACAGACAGGACAGATGTTCGTATTTGGTTCAAATCCACGATAATCTGCCTTGCAAGAACAAAACAGCTTGCTCTCAAGCTTTGTTAGCTGGCAGTGAATGTCAAGACCAATCTTTGTCATAGTGGCACCTTTGGAAGATTTGTTGTACTCTCAAGAGCATATGCTGCCTGAAAAAGCGATTTTTCTTGCATCGAGTCTGCAATAATTTGAATTCCAATTGGAAGTCCATTTGAAATCTCATATGGGACAGAAATTGCAGGCTTGCCAGTAAGATTTGCAGTTGTTGTGTTAAAATCAATTAGAAACATTGCTATAGG
>DASWKH010000055.1:0-3677 GCA_036396715.1 Candidatus Nitrosotenuis sp.
GTACGCAGTTTGTCAAACATTAAGACCACTTATTGTTGTGGGGGGTTTGAGGGTTGAATCAGGTGATTCATTTGTTCTTTTAGTTGTTCTAGTCTTAACATTGTTTCATGTTTTTGTGCGTTTGTTTCATTTAGCGCTACCTGTAGTTCCTTGATTCGCGATTCAAGATAATTTATTGCAGAGTCATGGTCTTTTTCTACTGCCATTCCTGCTCCAACATCAACAACTATCTTTGAGTTTCCCTGGAGTACTGCTTTTACGTATGTCCCAAGCCCAACTGGGACGAGTGATTCCGCTTCCTGGTTCTGCGTTCCTTTGATTGTGTCTATTGATGATATTGCTTCACGCAGGATGTTTATGATGGCAGCTTCTTTTTGATCTAGATTTGCTGCAAATGACTCAAGAATTTGCATTTGGTAAAGAAGTTGCTGGGCCTGTTCTTCACTCATTTACAAAAAAAGTATTCAGATGGCTATAAATGCATTCATGATGAACTGGAGTCAGAAATTGATTTTAAAGAAAGGCGGGAAGTTCGTAAAACCAAAATCAAAATGGATTCGTCCTTACAAAAAGGAACACCCGACAGATAAGCTCAAAGTTAAACTGATATTAAATGAAAGAATCAAAGGAGACCGAATTGTTGGTTTGAAGGCAAGAATTGAAACAGGCCAAGTGCATCAGCTTCACACGCATGAAAACGAATACGTCCTCGTTTATTCACTTAAAGGAAAGTGTCTAGTTACAGTTGGGAAAAATACAAAGGTCGTTTTGCCCGACACGTTGATCTTTATCCCGCCCAAAGTTCCACATCGATTTTACAATAAATTTTCTTCAGCATGGGAGGGAGTGGCGTTTGCAATAGGCACCAAATCTAAGATCAAAAATATCTGGATGCAGGACAACAAAAAAGAGGGTAAGATTATTTAACTTTGGAATAACGATTGTCTACTTCGTCCCAGTTTACAACGTTCCACCATGCAGCTACATAGTCAGGTCTTTTGTTTTGATATTTGAGATAGTATGCGTGTTCCCAAACATCTAGACCTAGGAGTGGAACAAGTCCTTCTGTTCTTGGACTGGTCTGATTAGGCATTGATTTGTATTCAACATTTTTTGATTTTGGATTGAAGACTAACCAACCCCAACCGCTTCCTTGTATTGCAGTAGTTTTTGCTGAAAACTGTTCTTTGAAACCATTGAAGTCTCCAAATGTTTTGTTGACTGCGTCTGATATTGCGCCGCCGGGTTGACCTCCGCCGTTTGGTTTCATGTTATTCCAGAATAGCCTATGGTTGTCATAACCACCACCATGGAAGTTGATTGCGCCTCGTACCGCTTCTGGCACTTGGCTTATGTTTGCTAAGACATCAAGCAGATCTTTTGATTGCAGGTCTGCTGGAAGCTTGTCCCAGGCATCATTCAGGCCGTTTGTGTACGCCTGATGGTGCTTTGAGTGGTGTATTTCCATTGTTTTTGCGTCAATGTGTGGTTCTAACGCGTCATAAGCATATGGTACTTCAGGAAGTGTGTATTTTCCCATGTAAACTGAAAGTTTTTTCATAATTTAATGATTTACCTTTGTTTTGTTTTTTATCAAGAGTTTCAAATAATTTGCAAATTAACCAAAAGACGTAAGATAAATTGTGTTTGTTTATACCTAAAGATAAAATGAAGATGCGTCTGGTTTTCTGCGTACTTGTGATTGTGATCGGTTTTTCACTGCTTTCACAAAAAATTCAGCACGATCCACCTTTGGAGATTCTTCTTGACAAAAGTAGTAGCTATGTTGGTGTTGAACGTCCACATGAGTTAGGTTTCAATGGGGACAACATCAAGATTGCCGTAATCGATACTGGTGTTGATTATAATCATCCCGATCTTTTTGGTTTTGGACCAGATGGCAAGGTAATCGGGGGCTATGATTTTATTGAAAACGACGATTCACCATTAGATACAAACGGTCATGGAACAGAGGTAGCTGGCATAATAGCTGCAAACGGTAACCTAAGAGGAGTTGCCCCTAACGCAAAAATTTTGGCGTACAGGGTCTCAGATACAGGAAATTCAGTGTCTTCCGATTTAATCATCAAGGCAGTTGAACGGGCAGTGCAAGATGGCGCAGACATAATCAACATCAGTCTTGGCGTAAATCGAACTAATGACAAAATTGAAGACGCAATAAACGACGCTGTCAAAAAAGGAATCATCGTCATAACTGCAGCAGGAAACAGCGGTCCTGACCTAAGGACAATAGGGAGTCCTGGAAAAGACCCAAATGCAATCACAGTTGGCGCCACATACAACAACATCACAGCAAGCCTAGTAGCCACCCTCGAGATTGACAGTATACGAATTCAGATTCTGCCCATGGTTGGACTAGAGCCACTTAACGGTCCAATAACATCTGAAATTGTGTTTGGCAAATACGGCCGTCAGGAAGATCTAAAGGATGTTGATGCAAAAGACAAAATTTTGCTAATTGAGAGGGGAAGTGATGTTGAAGGAGAGCTTGTTTATTTTTCACAAAAGGAAAAAAACTCTGCAAATGCTGGAGCAAAAGCAATCATTGTTTACAACAACGAGCCGGGCATATTTCTTGGTGATCTAAAAAACAAGCTGGAAGGCCCAGACTACAAACCGAGAATTCCTGCCGTTTCCATGTCAGGCGAAGACGGAATCATAGTAAAATCAATGTTAGAAAACAAAACAATTGGCACGATAAACACATTCTACCATCCAGACTTTGTTTCATTTTTCAGCTCACGCGGCCCCGTTTCTCCATTTTACATAAAACCAAATCTTGTTGCGCCTGGAGTCTTTGTAAATACAACCTCAATTGCTGGAGGATATAATCTTACAAGCGGCACGAGTTTTGCCGCCCCTCACGTTTCAGGCGCAGTTGCCATACTGTTACAAAAAAATCCCACACTCACCCCCCAACAAATCGGTTCTATCATTTCCACTACGGCAGACCCAATATCAGATACTTTTGGGACTCTGTTTACACAAGAGATTAGTGGTGTGGGAAGACTGAATGTGACAAAAGCATTTGATGCAAATCTAATCATTTTGCCGTCTTTTGCCATCTTTGATTTATCACCACATACCAAAACCCAGACTGTGGCCTTTGATCTAAAAACAATCAATGATGAAAAACCAAACATAACAGTTGATTTCAAGATTGACCAAAACGCAGCCAAATTAGATTACACGATTGACGAGAATACGTTGACAGTAAAAGCAACCTTGACAGACCAAAAAGTTGGCCAATACGAAGGCAGTATCATAGTTGCCGACCAGAAAACCACCTACCATATTCCCGTCTTGTTGCGAATTTCAAATGGTTCTATTAACGTAATTGAAAATAACGGAAGGCTGGATTTTGAGATTGATTCATCAGATGAGTGGTCGTATGCAAAAATTTCCGTGTTTAATACAGACTATAGGATTGTCGATAGCACGTCCGCAACTCCTGCAAGCACAGGATCAATTTTGATTCATGATACGGGCACTTATTGGATTCAAGCTGAGCTAAAATCAGGAAAAGACACCATTAATTTGTACAATACTGCGATAGTCAAGAACTCAGCAGAGCCAAGTTTTGATATTAGTGATATTGGATTGCCAGCACAACCGCTTTTGATAATTATTGTGATTGCAAGCGTTATTGTAATGGT
>DASWKH010000056.1:0-1865 GCA_036396715.1 Candidatus Nitrosotenuis sp.
GATCCTTCTGTATCGCCAACTTTCCTGCCTGACAAACTCTGGCCTGTTCTGAGATACTTTCTGTCTTAACGCAAGCCTTTCCTTATTGATGGTCAACAAACACACCACTTGGATTTTACAATAAATAGGTTTACTTGAGATCTAGAGCAAAAATGGCAAAAAATAATAATGAACCTTGGACTGATTGAATATTCAATGAACGTCCTTTGTTCTTTGACCCAAGGTGAAACTAAATGGTAGACTCTAAAACAACTCTAACGGCGCAATTTATCGCACAGATTGAGGAATTTGGGCTCAAGCCATCAAAGATTCACAGAAATCTGTCTGTTGAAAAACTAGTGGAGGCGGTAGTACACGGAAACGAAGGAATAGTTACAAGTACCGGCTCTCTTGCCGTAAAAACCGGCAAATACACAGGAAGATCACCAGACGACCGATACATCGTAGATGATGATGAGACTCACGACAATGTAGATTGGGGAAAGATAAACCACCCATTTCCAATTGATAGATTCGAGAAGATTTTTTCCAAGATGAAAAAATTCGTAGAAGGAAAGGAGATCTTTGTATTTGATGGCTTTGCTGGGGCTGACAGAGAAAACAGGTTGGCAATCAGGGTGATAAACGATCATGCTTGGCAAAGCCTTTTTGCAAGACAGCTGTTTGTAAAACCATCTGCAGCAGAACTTGAAGCTCACAAGCCGGAATTTACTGTAATGTGCATAAATGACTTTGAGGCAATTCCTGAAATTGATGGCACTGGATCAAACGTTTTCATACTGATCAACTTAACAAAGAAACTCGTTTTGATTGGAGGAACGAGCTATGCAGGAGAGGTGAAAAAATCAATCTTTTCTGTAATGAATTATCTTTTGCCAAACAAAGGAGTATTCCCAATGCATTGTTCTGCAAACATCGGCAAAAGCGGTGACACTGCGTTATTTTTTGGATTGTCGGGAACAGGAAAGACAAGCTTGTCTGCTGATCCAAACAGAATGCTAATTGGTGATGATGAGCACGGTTGGGCTGCCAAAGGCGTTTTCAACTTTGAAGGCGGATGCTATGCAAAATGCATAAACCTCAATCAAGAGTCCGAACCACAAATTTGGAACGCAATCAAGTCGGGCGCAGTACTAGAGAATGTGGTAATTGACAAGAAAACACTCAAACCAAATTTTGATGACGGCTCGCTAACTGAAAACACAAGAGCCGCATATCCATTAGAGTTCATTCCAACAGCAGTATTCCCAAGTGTTGGGGGAAATCCCAAAGTAATTGTGTTTCTTACCGCCGATGCACTAGGGGTTCTTCCGCCACTTTCGAAACTTACCAAGGAGGGAGCGATGTATCACTTTATGTCCGGTTATACAAGCAAGTTAGCTGGAACAGAACGAGGAATCAAAGAACCAAGAGTGATATTTTCAGAGTGTTTTGGTGCGCCGTTTATGCCAAGACCGGCTTCAGTTTACGCAGAACTTTTGGGCGAAAAAATCAAACAACACAATACTGTGGTGTACCTAATTAACACTGGATGGTCCGGAGGCCCATATGGTGTGGGCAAGAGAATAAACATAAAGCATAGCCGCGCAATGGTGACTGCGGCATTGACAGGAGCACTTGATATAGTAAAATATCGACATGATGATCTGTTCAACTTGGATGTGCCAACAGAATGTCCAGAAGTTCCATCCGAGGTCTTAGATCCAAAGACTACATGGCAGGACAGGGACGCATACGAACTTTCTGCACGAAAACTCGCTCAAATGTTTGTAGACAACTTTAAAAAATTTAAAAACACTGCACCAGAAATCATAAACGCCGGGCCAAAACCCTGATCACTTTCGAATTACTAATCCAACCATTAC
>DASWKH010000057.1:0-6780 GCA_036396715.1 Candidatus Nitrosotenuis sp.
CATCTTTTTATATACCGATAATTTGACGTTCTAAAAGAGACTGCCATATTGGCGAATTGATCCAACAATCTAAGAGGTGAGTCTCCGATCATATTAATAATCAAACTATGTACTTTTCCTTAAAGTGTCAGGCATCTCAAATCCTTGGTATCAGGACTTTTTGGGTGTGGCGTATAGGTATTTTGATCTTAGAATGAATGTGATCCCCTTGTTTTCAGACCGCAGAACTGCGTCTGCTATGTGGAATGAAACCGTTCATTGGTGGAGTGATCACGACATAAAACTCAGATTTGTGGAAGCCGAAGACAAATACTGGTTCATCTTAGCATCCGAAACAAGGAGGCCGGATAGCAACAGATCGTTTTTCAAGCTTTTGGATAAATCAGACAACTATACACGATTCAAAAAGGGAAGCATGGGGGAGGCGTATCTGAGGTTTGGTACCTATTCACAAAAAGAGGAAAAGGACGTAAAGAAGAACATGGTATGCAACTGCGGCCACACAAAAGAGGATCATGATGGGGCATGCCTTGTGGAGGAGTGCAGATGTGAAAAATTCATAAGCTTTGTGATAAACCTTCTAAAAAAGAAAAAAACCATCACTAATATCAAATTCCTTGAGGAAAAAGACGTCAAAGATGACGCAGTAGCTTGGAACTGCCTTTACGTTAACAAGTACAAAAACTCTGAATAGCTACTCCTTATCCAAATTAACACGTACGTGTTGGCCAGGATAATGCTCAGAAATCTTTTTTGTATAACATTTGCTACACATGTGGCCTTGGATGTTCCAGTCTTTCATTCCAAGATATTTGTGATCCATTGGGCCGTTGCACAAAACACATTTGTCGACGTCTTTCAAGCAATCTCCAAATTCAGAACTCTATATAAAAATCATGTTCATGTTTTGATATGGAAAAAAAATTTGTTAAATATTAGTGCGTAGCAGAAAAGCTGCGATAGAGTGTCTGGCCAATGTAAATCTCCTGCAATTTTTACATGGCCTGATGCCTATCGCAATTTATGATAATTCTAAAGCAAACTGTTTACTAGTTTCTTGATGCTCTCAATCTCGTCTTCTTCTTGTCGTATCTTTTTGTCAACTACTCGAAGCATCGCCTCGTTCCATACGTGGTGAGAAAAGAAATTGTGTTTTGTGTTGGCAATTTCCATCTCGTCGTCGACTACGGTGTCTTCTAAGAACTTGGTCACCACTACATCGGCCAGCTTCAAAATTCGCTCATTGAGCTTGTTGCTTTTGAAAATTGGCTCCATCTTTACAATGTCTTCTTTAAAATCTCCCCTTGTGCCAAGAATGCTTTTGTAGATGATTCTAAAATACACTGCAACAAAGAACAAGGTTGCATATCGTTTTGTTTTGTGGCCGCCGCGCTTGCCGTATCCTAAGGATTTTTTGGCAAATTCTTTTACAAGGTATGGATAAAGCAATAACCGATAATCGTCTTTTAGGTTTTCATTAAAGACATCGTCGTATTTGCTGCCTCTTGGTAGGAACTGCGCAGGTGAACTATACGATTCCGTTGGTCTCTGTTCAATTCCTGCAATAAGTACCTGAATTGCATCCTTTGCAACAATTACTTTTTTGTGATTCTCAGGAAGATACCGGTTGTAGATTCCATCTCCTTTGAACTCTGCTTGCAGTGATTTGGTCTTGCTATCAAAGGAGCCTGCCTGAATCTCATAAAAATATCCGTAATTTTCAAGCTGGGATTTAATGGATTTGTGAAAATCCATCAGTGATACAAGATCCTTTCCCCTCACAGAGTTTTGCGAGTTCCTATACTTTGTAATGTTGTTTTGGTCCAGCTCGTCATCTGCTTTGATAATTGTTACTGTAATACTTCCATCAAGATTGTTGGTTCTTTTTGCATGATCCAAAATAGAGTTTGATGTCTGAGCCCCATTGACTATTTGTGGCGCATGAAGCATCATGATGTTTTCCTGAAGCTCCTCAAAACTGCTAACGACAATTGTTATTCCGTTATTATAATAAAAAAACTTGTCAGGGGTGTTTTGAAGTGTTTCTCTGATTCCCTTGTTTACGTTTGTCTTAAACTGCATCCACTGTCTTATGTTGGATTCGAATACAAAATCGCGGTTTTTTGTCACAAAATCGGTCAGCTCTCGAAGCTTTAACACGCCAAGAACGGTGTTCTTGTAGTGGATCATCTTTTCCAATTTTATCTTTGATTTCTTACCGGCTGCTGGCTTTTTGATTCGATCCCAGAGGCTTCGTACTATTTTGTCAATATCGATGATTTCGACTGATTCGTCGTCATAGTTTACTTGCTGGCTTGTTACATAACAACACTCTATCTTTAGGTTCTTTTCCTGAATTTTTGTAACTAGATTTGCAAGCTCCGGCCGCATCTTTGTTACGTCCTTGGTAAGTAGCCTTTTGACATCTTCTTTGAACTTGGCAATTGCTTCTTCAGAATGCGCAGTCCCATACTTTGACTGAAAAAGCCTTATCTTATTATCGGAAAAATCCACAGGCAAGTAGGCATCTATGCCGAGATCGTTTGCACCATCAATTATTGCGTCTGATGCATCGTCTTCTGTTGCCTCAAAGACCCTAGTCAAAACCCAGTGTAAAAAATTATGGCCCTTTTCGACATCGCTTTTGCCACTCTCCGTATACTCGACTAAACTTTCTTTGATGTTTTGGGCAAACCCCTCAAGAGGCTGCTCGATTTTTTTCTGCAAAAGAAGCGAATGAGATCCAGGGATGTATTCTAGCAGTCCTGAACTTTTTTCTGCCACAACCTGTGCCTTGTAATAGTCGGTATTAGAAAAGCTGGTTATTATATAATAACCACATCTGCTGGCAAGACGCAAAAAACTCTACAAAATAAATTCTCAGCACATATTGCTGATCGTAGTTGTCAAAAATGATCCTAATTTTGTCCGTAGTGGTAATCATTCTTGCTGGGGTGATAGTGACGATCAGCCTAGAAAGCAACGTTACTGAAAGCGACAACTTCATGGCTGATCAGCGCACAGTACTGATCACCGTCTCCTCATCGAGGCCCGGCTGTGAGGCTACCAATACCTGTTATGTGCCAGCTGAAATTACGGCTAGTTCTGGGGAGATAATAACATGGGTAAATGAAGACTCGGCATTTCATACTGTTACTAGCGGGTACTATGATACGTATGATGGTATCTTTGATAGCGGCCAACTTGATCCGGCAGAAAAATTCTCATACAGTTTTGATGAGACAGGCAGCTTTCATTATTATTGCAAGTTGCATCCTTGGATGGAAGGAATGGTGGTAGTAAAATAAGGTGAGGAAGGGATTCGAACCCTTATAGATTCGCTCTGCAGGCGAACGCATAGCCGCTCTGCCACCTCACCGCAAAAAAAATTCGATTCAACAAGAATTAAACTCTATGTTTTGATAAGGGCCTTTGATGCCAGCTTGACATCCTCGCCACGAATTGTTTTTCTTCCCGCGTGATTTGACATCTCAACTGCACTCTTTGCTATTGTGGAGGCAACCTCTTCAAGAACCCTTCTGAGCTCGTCTGCCGACTCGTCACTGACCCGTTCAGCGCCGGCCTTTTTTAGAATTCTATACATTGCAGACATGCCCAACTCTGATGATTTCATTACAATGAATCAACAAAATGGCCCGATAAAAGAATGTGGTTAAAAAATTCTACAGACTTATTTAGCTATAAAAATTCACAGAAATCATGACTTGGCTTTTTGACGCGCACATACATCTCTCCGACTCGGAATACAAAGACGACATTGACCTAATTATTAACTCAATGAAAAAGGTCGGCCTTAAGGCCTGTGCAGTTTCAATGGATAATGCCTCGTCACAAACCACACTTGAGATTGCAAAAAAAAGTGACCTTGTTTTGCCATTTGTAGGAATTCATCCAGAAAAGGCATCTGATGATCTGGAATCAAACATATCTCTTATCCGCAAAAACTCACAATCCATTTCAGGAATTGGTGAAATCGGTCTTGATAGAACCTATACATCAAGTGACGAACAATTTGCAAGACAAAAAAACGTCTTTACAAAATTGCTCGAAGAGGCTGAGAATCTAAAAAAGCCAGTTTCCGTCCACTCGCGCAGAACACTGGATGATATTTTTGAAATAATTCCATCGTACAGAATATCTGGATTTTTGTTGCACTGGTTCGATGGAAACAAAAAACAGCTCAAAAGGGCAATGGATCTTGGATGCTTTGTATCATATGGACCACTAACTGTGTACTCACAAGACAAACAAGTGCTTGTATCAAATACGGAGCGGGATAAAATTCTAGTTGAAACTGACGGCCCTGTCAAGTTTTCACGTTGTTTTGGCATGAAGGCTGCACAAATCACCTTTATTCCAAGTGTGGTTTTTTGCGTCTCAAAAATACTTGGGCAGTCATACGACGAGTGTGCTTCTGTATTAGAAGCTAATTCGAAAAATTATCTGGGAATAGTATAAAATACCCTAAAGTTAACGTCGAGAGTGGATAGAATAAAACGACTTTCAATGCTGGTTCTTGAAAATCACAGAGATAAATTTACAACAAATTTTGCAGAAAACAAAAAAACTCTTGATCAGTTAGTCATAGTTCGCTCAAAAGGACTAAAGAACGAGGTGGCAGGCTACATTACAAAACTTCTCAAGCGCGAAGTTGATACAAAAACAACAACAGACCAAGAAGAACAAGAAGACCAAGAAGTTGAACAAGTTGAAGCGCAAGAAGTAGTAGAAGCAGAAGAAGAGACAGCTGAAGACTCTACACCACAAGAAATCCTAGTGGAAAATCAAAGCCAGGAATCAAGCTAATCTAAACCGCAAATTGATTACAATCAAGTTTTTGGGTGGTGCAAAAAAGTCATTTGGTACGGCTCTGATCTCTGCAGATCTTGACAACGTTGCAATTAGGGATTTGCTTGCACATCTTTTATCAATAAAGCCAAAAAACACACTTGATCTTGACACAAAAAATATTCTTGTTGCAGTAAATGGTATAGATTCATCTGCCCTTGATGGGCAAAACACGGTCTTACATTCTGGCGACATCATAAGCATTATACCAATAATTCATGGAGGTACTCAGAGACTCCAATTCAAAATTTACAATACTTGGGTAGAGTTGTTCAGTGTCACATATGAGAGAGGTAAAAATTATGATTTTCTTGCCTTGACTCGCAAGAAATTTCCAGACCTAATTATGGAAGGCGTATCCTCAAGATGCATTTTGAGCATTACGCATGCAAAAAAAATCATAGGATTATCGCTTTTTGCAAAAAAACATAACATACTCCTCTCAAAAAAACTTCAAACGGATATTTTACTGAGGTTTGCGGCCACAACTCAGATATCTGAGGCAATCAAAGCGGTTGGAATTGAAGGACACGATGGCTTTACAATCATCGCCATGGGCAAAACGTCATCTTTGAATAAACTTGGGAGTTTTCTTGCAACACATCTGGTTTCGACTGATTACCAAAAAAACTTCAAACCCTTACAAAAACAATTCAAAATTTCAAAAAAACATTTGGACGCTGTAGATTCAAAAACACCGCTTGAGGATTTAATGGTTGAAAAGGCCGCAGTTTTATTCCACTGACTTTCTTTTTACCCTTTCTACGCTTAAAACATCGGCATCTTTTAGGACTGACACGCCGCTAATTGCCCCCAAAACCTCTACTAAAATTATCCAGTCGTGTTTTTCCAAAGAAACTTTGTTTTTTACCTTCTCTGCAATTTGGCTAATTATCTCGCTTGACGAAATGCCAGAATTTCTTTTTTCTATTGTTATGCGATAAGTTTCATCTGGCTTGATTTTCTGAATTTGATTGAGCGCTGCCTCTGTGATTGACTCTACATTGGTGTTGACTGTTTGAAAAATAGGAATGATTCGGAGTGTGTATCTAATTGACCATGGCTCATCTTCTAGTTTTTCATGGATTTTTTTTATTATTTCAGCTGAATTAACGCTGGTTTGAACAGTCAAAATCCCAGACATATCAGTAATCGATACTTGCGCCTTGGGATCCCCAAGCTCATCTAAGATGCCGGCAATCTCTTCTTTTGTTTCATCCTCAAAATGTCTTGCACATGTGACAATTAGATCCAAATGTGATTTTGGTGCGCCAGCTAAGTATTATAGTGTTTGAAAACATGACTCAAAAAATTAAATATAGAAAACGATGTCTAGATTTGCGTTGAGTGTAGAACCTGACATAGAAAATGATTTTGAGGATGACTTTGAAGACTCTGAAGAAGAAGAAATGGATGAAGAAGATTTCGATTAAATGGTCAGGCCGAAACTGTCTGCAAACTTGTTGAATGTGTTGTAGGCTTGCAGGAATTCCCTACCTACATTGCTGATCTTGTATTTGCATGCGCCGCTTGAGTTAGTTTGCTCCAAAAGTCCTTGCGCAACCAATGTGCCTAACATTTTAGAGATTCTGCCATGAGAAATGTTTGCCTTTCGTATCAGATATGTGATGCTTGCACCATGTTCGTCTGGCAAGTTATCTCGAGCGGTGGTAAGAATATCACCAATTATCTGCATATGCGTTCTGTAGGCTGACATTGCCATTTCCGGTAAAGATGTGTTAACATAGTTCTTCAATATATTGTGGGGATAAAAATAATTGACAAAATAATATCATTGGACTAGATTTACGCATCATCTGGGGTTTCGTCGAACTTAATTTTAGTCAACGGAACCTTGGTTACTGGAACAAACAACATTATCAGGCCGGCGATTTTCATTGAAATTGAAAC
>DASWKH010000058.1:0-6080 GCA_036396715.1 Candidatus Nitrosotenuis sp.
GCTTTAGGTAGAGGAATGTTTCGTTGACCAGTTGTATGGAATCATCTTCTGATAATTGGAATTCTTCTTTGGCATAGTCGATGTATTTTTGCAGCTTTTTTTGATCTTGTTCATCTAGTGAGATCTTGTCGTTTGTGATTAGCTCTGCTATTTGCGCGACTTGGAAATTACGGGCTTCATCATCCATGAGATTGGTAGAATATGTGTGGCTTTTAAGCGATTTGAGGGCGAGTCCGGGGTTCTCTTACTAACAGTTGGTACGAGCCCGAGAAATTTTGTGAACAAAAGTTGATACAATGCGTGCAGTAAGCTTATCGGAGTAGCTACAAAACTCCTTTCCAAATTTTTTATTATCAATTAACAAACGAGTTATTGACAATCGGTAAAACTACATCCACGATTTACGAGTAGAGGAGACATCTATGAAATAATTTTAATATTTTCAGTTTACTCTTTGTGTAGTAAACTGCCCATGTATCTCATTTACTGGAATACCTCCCACATCTAATGTGCCAGATATCTCCACCCTAAGGAAGTCAGTCGTGAACTGGCCATCGGCATTAAGCTTGCCGAGAGTGCCTGAAAATCCGGTTCCAAACACATTTGCATTTATTACACTAAATGTAAGCCCAGAAGTCAAGATATTGCAGATTTCATTATGTGTGGATTCCACAAGTTCTGGGTAAGATACAATGCCACCCAAAACATTTCCATTTTGAGATAATATCAACGAAACTTTTCCCGAGTACTCACAATTGTTTGGCCTAAATTCTTCGGTTAGATCCACACTAGACCACGTCATCGTTCCCTCCCAATTACTAGTCAAGTCGCGTGCAGCAGTTTGAGGCTCTGTTGGTGTTGATATCTTTGGAGATTTTATTTTTTCTTGTAATGCTTTTTTATGTTCTTTTGCATACTTGTAATTTGGATCTGATTCAAGTGCCCTGTCATAATATTTCATGGCCTTTTCATAATCCCCAAGATCTTCATAAATCTCACCAAGAGTATCTAACACATAAGAATTCTTGGGGTCAATTTTAAGCGCCATCTCGTAATAATATCTCCCTTGATCTAAATTCTCAATCTTAAAGTAGTAAATATAGCCAGCACTGAATGCTGCTCTAATATGATTGGGGTTAATTTTAAGCGCCTTGTTGTAATATTTGATGGCATTTTCATAATCTTCAAGCTTTTCATAAATATCGCCAAGACTGTATAATACGTTGGAATCCGCAGGGTTAATTTGAAGTGCCTGCTTGTAGTAGTTTTCGGCATCATGATATTGACCCTTATCTCGGAAATTATCTCCTTTACTAACTAAATCGTTAAATTCTTTATTTTTTTGTTCATTTTTTTGTTCATTTTCTTGATAATTTATTTCAGAATTAAAACCAGAAATACGGGAAAGATAGTCGGATATTTTAGAATTCTTTGGGTCAATTAAAAGTGCCTGCTCATAATATTTTTTGGCATAAACCCAATTCCCTATTTTATTATAGTAAATATTGCCAAGATTTTCTAACGCAACAAAATTCTTTGGGTCAATTAAAAGTGCTTTTTTATAATATGTGATGGCTTTCCCGTAATCACCGCTGTCACGGAATTTATGCCCTTTAGCAAGTAAGTCATCAATCTCATTATTTTTTTGCATATTACTTAGATCTTTGTTATCAATATTTTCGACTTTTTTAGAATTAGAAATGTTCCAATTATTAACAATATCAACAATTGCCTTATTGTAAGCATTGTGAGAATATTTGACTTTTGAAGTAACATCATATTGGTTATAATTTGGTGGGAGAATTATTTTCGTCTTCACACCTTCATCTCCAAGAGCTTTTTGATCCTTTTCTACTAAATAATACAGATCCAGCGCAGGATCATCGCGATTATAATAGTTGTTAAGCTGACCTACAACTTTGGATATTGCTTTGCCAAAGCCCCCAGGCGTCATAGCTATGGCACCATCATTTACTGAGGCTCCAACAAAATCAACTGTCGTGATAATTTTATCTGTTGATTCCTGATTGTTATGCAAGTGTTGAATAGCATTGAGAATAACCTGAGATCCAAGTGAATGACCTACGATTCGAATTTTTGTATTTTCAGATTCGCTGTGATAATCTAAAATAAACTGTGCAAGTTTGGGACCATTTAGCTTGGCTATTTTCTTTGCGTCTCCATAATCACCTATTCCTGTATTGGAATCCCAGCTAAAACCAATTACATTTTTTGCAAGATTTTTTGATTTTTTTCCTAAAGCTTCTTGAAACAAGTTAAAATTCTTTTTAGCTGTATCTTCGTTATTATTCCATCCATGAACGTAAATTACTATCTCCTTAGGACTAGTTTTATCGTTAAAACCCGGAACATCTCCAATGACATCATAACCTAGTGCATTCCTTGGTTTTGTAAGCCATGGATCAGGGGCCTTGGGAATGTCAGATTCCTCTGCGTGTCCTCGTGTGGAAACTATAGGTGGAACATATTTTTCTGCCTGTGCAACCAAGGTCCCGAGATTTGGAACGGCTGCCATCAAAATAATTAGTAATAGGGTTACCAATGTTGAAATTTTCAATGATATGCTTTAGATGTTGAATGTATAAAGTTGATCTTTTAGTTTTACGGGTAGTTTGATATTATATCCTCCATTCCAAATTTTTTATTTTGTATCATTAAATTTTGATGCTTCCTTTCTGGACAAGGGTTTCTAATTATGTAATCGCAATTTTCTGTAATTCTCTGGTTTTTTCTACTATAGCCTTACTTTCATTTTCTGATTTTTTTATTTCTTCAAGTTTTTCAAGAATGTTGTTCTTTTTGTTTTGATCAAATTTGTTATATTCTTTAACGAGTTTTTCGAGTTGTTCAGAGTAATTAGAAACGTATGAACCTATATTTTGTATTAAAACTAGTTGCATATCTTAACCAGAGAATCAGTGAAGATGAAGTTCTAAACGCAGAAAGCCCACTGATATCACCAAATACAGGATATCGCACATTCCGTGGAAAAAACGAGGGAAAGAAATTCCTCTCAACTGCAAGAATAGAACAGGACGTCAGAGAAGCCATGCGACCACGCTTCAAGTGGAGGCCATATGTGCTAAGAGCATTCTTTGACACCCAACTAATTGCAGAATCACGGGGAAAGATAGCTCACGACTTTCGCGTGTTCTTTATGGGTCACAAGGGATCCATAGAAGCAAAATACACAGCAAACAAGAGCATACTTCCAAAGGTTCTGACAGACGAAATGTACGAGTCATTTCGAAAGTGTCAGGAGTTTCTGGACTATGAGACCAACACAAGACAGGACGAGCAGATAACAAACCAGCGAGTTGTCACAGAAGAAGAGTTTGAAAGACTGGTAACGGAAGGCTGGCAGTACCTGGAACCACGCCAAACGGCAAAATTGTCATAAAAAATGACGGGGTTCTGACTAACAGATAAAGCGGGCCCGGGGGTTCTCTTGCCAACAGTCGGTGCGAGTCCGAGAAATTTTGTGAACAAAGCTTGAAAGGGCTTTTTTCGCCCATTGGAAAAATTACATGATATATTTTTGCCAAAAAATCACTAAAGGCTTGATCGACTAGCCGCGCAGACCAGAGTTCAATAAAATGGAATAACACCCAAGACCGCAGTCCTCGCAGATTGGCGCAAGCGATTCCTTCTCAGCACTCCCAATGCAGCACGGATGCTTTTCGCGGCCCCGATGATCCAATGATATGATTCCCCATGTGGGGCAGTCAATTGGTGTCGTGCCTTTGCCACCCCAGCTCCTCCTCATCAGCTCCAAGTTTTTGGGCGGATTTACGATATAGTCCTTGTACTCTTTTTGCAAGGATAGGATATCATCAATTACACCATTTCGCTCAGGCCCAAAGGGGAGCCACAACGGATCGCCTTTTACAAACGGCGTGTGGAACTGAAACCCAATCTTGTTGGTGTGCTCGTACCACTCAGATACCACATCTCGAATGGTGTGGTAGTTTTGCGAGTTTACAGTCATAGATATCCAGATGTCCTTCCAGGCCTTTTCGCCGTTTTTTTCCACGTATGCCAGAACGTTTTTGCGTGTCTGCGCCCAGGCACCCTCGCCTCGAATCCTGTCATGCACTGACTGGGTTCCGTCAACTGAGACCCAGTAAAAATACGTCCCAGGATACTTTGGTATTGGGTAGGTGCCATTAGTCACTACGCAGGCCCTCTTTGGGAACTCTTTTACGAACAACTCTACAATGTCTGGCCGCATCATCGGCTCGCCTCCAACCAAAGTTACCACAAAGACGTTTTGCTTTTTGAGCTTCTCATCGATTATTCCCTTCCAGTCCTTTACTGTGAGCTCGGTGTCTTCTTTTCGATTCAGCCACCAATAACAGTGGGTGCAGTGCAGATTGCACACATTGATTATATCGACTGAGCCAAAAATGGGGCTGCGCTTATTAAATAGCTTGTAGCCCAGGTATTTTTTTAATAACTGATAGTACTGGGGAGTTTCCTGTATGATTTGCAGAGGACCCCTTCCCATAATTTCCACTCAGAGCACCACATGTAACAAAGCGCCTTTACTCTACTTAAACCAGCTCAAAGTTTTGCCAAAAGACCAAATGGATTGTCGCTCTAATTTTCCCAGCTAATCAAAAATCTGATTATCTAAACCAGTCAAATTTCTCTTGCTTTTCTTGCTTTGGAAATTCCTTTACTATTGCTTGGACTGTTTCGTTGTGGTTGTATGTTACATGTCGTAGGAATTTTCTAGAATCCTCGATGCTCAGGCCAAGTGGATTTGCACTCAGTTCCTTTATGATATCCTTGCATTCGTTGCACGGCTCAAATTCCAAATAGAGTTTCATCTGCTGATCATTTACCATCATTAGTCTATTTAAATTAGAAAGTGTCATAGTAGAAAGCAAGTTAACTGTTGGTAAGTTTCTTTTGTTTTTGTTGTGACATTTTGTCTAACGTATAATGATTTTGTCAGAGTATAACCTTTGATTAGATTTGGATTTAATCAATTTACAAAGACAGCTAGATTTCATTGGAATCTGGCTGGATGTTCCCAGACGAATCAGCCAAGGATGCTTTTCTTCTTTTAATATACAGGCTTACTCCACCTGCTGCCATCGCACCCAAAAGTATTATCCCTGTAACTATCCACTCGGCATTCATAGCGACTTGAACTTTTTCATGGCTTCTTTTGCTAGGTTTTCTAAATCCATTTTGGTACTAGTCGGATCCTCAGAGACTACGGCCTTGTCATAGTCGTCTTTACTGGTGTTTAGCTTCTTTTTATCAGCCATGATACGTAATACACATTGAATTAATTAAGCTGCTCGGTAAAAAGTTTTGAAAATAAAAAGAGGTTTAGGCCTTTTCGTCAGAGTCGTGCTCCGTTTTGAAGCTGTGATCGAACTCTTTGGTTATCTGCGCTGTGTTGTCTGCATCTCCTGCATCTACCACATGGATAGTAAATGTGACAGTGTCTTCGTTTTTGTCCACTGAGACTAGAGTCCATGCCAGGAACTTGTCGCCGTTTTCGTTTGTTACTTTGCCAAGCTTTGCCATGTGCACATCCAGGCCTTGAGAAGCCTCACTTAGTGATACGGTCACTTTGTCTTTTAGAGTGGCCCTGTCGGTATCCTCAGTAATTTGGATAGAGCCTACAAACCCGTCAACTTGGATTGTGTGGTGCTTGTGAAATTTTCCCATCTTCCACGCATTGTCGCCAGACTCGGCTAGAACGTATGGTGTGGCTACAACAAACATCAACGCAACGACTGCTGCCAGGGCAGGAAGCGTGTATAGTAGTTTTTTATTCATTAGATTCACTTGTGAGGTTTGTGTTAAAACCGTTGTTTATCAATGATAGGTAACTTTGTTACCCCTTCATAGACTGCTGAGGGGCACGTAGTTTTTTAGCAAAAACTAAATCCTATCCGATTCTTCCCTTCAGTACTATTTTTTCATTGGTGCCTGACGGGGTGGATGAGTCCACATATGTCATCTCATACCAGTTTCCGATGTGAATTGTTTTTCCATCTATTGTTCGCGGGATCTTGATCACCACTTCAAAGGTTCCT
>DASWKH010000059.1:0-20660 GCA_036396715.1 Candidatus Nitrosotenuis sp.
TTGGGTATTTTGTAGAAAACACGATGAATGGACATCTCTACAGAATGTCAGGCAGTATCAAGGGAAGCAATCTCCAGACAGACTTGATTGGAAGTTTTGAGCTTGTCAGCTCCACAAACATTTATGAAAAAGAAAAACCACCTCCTCCCCCCGAACCAGAACCGCCACAAATTCTGTTAATGACAAAACAGTTCTCAAATGCAATGATAGGCGGTTACTACAAGTTTGACTTGAAGGTGTACTATACTGATAAGAATCCCTTTAGGGATTACTACCAGCTTGGTGGCGAGGCTCAAAATGCTACTGTGAGCCTAAAGATAACTAGCCCCACAGGAGTCATTCTTGAGCAGTTTGACGGCTATACGAACAGTCAAGGCTATTTTGAGGACCAGTTCATAATTCCAAAAAACACCCAGCCTGGCCAATACGCAGTATCGGTGAATGCACAGATGGGAGAAAGTATGGATAACAACGCTCTCGTCCTATCAATAGTTGAGCAGCCAAGGCCAGACGCGGATGTAGAAACAGTTTCTGGAAGTCCCATCATCACATTAATTGGGGATGACCCTCAGACAATACTCAAAGATTCACCGTACGTTGAGGCAAATGCCACTGCCTCAGACCCAGAAGACGGCGATCTGAGCGGTGCAATTATTATTGATTCTAGCGGTGTGGATACTTCTACTGTTGGAACATATGTCGTAACGTACACAGTTACCGACTCGGATGGAAACACTGCCAACAAGACAAGGACTGTCACAGTATTTACCAATATCGTTGACTCCGACTTTAATGATAATCTTGATGTTGATTCAGGCGAAACGGTATTTGTGACAAACGGTGCAGAGGTGAATGGCAACATCATAATTGATGATGGAACCTTAATTCTTGAAGACGGCTGTATGGTAAACGGAAATGTGTATTCTGAAAATGGTGGAACGATCAACGTAACAAACTGTACAATTACAGGAAGTGTAAAAACCAAAAACAGCCAAAGCGTTTCCATTGAAGACAGTACTATAAACGGCGACATTGTATCAGAAAATGATGAAACGTTATACATTACAGACACTACGATTGGCGGTAATGTTGATGTTAAAGATAATCAATTCGTAAGCATTACAGGAAATACCATAAACGGGAATCTAAACATCCAAAATACTGCAGGTTCATGCACCAATACAGGTAACAACGTTAATGGCGACATTGATGGTTGCCCATAATTTCAGAAAGTAGCAACACAGTAATAATACTCAGAGTTTTTTTTCTTCAAGATCATAGATTCTGGCATTGATTTGAGCCAAAAGCCTCACCTTTGATTTGTGCGCCTTTTTGTTGTGTGAATAGTCCTTTTTTTCTACCAGAGTCTGCAGCTCCTTTAGCTCCTCAAGATTGAAGACCTTGAGTCCTTTTTTTGATATCACTTGGAGCATCTCGACTCGCCTAGCATCTTCATCGCTTACTATGCGCACCACAAAATGGATCAATTTTACATGCGTTAAAATTTTTTGTAACACAAAAATAAGATGAGATGTTTTGGCAGGTATGACAGATATGCGCGCAATGGTTCTTGAGAAGCTAGCCCCAATCGAGACAAGGCCGCTCCACCTAAAGGAGATTGCAAAACACCAGATCAAAAACCAAAACGAGGTTCTCATAAAAATAGAAGCCTGCGGTGTCTGCCGCTCGCAGCTGCACGGAATAGAGGGAGACTGGCAAAAATACGGCCTGCCACCCACCCTTCCAACAATTCCAGGCCACGAGCTAGTCGGCACAATCATCGAGATAGGAAACAAAGTAACAAAGCTCAAAGTAGGACAAAGAGTGGGAATTTCACCTCTGCTCGGCTCCTGCATGCAGTGCGGTTACTGCAAGGAGGGAAAAGAGCATCTCTGTGATTTGGCAGAAGTTACCGGCGAATCACTGCTTGGTGGATATGCAGAATACATTACTGCCTCAGAGGATTTTGCAACTCCAATTCCAGACTCGATGAAATCCGAATATGCCGCACCGCTTTTTTGCGCAGGAATCACATCATACAAGGCAGTAGTCGCATCAGAGCCAGCCAAAGGAAAAAAAGTCGGAATCTTTGGCGTTGGTGGCGTAGGGCACCTAGCAGTAGAGTTTTCCAAGCTGAAAGGATGCCGAGTCATCGGGATTGCAAGAAGCAAAAATCATCTTGATGTTGCAAAAAAAGTAGGAGCGGATAATGTAATCCAGTATTCCCCTGATCAGGCCGAGTTTCTATCAACGTTAAGAAGAGAGGAGGGTTTGTTAGATTCTGCAATTGTTTTTGCCCCATCTGAATCTGTGACGGATGCAGCAATTAATTCCGTCAAAAAGGGAGGACTGGTAGTGGTCGGAACGTTTGGAAACATTCCTAACTTTGATGTCACACATGAAAAGACAATCCGCGGCACTCTGATTGGCTCAAGGTCAGATATGAAAGAAGTGATAAGAATTGCAGAACAAAACCAGCTTCAAATCATCTACAAGACATTTCCATTGGAGCAAGCAAACGAGATTTTAGCAGACCTCAAACACTCCAAAATAGATGCGCGAGCTGTGCTTAAACCATAAATAAAAGAGATTTTTTTCAAGAACAATGAACTGCAGACGTTGCCACCATTTATCGCAAGCACACGAATCATCAAATGACAGCGATTCTTTGATGAAGCTTGGCAAGTGCTCAATTCCTGGCTGCACCTGCAGACAGTACCTAGAGTTTGAGCAGCTAGACGAAGAATTGTTGTAATTTTAGGTTCATATAGCAATCAGTCAACAACCACACAGATGGAAAAGCACCGTTCCTCAGACGATATGAAAAAAGAACTCGATGTCATGTTAGCAAAGCTAAATGCCTTGGAGATAATTGCACAGGATGAGTTCCAAAAAGGCACAGTCAAGGTACTAAGAAGGCTAGTTGAAGGGCAGATTCACTCCGTCAACGAGTTTGACCACCTAAAAAAAGCGCTGGACCTCATTACTCTACAACTGTTCGAAGTAAAAAACAAGCAAAATTCATGATTTTAGCACGGTGTCTGAAAGGCCGCATTCTGTACATTTCATTATAACACTTGATTCAAGTTCCTGAGATTTTTCCATTTTTGCGCCACAACACGGGCAGTTCATGGAAATCATTGGTTTGATTCTTTATTAGAATCATCCATTGCAGGGCGGCTGGAACCTGTCGATGATTTTTTTCAAAATCCTTTGCCTCTCTTCTTGTTTTGAGCCCCACATTGGATAAATTGAAAGATACAGGTTGTTCTCAGTTCCTACGTTTTGAATCCAGCACTTGAATTTCTCATTTTTTGTAAAAAAGTCGGCCTCGTCGGTTTTTTCCGACTCTCCGGCATAAAGTATCTGGAAGGTCTCGTTGCTACGCTTTAGCAAAAGATACAGGACTTGATCCATCGGAGGCCCCCACTCGGAAAGCCGGATTGGGCCCAGAAACTCGTAGCTTAGGATCTGTAATGTCACAAAAATGCTACGCGTTGCTAACTTTTTTCTTTTTTTGTATCAGAGATATAGCAAAGCAAAAATCTGAAGGAAAAGCGGAGCAACTGCCTCCGGAGAGGGTACCGCAAGACCTTCAGGAAATATTGGTTATGATACCAAGTCCTTAAGCTCCTGTATGTGTATTTTGAAACACAAATTGTGATCGTAAATTGAACGAATATGCGCTTAAAGGATTAAATCCTACTCACAATCTGGATTAGCTGATGGCAGAGCCCCACAATTACAGAACGGTAGGATTTTCCATGATACTGGTGGCTGCGTCGCTCACAGTAATTGCTCTGCTTTATTTGGCCATTGGCGACGATGTGCTTTATTCCGACCGCGTAGGAAAGCAAAAACAGTTCGAGTACCAGCAGTTCCTAGAAGAAGCAAAGCAAAAGTTCGAGCAGGCCACCGAGTCTGGTGGAAAAAACCTCTCAGTTGACCTAAACGAAGACATGAACTTGCAGAATCCCTAGATTACCTATACCCGTTGTTAAAGTCTTCCCAGAGATTTAGATTCGATGTGAGCTTGTTCATCTTGAATAATGCCCCACCGATTATTCCTGCGTGATAAAACGTATACAAAAAGACCTGCGATGTTGATGGCTCCGTATGTGAGAGGCTCAACGCAACCATTGAGAAAAAGATGAATGTTCCAACAAATGTCGAGATGCTGTTTACTATACCCCCAAGCCCTATTATGCGCTTAGTGGCCACCGCCATGATTGTTATGCTAGAGATTATCAGAAACGTCAAGCCGCCGTTTTGCGACGTAAACTGGCTCATCCACTCTGCTAGCCCCATCTCAAGTACCGGTTTGTCTGGCAAAAATATTCCACCGTTAAACGCAAAGCTGACAGAGCTGAACAAACCTCCAATTATGAAGAAGAATAAAAATATCTTAATTATTGCCCGCTTAATCGGGCTGCGCGTCTCAGCAGGGCTGATTGCCCGTTCCGTTATTTTGAGCCCAAAGACAAACCCTACAATCACAGTCGGGATGTATGCCAGCTCAATCAGGTACGGGATGGTTTTAGTCAGTTCCTGGATTTGTGGGGCAAAGACCAAAAACAAGAGTATGGCAAGTGCGGCTGAGCTGCCAAAAAGCACCACATTACGGAAGGAAAAGCGGCGCTTCTCGTAAAGACCTTCATCCCAATTGTACATTTTCTGAAATGTTGGAAATTAGATTAAAGAAAAAGACGGAAAATCATTTGTTCAATTAATCAATTCTCTTTATACACCTGAGCGCGCCACATCAGACTATGAGAATATCTGGAGCACTCATCCCAATAGGCTCCATTCTGATCATTTTTGGGGCCATCTTTCAGTTTCAGGGAAGGGGAGCAATTGGCCCAGAGTCGTCAGTTATGTACTATAATGCAGACTGGATTTACTACGGAATTGCCATCATAGTTTGCGGAATCATAATGAGCGGTGTTGGCGGTTTTTTCTCGATAAAAAAACGCTAGTCAGTAACATGTAAGGTTACTGTGCTTCTGATTTTTTGCAACTGTCTAATTGAGGATATCAGATTATCCATTTGCTGCTCAGAACCAGTCTCTATTTTTGCCACAATGTCATAGTCGCCATACGTCATAATCGCATCCTTGATTTCTGCTAGTGCCCTTAGCTGTTCAAGCACTTCGTGCTCTGAGCCCACGCTGCAGCTTAGAAGAATGTATGTTTGTACCATTTTCCCACATCTGTGAGTTTATCGCAATCAAAATCCATAGGCCTAAGACAAAAAGCCAAAAATAAAAATCATCACATAATTATTGATCAGGAAAACAGGCGTCTACTTTGGCGTCGGCAATTCTCCAGTTAGTAAAAGACCAGTACTGGCCAAGCTCGTGCTTTACTTTGACTTCCTCGCAGCTCATGCTCTCGATTTCTGTCTTTTCCTGCATCTCAAGTGGAGTCATGACGGTTTCTTTGTGGTATACCACGTAGCCGCCAAGTGCGCCAGCAAGTACCAAAAACGTTATTCCTATGATGAAGATTGGATTCATCATCGGTTAGGCGTTGATTTGGTAGGTATTTTATCTTTATGACAGAAATTAATGCAAAACAAGTTTGATGAACTAACAGATCAGCTGATAAATCATAACATTAGCTGAGCAGACAATATCAGTTCTGCAGACATATGGAAAACAGAGATAGAATGACTACAAAACTAGTAATCGAAAGGGGCACTGCGACTATCACAGTGCCAAAGGTCTACTCGATCTGGTCAGGCCAATCCTTTTTGGAGCATCAAAAAAAGAAAATGGCTTTGCTTCCAGAAAAATTCTCTCTGACGACAAAAAGGGGCACCTCTGGCCTCAAGATGTCTGAGTATTCCACAGTAGACAAGATTCCACCCAAGGGACTCGTGAGTAGTACCGCAAGAGGCACTGCATCCCGAATCCTTTAATTTTTTTAGCTCCAGATTTTTTCTTTGAATGTCCACTTTTTGTTCAGAATGAAGTTGCTCAAGGCTGCGCAAAATACTGCCAGCACTAGTGCAATAGGATACTGTATTGAATAATTGTCCACAAGCAGGAAAACCATGCCCAGTTGTGCAAGCGCGCCAAGGGAGCTGAACCCAATGAATTTTGAGTATTGGACTAGTGTGTACTTTGGAGCAAAGTTCCGGTCCTCAAAGGTCCAGACCTTGTTTAGTACAAAGTTGCTGCTCATCGATATGGCAATTCCAATTATTGTGGCGTGAATGTACCACATGTGCGTTACAACATCAGTAAACAAAGACGACGCCAGATAATTAATTACAAGTCCTATTGCACCAACAGTATAGAATCTGGCAGCCTTTGAGAGAAAGCTCACAGAGGTTCGTTTTTCTTCCCTTGCCGCTGCCTTGCCAAACCTGTAGAGTTTCCAGACTGCCTTGATGTAATCAGTTATTGCCTTTGAGTCAAGCTTGCTTGAGCCGAACTTTCTGTTTGTAAATGTGTAAGGAATTTCAAGTACGCTGATGTTTTTTGCCTTTACTAGAATTTCTAAGAGCATCTTGTAGCCTATTGCGTCAAACTTGAGGCCCTCAATGATTTGTTTTTTGAATGCGAAAAATCCAGACATTGGGTCTTTTGCGTTGATTCCAAGACCCCGCTTTGCAATTAGTGTGGCAGTCTTGCTGATTAATTTTCGGCGCAGTGTCCACCCGTCAATGGAGCCACCCCGCACATATCTTGACGCAATCACAATGTCACACTTTGGGTGCTTTAGCGCATCAAGCATTTTTGGCAAAAGGCTTGGCGGGTGTGAAAGGTCGCTATCCATCACAACTATGGTGTTTCCAGTAGCGTACTGGATTCCTTTTAGAATCGCAGAGCTCAGACCCTCCTTTGTCTTTCTGTGAATAACATCAATGGTGTAATTGGCAATTTTTTTTACATTCTGCAGATAGTCTTCAACTAGTTTTCCTGTGCCGTCTGGCGAGTTATCATCTACTACTATTGCCTGTGCAGTCGTGTTTGCAGGCAGGTGTTCCTCAATTGATTTTAGAACCTCCAGTATGTTTTGAGACTCGTTATACGTTGGAATGATTATAGATACCTGTGCGGTTCCCCTAGCCTCCTTGTTCACACTTGACTTTGCCAAAAGGTGTAGATATTAATTTTAGTGAATGGAGTATGACTAAAGGTGTAGGTCTGCTAACAGATCTTAAAATCCTGATCTGAGCGGATCAGATGGTTTCATTATTTCTCGCATGATAATGGTTGCAAATGAACCTCTTTGCAGAGTAAAGCTTGCAGTGTCTTTTTTTGCAATATAGTCAGTACAAACCATACGTGCAGTTCTAAATCCACCCTCGCTGCTCACCTCCTGCATTTCCTTTATGTAAAAATTCTTTGGAGAGATCTCTTGTTCTGCCAGAATTTTTGAGATATGATAGTCGAATCTCGTTTTTTTAAAGTAAGAATACCCAATCAGTGGAATTGCAATGTTTTGGTGCGATATCATTTCGTATTTCCCAAGCTTTGCGTTTTTGTCATAACACACGTCGTCTTGTTGCGGCGCAAATAATTCTTCCCCATATTCGTACGACTTGCTCAGGGTAAGATTGAACAGGTATGACTGGTATGCGTCAACAAACAGCCTCCTAATCGACAGCGGCAGCTTGTATAACGCCTTTTGCGGGTTTGCGTGCGCTATCATTTCTCTGAGCAGGATTATTTCTAGGTCCATCTGTTTTGGCACTAGCTGTAATGCTTCTGAGTATTTTGAGATGTCTGACATCATTTTCCTAATCTTGGTGTTTTCTTCCGAGTCGTATTCTGATGTGTATGAGAGGATCAAACTTACTGCATCGCCAAATCTTTTTTGGATTAACGCCTTGCCGACAAGGTGTGTCACCGGCCTCTTTGAGCCAAAGCGCTGGTATCCATAAAAATTCAAGATTTTGTCCTGCTCTGAAAAGCTGGAAATGTCGCCTGTTGCCCCAGTTATTTTTATGACAAAGTGATTTCCCACCATGTCCTTTGCAGAAAGCGGCTTTTTTGCAAACCCGATTTTCTCAAGTGAGATTTTCTCATCGGAATAATTTGGCAAAAACTTGTTTTTTCCCATCGAGCATACAAACTGCTCAGTCTGTGCTGCCGCATCCTTGAGCCCAAGGGCCTTTAGGTGCACGCCAGATTTTTTGAAGATTCGTTCCAGCGCATGATTCGTATCTATTCCGGATTTTTTCAGCCGGTATACTGCAAAGCCTTCATCCGATAATGACGAAATTGTTTTTTTATCAAGGACTTCGGAGACTGCAAAGTCACCAGGGCGTGTGCGTATTATTCCACCACAGCCAGGATAGCCTGTAGTGTAAGATAGGATTCCAGTATCAGAGTCTATTTTTGGAATCACGGAGTTATATTCACGGTGACAAATTGTGAAACGGTTACGTCGTTTGTTCTTGCCGAGAGTAAAACCTTGTATGTTCCAGTCAGTGCTGATGGGCTTGCAGTAATTGATACTGGGACGACCTGCGTCTCAGTCAGAGACAGATTAGTAGTCGTGATTTGTACTGTCAGGTCATAAAATGCAGCAGTTGTCTTTGATGAGAGAATTACGCCGGTGTTTGAGACTGGAACAAGTTGCAAGTCTAGCTGCGTTGTCTGACCACGTGGAATGGTTAGTTGTTTTTGCGTAAGCCCAAACTCAAATGGAAGATCCTGTGTCAGGTCCACTACGCCAATGTTGTTTTCGACCCACTCAGTAAACCAGATTTTATCACCTGCATATCTGAACCCAAATACCTGTGCAATTCCGCAGTCGCTTTGGCTTCCACAGTCAGCCCATGTGGGATTCTGCGATGGGACTTGGTATTCTACGAGCCATTCCCCATCTACGTCAAATACTGCTATTGCGTTTGCAATTTGCTCATTGAAGATTAGCTTTCCGTCCTCTACTTGGGTCCAGTACGGACCTGTGACAGGTGTTTTGATTACACCAGTTGCGTTGCCATATGCCGACGGACGAGGATCTGATGTCACGTATTTTGTAAACGTTTCAGATATTGGGTCAAACTTGAAAAACGAGCTGCTCGAAGTATCAGCAATCCAGACATTGTCGTTTTGATCAACGCTAAGGCCTATCGGTGTTCCAAGGTCCGATGGAAGGTTGAATGCTTCAGAAAATTGTGATGCAACAACATTGTCGCCAGAAAAACCAGATTCTGAGAATTGTGTGTAATCAAACTTGACTAGTGCCCCGCCCTGTCGAAATACCCAGTTTGTGTACCAGATGTTTCCATACGAGTCAATATCAAACCCTCCAACAAATGAATCCGGTATTGGTGAAGGAACATTTCTGTATAGTTTTTCCTCGCCTTGCTGCTGCGTATCAAAAAAGCTGATTTTACCTCCATAAAAATCATTTACTATAATCTGGTTTCCTGCTACTTTGAGATGTTGAGGCAACGAGTCCTCACTTGATGGAAAACCAACTCGTTCATAGTCACCAGTTGTTGTAGAAAACTTCCAAATGGAATCATACGTATCATCAGTATACCAGACGTTGCCGTCATACGAGTAATCAATGCCCCAGACCATCGAGCGACCCATCTGAGGCCAGTCCGGGTTTTCATATTCAGTAAATTGCTCTGTGTTTGGATCAAATTTTGCCATCATGCCTGTGTTGGTCTGAGCAAACCAGACGTTTCCTTGCGGGTCGACAGTAATGGCAAGAGGCTGGGTGCACTCTGTCGGTATTTTGTATTCTCTTACATATTGCGTGAACTTGGCTTCTTGTGTTTCGCAAAATCTCGGCCTTTCTAGGTCTGGAAAGTTATCTGCAGGTGTACCAGTGATAGTGACTTTGTCAAGTGGGCTTTGTTGCGGCATGCCACTGAGTGCGATTGCCACAGTTGATGTGACCAAAATTACGCCAAAAAATATTGCAACGATCAGTCCTTTTACTTTCTTTTTCACAGATGTGAGTCCAGCTTACCACATTATATTTATTGAGATTTACAGTAATTTGAGATTACTTGTGATTTTGTCAACTAGGTCTTCTGGTGCAGGACCAATTGAAATGCAAGTAAATGTCCCCGGCGCAATTTGCGTGTGACCTGCATCTGTTACCTCAGACCACGGAAGGCCAAGCTCGATTGCGCCTCTTTTTACTTCCTCCAGCTCTTTTTCACTGTTGACTTTGAGAACAATTTTTTCCTGGCCGCCCCACCATTTTTCAAACCATTCTGGGCGAGACCTGCGGACATTTTCTGCACCAAGCACACATGCGTGTCCGACCTGAGCTGCAATCTTGCCTTTTCCCATGCCAAGGTCTGCTCGAACCACGATTACCTGTTTTATTGACGCCAACAGTTAGAGTGAGCAAACAACCATTGAAAAACTTTTGAGGGTGTAACCGACTCTATGAATTAAATTAACGCACACACAAAAATAACGAAATGTCCTTTGATGTTGTAGTTGCCGGAGGCAGCATAGCAGGCCTTTTTTGCGCAAGGGAAGTCGCCAAGGCAGGCCACAAAGTTCTGGTAATAGAAGAAGACTTTGAGATAGGCTCCCCTGAGCACTGTGGAGGTCTTGTCTCAGCGTCAGGCCTCGAAAACCTAGGAATAGTGCCATCAGCTAAGACCCTTGATAGCCAGATCCACTGCGCCACCCTCAGCTCGCCCGGCGGAAAAAAAATAACACTTGATGCAAAAAAGCAAAACGTCGTAGTCATAAACAGACGCGAGTTTGACAAGCAGATAGCGCACCAAGCCCAAAAAAACGGAGCAGAGATCAGGGTAAAGACATCACTTAAGGAGATCAACGGTAATGAGGCAATCACAACGTCTGGCACCATTAACTGCAAGATAATTGTGGATGCGCGTGGCGCATTTTCTCTAGTACAAAGGGACAGGACCGGCACCCTACAGTCGGCCCAGTACGAGATTTATGCCGACTGGATACAAAAAGGACTAGTCGAGGTAAACTTTGATGCGCAAAAGTATCCGGGATTTTTTTCCTGGATAATTCCGGCAGCTAATGGAATCGGAAAGGTTGGAGTAGCAGGAAAAGCAATCAATGCAATGTCTGCACTTGAATCATTCCTTGAGAAAAAAGGCAAGCACTCTATAATTCGAAAGGTCTTTGCTCCAATCTGGGTAAACGGCCCAATTGAGAGTTTTGTTACACGAAACGTCGTAACTGTCGGCGATGCAGCGGGACAGTCAAAGCCAACCACGGCGGGTGGGATTTATTCCTGCGGTGTTGGCGGAATCCTAGCGGGCCGTGCCATCTCAAAATTTTTAGAGACTGGAAATTACGACTCGCTAAAAGAATACCAGAAACTCTGGACGGAAAAATTTGGAAAAGAATTTGAAAAACAATTGTTTGCAAGAAAGATGTTAGAAAGACTCGACAACCAGACAATCGACAAATTGTTCTCATCAGTAACACCGGAAATGGTTGCAGATATTTCAGATAATGAGGACTTTGATTTTCACACAACTGCCCTAGTAAAACTGCTTGGCCTCAAAGGCTCACTCAAAGTAGCGCAGACAATTTTTGGTTCAGAAATACGAAAGCTTCTCAGCTAGTCCGAAATGAACTGGGCAAGCTATAAATTGATTATTAAAAAAGACAGCTCATGTCAGCATCACTGGCACTTCCAGTTTGCAGTTGTTGTAACAGGCACATCATGCCAAACGACAAGTGTGTCAAGTTCAACTGTCCTGAATGCGGATCCGTTCTGATTTGGAGATGTGAAAGCTGCAGAGAGGCAGCAAGACCATACACATGTCAGTCTTGTAGCTTTTCAGGACCATAGAAAATGGCACGACTGCTATTAATCACAAAGATCCTCCCAACAGGGACTGAGATAGATCTGGACAGCCTAGCAAAGGGAATCTCAGAAAAACTAGGCGACGGAATAAAGCTTGAAAAATACACAAAAGAGCCATTAGCTTTTGGCCTATACTATCTAAAGGCACAGTTTGATTTGGATGACAGGGAAGGGCAGATGGACTCACTAGAGAATTCCGTTAGATCCGTACAAGGAGTAAGCGAGTTTGAGGTCCTCAACATGAGCCGCAGGTCAGTAGATGTGAAGTGATTAGTCGTGGCACGAAAAGATGAACCACTACAAATGCGCGTTGGCGAGGCAAAGCAACGCGACGTAGGCAAAAAACGCGCCAGAGTAGGGCCCGACGCAATGGACTTTCTTAAGGTCAACCCAGGAGACATAATCGAAATAACAGGAAAGCGCGCCAGCTGCGCAGTTGTATGGCCGACAGATGAGGACGACAAGTTCGCAGACCTAGTAAGAATTGATGGCCAGACAAGAAAAAACATCAGCGCCACATTAAACGACATTGTAAAAATAAAAAAGGCACCCGCCAAGGCCGCAAAATCAATTTCACTAATACCGGTAAGCGACGTCGTAACCGTTGACAAGGAATTTACCGATTTTGTAAAGAACCGCCTAAAGGGCCTGCCGTTTTGTCAGGGCGATGAAATATCCGTTATGATCCTAGGCAACCCCATGGACTTTAAGATTGGCAAGACTGCGCCAAAGGGCATAGTCACAATTGATAGGACAACAGAGTTTGCAATATCTGCAGACAAGGCAATTGACAAAAAGGTTCGAATAACATACGACGAGGTAGGAGGGCTCAGAAACGAGCTCAAAATAATGCGAGAGATAGTGGAACTTCCGCTACGACATCCAGAGATATTCAACCGGCTTGGAATCGAGCCGCACAGTGGCATCCTGCTGTATGGCCCCCCTGGGTGTGGCAAGACCCTGATTGCAAAGGTCCTAGCAAGCGAGTCGGAGGCAAACATGTTTTCAATTAACGGGCCGGAAATTATGAACAAGTATTACGGAGAAACTGAGGCAAAGCTCCGTGAAATCTTCAAGGAGGCAAAGGACAACTCGCCAGGAATAATATTTATCGACGAAATAGACGCAATTGCGCCAAAAAGGGAAGAAGCGTACGGCGACGTGGAAAAAAGAGTCGTAGCGCAGCTTTTGGCATTAATGGACGGGCTCACAGACAGGGGAAACGTAATAGTCCTTGGCGCAACAAACAGGCCAGACAGTGTCGACCCAGCCCTTCGAAGACCGGGAAGATTCGACAGGGAAATCGAAGTCTCCGTTCCAAACGTCGATGGCAGACTGGAGATTTTACAAATCCACACGCGGGGAATGCCAATAGCAGACGATGTGGAGCTAAAAAGACTCTCAGCGGAACTGCACGGACATACGGGTGCAGACATCAAGTCTCTCTGCAGGGAGGCAGCACTAAAATCAATACGACGATACCTGCCAGAAATTGATCTGGAAACAGAAAAGGTCTCAGCAGAAATCCTGCAGTCAATGGAGATAACGCTTCAGGACTTTTACGATGCAATGCACGAAGTCGTCCCCACCGCGATGAGGGAGTTTTACGTGGAGCGACCCAAAGTGTTTTGGAATGATGTGGGAGGGCTAGACGACATAAAGCGGACCTTGCAGGAAAACATCATTGTAGCACTAAAAGAGCCGCAGAAATTTCACAACATGGGAATCAAGCCTCCGCGTGGCGCCTTATTGTACGGCCCACCGGGATGCGGCAAGTCGCTTTTGGCGCGCGCAGTAGCAACGGAGAGTGGCAGCAACATGATACTAGTGAGGGGCCCAGAAATCCTCTCAAAGTGGGTAGGAGAATCAGAAAAGGCAATACGGGAGATTTTCAGAAAGGCAAAGACATCCGCACCGTGTGTGGTGATTTTTGATGAGATGGACTCGCTAGCAAGAATGAAGTCAGGCGAAGAAGGCGGAGTAGGCCAGACAATTCTTTCCCAAATACTAACAGAGATGGAGGACAGCGGATCCTCACGAGTAGTGGTAATCGGAATAACAAACAGGCCGGACCTTTTGGACAACTCGCTTCTGCGACCAGGAAGGCTGGAGCCAGTCCTCTATGTGCCGCAGCCAGACGAAAAAGGAAGGCTTGAGATAATCAAAATCCTCACAGAAAAAATGCCGCTTTCCGGCGATGTGAACCTGCAGGAGATTTCCGTTTCCACTCAAAATTATACCGGCGCAGACCTAGTAGCCTTGTGCAGGGAGGCCGGAGTAAGCGCAATGCAAAATAATGCCGCAAAAATAACTAGTGCCAACTTTGCAGCAGCTCTCAAAAAGATTCGCCCCTCAATAACAAAGGAGGTAGACCAGTGGTATCTGGCAATAAAGGAAACTATTTCTAATGTCGTCCCCAAGACAATAGACAAGACGTTTTACGGTTAAAAATTATGGCAGAATTTCCAATACGAAATCTAGTGTACGAGAAGATAAAGAGCGCAGGCTCACTAACAGACGAGGAGCTAACCAGGAGCCTTTCCAAGTCTGGAGTGACGCTTGCGCAAGACAAGTTCAACAAGGTTTTGCTCGACTTGGAAATACTGGGACTAGTCAAGGTGTCATGGCTCACAAAGGACACGCGCCGAGTAGAAGCAACTGTTCAAGAAAAAGAAGTGGACGAGTATGATGAGCAGAACAAGGAAATGGCTGAAAAGGATTATGAGGCATCATTTCCGGGCCTTGAAGAATCTTAGCTATTTCACACGCTGATCTTGAATAGATCTTTTGCGTTTTTGTACATCAGCTTGTCCCTGTAATCTTTTTTTAACTTTAGTTTTGCAACAAAGCTGAGGTACGAGTCCATATTGGAGATTGGCCAGTCGGTTCCATACAGCAGGTAACGCGGCTCGCCTGCATAGTTGATCAGTTCTGCTACCTTTTCGACCATCATGTTTTCAAAGAAATGGTCGAATTTGCCAACAGCCAAACCCGACATGTCTGCATAGACATTAACGTTCTTGTAGACAACTTCCTGGCAGTCCTCTATCCATGGGTTTCCAAGATGGCACATGACGATTTTGAGCTCGGGGTTGTCTACTGCGACCTCATCTATGTTAAGCGGGTGCGAGAATCTTAGCTTTCCTTTTCCAGAAAACGTATCACCAGTGTGAATCATGACAGGAATGCCAAACTCCACGCACGTATCGTAGACTTTTTGGTATTTTTTATCATACGGATAATAATGCTCATAGCCGCAGTAAAGCTTTAGGCCCTTTACCAGTCCGTCCTTTATCCATTTTTTGTACTGCCTTAGATCCTCATCGGTGTGATTGTCTATGCTGTATCCCGCAACTATTCCTAAATTGTCATGCTTTTTTGTGGCCTCGATTAGCTGCTGCGTCGATGGTCTTTGCTCATTTACCACATATGAGGACAAAATAATTGAATAATCCACGTTGTGACTCACCATGATTCTGAGTAGCCTCCTTACCCTGTCATCTAGTGAGGAAATGTTTGCTAGGGATTCGTATTGGTTTAGGTGCGTATGGCAGTCAATTATCAAACTAATTCACCTTGTAATGCGGATTCTTCCACTCTATGAATGTGGCATAGTTTTGTGAGCGGCTGTCTTTGAGATAGTTTGGCAAAATCTTGATGAATTTAAATCCATTTTTTAGCTGAAAGCCGAGCACCGGCTCATCGATGTCGCCTTCAATTACTTTATTGACATATTCTTCTGCTGAAAACTTTTCGGCAAACTCGCAATAATTGAACAGCCTGCCGCCTGCAATTATTCTCCGCAGGTTTAGTTTGATGCAGAGGTTCTTTCTTTCATCGTAAAGTCTCGTCGCAACTTTTAGCCTGCGATAATCTGGGTGTGTCGACACATCAGCTCCATAAAGGCTGTCACCACTTGGATTGTGATTTCCAAATCTAGGCCCACCGCAAATTCCCATCCATGTATGTTCTTGGTATTCCGGCTCTAGATTCACTATTAAGCTACTTACCGAGCCGACAATCTGCCCATTGCAGTCAGCGCAGAATTGGCCCTCAGGAAAAACCTCCAGGTGGCGTTGCAACTGTTCTGGCTTCCAAATCATCCCCTCCAGCGCCATGAATGGAAAGGACACGTTTTGTAATTCGACTATCTTTGGAATGTCTTCATGAGTGGTGTGTCGAATTTTTATTTTTGTTTTATCATTCATTTACAGATACTATGAAGATCTGATCGAATACAACATATAAATGCCTAAAAAGAATTTTGGCTCAAAAATTAGAAAAATATTCGCTAATTCTGGGTTTCTTCGGTTTCTTCAGATTCTTCTACGGGTTCTTCTGATTCCTCAATAGTTTCCTCAGATTCTTCAGTGACTTCAGATTCTTCACTAGTTTCTTCAGCTTCTTCGATGGACTCCGCAGCTATTTCTTCTGATTCTTCAGATTCCGTCATCTGCTCACGCTCTTCCTGCATTTGTTCCCTCATTTTTTCGCGGTCTTCTTGCATCTTTTCACGTTCATCTTGCATTTGCTCTCTTAGCTTCTCGCGGTCTTCTTGCATCTTTTCACGTTCATCTTGCATTTGCTCTCTTAGCTTCTCACGTTCTTCTTGCATCTGCTCTCTCATTTTTTCTTGCTCTTCTCTCATTTGTTCTCGTATGGACTCTAATTCTTCTCTGTCCTGTCCTTCTTCTCTAATCTTTTGAATCTCCTCTCTCATCATTTCCCTATCTTCTCTCATTTGATCACGGAGATCAGATACTTCTGCTCGGAACTCTTCTTGCATTTGCATTCGAATCTCATGGGCTCTGTCTCTCATATCCTCTCGTTGCGCCCGCATGTTAATCGCATCAACTGCAGACATGACATCTGCATCCGACTGGCCTTGAGCATCTCTGACTAGTACTCTGACGTGGTCCCTAAATTCACGGAAGACATCTTGATATGTAGCTCGAAGTTGGCGATATGATTCTCTGACTTCATCTAGGTCCTCTCTGCACTGCATCCTAATGTCTGCTCGTTCTTCTGGTGCGGCGTCTCGAACTGCATCCCTGCATGCATCAATTATTGCTCTTGTCTCTTCTCTTTGTTCCCTAAACAGGTCCCGAGTATTATGTACAAAGTCGGCTACTTCCCGTCCCAGATTGTCAGTTTCGGTTTCCTCTTCGATTTCGTCTTCAGCATCATCCATGATCTCATCTTCAGTCTCTTCTTGGGTTTGGTCTTCGACATCATCTACTGTTTCATCTTCAATGTCATTTTCAGAGTCATCTGTTTGGGCAAAAGCAAAATCAACGTACGTGTTTGTCGGAACAAACCCAATCATTTGAAAACCATTTGTTGCCGGTGTAATCACGCCTGCAAGTAAAACTGACATTAAAAATAACGAGGCTGCCCCAAACTTCCGCACAATAACGAACTTACCTAAACGCATTTAAGACTTACTCATAATTGCCATGTCTATTCAAAACAGCATCTTGAATTGTTTTTTATGATTCAGCCAAACTGCAGAATTGAGCAGTAGATTTCTGGTCTTCAGTAATAGTTAATCCAGATTTTTGCATCATGTATTTTTCTTTGCCCTTTCTGCTTCTAGGCAGTGATCGTAGCTTTCTCTTACAGCATGGACAGAACGCGCCATCCGAGTTTATGAAAATCTCGCAAAGATTACAGCGTTTCTGGCCAGCAGCATATCTGCCAATCTCAAGGGGCTTTCTTGCCTTATATCGAACGCATGTTCCTATGCAATACCCCGTCATTTCACAGACCCCGAACTTTTTTACTTTCTTTAATGCTAGCAAAAAGGCATCCGTCTGAGCAGTGCGTTAATTCTTGATTTTTCATTTCCTTTCCGCAATATTTGCAGTTTTTCACCATTTTCAAAATAAATCATTTTTGTAACTAGTGTAATTGTCTTTGTTGATTGTCAAGTCTGAGAATCAGAGGCATATTAAAAAACTCTGTTTATTTGCGGTTCTGTCAAGCGCGATAGCTACAAGATTATTTGTGAACCCGTGAATAATTTCCCTGATGGTACTTGTTGATTGGCAGTAATGTATTGCGTCAGCGTTTTATACATAGAGATCCCAAGCACCTAATGAAAGTATTAGGCGACCGCAAGGATTTTGATCTTGTGTTTTCTCGTTTGAATAAAAACAGTGCCTTGTTCAAGGATGTCAAGGACATTATTGATAATCTAAAAAATGATGTCATCGTAGGTGAGAGGATCAAGTTTGAACAGATTCCACTGTACTACAAAAAAAGACATGGTGTTGACAATGCCTTTCATGTGTACCTGCCAGAGGGGATGAGGTTAATCTATTCCATTACAAATTATCAGGGCCAAAAAACTGCTTTTCTTATGGAGCTGACCGGCCACAAGAACTATGAGCGCCGTTTCAAATACAGGTAATCACGTACATATTCATATGTACAAATGCGTATATACTAGTATGTACATAGTGTGAGTAAATGCCAGCACGCGTTTTTAATAAATCGAAGAAAAATGCGCCTCAGAACAACACATCTGGAAACATTGCCATCATGAACTACATTCTAGAAGGCACTCGCAAGTTTAATCCCACCCTTAGAAGCCTGACAATAGTTGAAAAACTGATTTGCGAGAACAAGGAATTTGATTCTAAATCACGCCTCTACAAAAAACTGCCTACCGGGATGCAGTATCCTGTCTTTAACTTTATTTTAAAAATTTTAGAAAGACAAGGCAAAATCATGCTTGGTAGTGACGGAGCCATCTTCTGGACAGGCCCTGCCAGCCCAAAACTACAGCGAAGCCTGAAAAAAGCCGTAGAATACTAAATGAGAATTGTCTTTCGGCGTTTTTTTAGGCTTAATCTAACCTAGAACCTAAAGTGAAAGGCCGCATCTAGCGCAATTGCTACGAAGATTATAGTCAAGTACGGAGCCGTAACCTTGTATGCCTTCCACGCAAAGTCCGATGTAGGTGTTTTTGTAAGCTTGTAGTGGTATGCAAGCATCAGGCCCCCAGACGCAGCTGCAACTGCCACATATACGATTCCAAGCCCAAAAGCATACAGCGCAAGTGAGTACGGCAAAAGTATTGCCGTGTTTGCCAGAATGTACTTGGATGTTTTTTGCATCCCAATCAATACTGGCAGCATAGGAACGTGTGCCTCTGCATAATCTTCGCGTATCTTCATTGCAAGGCACCAAAAGTGCGAAGGCGTCCACACAAATACCAAAAACCCCACTAAAAATCCAAGCAAATCAATTCCTACTGGCGGCACAAATCCGGTTGCTGCAGTCCAGCCCGCCATCGATGCCGCACTTCCTGCAAACCCCCCAATTACTATATTGGACGAGTTTTTTCGCTTAAGCCACACAGTATAGACTATGACGTAAAAAAATATTCCAAGTGCGATAAAAAAAGTACTGGTAAGATTTAGAAAAATTGCGCCATACAAAACGGATATCACGCTTACTGCCAGCCCATACGCCAAAACAGAGGACGCCTTTATCCTCCCAGACGGAATGGGCCTTGTGCTGGTTCTTTTCATTAATGGATCAATGTCGCGATCATAATAATGATTCAGTGCACTGGATCCGGCAGACGCAAGCGCTCCTGCAATTATGATGTGAACAAGACCCATCGGATCGAGTGCGGGGCCGACAAGCTTTGATGCGGCATACATCGAAGTCACAGCAGTTATTACAAGTAAAACTATGATTCTTGGTTTTGATACCTCAAGTATCTCTTTTGCCGCCAAACACTCAAAGGCGCCCCCCTAGTCATTTAATTTCTTCGAAGTTTCTCAGACCCCAAAAGGAATAAGTATCTCCGCCTAGGCATCAAGCACAAATGAGCAATTGGGACCTCATGATGCCAGGAATGGGCCTTACTGCCATCGGCCTGACCGGAGTTACTATAGCATACGCCGGAATTGCGCACACGTTCATCGACGGAATGCACGCATTGACAGGTCTTACCATGTTCATTGGATTGATCTTTTTGTCTGCTGGAATCTTGGAAGGCGGTGTATCTACTAGCAATCGCGCAAAAGCTACGACTTTGGTGGTTTTGGGAATCTCGTTTTCATTTGGTCTGGCGGCACTCACGTTTAACGCAATTACTACTATCCCTACATTTGCAGGAGTTATGCTAATCATCGCAGTTCCGGCAATAATGATGGCCTATGTCGCCATGAAGATGCCACAGTATTTCAAGCCAATATCAATCATATTTGTACTAGCTACTGGTGCTGCAGTCATATCGTATGTGGGTTTTGGCCTCTATGGCCCATCCCAGTATCTAGTCCCGCCACCAGTAGAAGAAGAACCTGAAGTCCCGGTTCCCACTGCGCCGATATTTGCAATTTCCATTTTGCCTGGGTCTTCAATTTCTGGCAATCCGGACTATTCCCCAGATGTAGCACAGGTGCCGCACGGAAACATCATAGAGTGGACCAACAACGATGATGTTGTACATACGGTTACAAGCATAGTCGATGCAGACTATACATTTGATTCAGTAGTGATAGACCCCGGCGAGTCGTACCAAATTGACACATCGACGCTATCCCCGGGAACGTACGAATATTACTGCATGGTACACCCCTGGATGACTGCCTCCTTTGTACTAGGTGAGGGCGCACCTGCTGCTCCGGAATTTGCAATTTCAATTCTTGCCGATTCTTCAATTCAGGGCAATCCCGATTATTCCCCCGACTTTGCACAGGTGCCACTTGGAGATGTCATAGTGTGGACCAATGACGATAACACCATACATACGGCCACTAGCACTGCAGACCCGTCACTCTTTGATTCTGATTTTCTTAGTGCAGGTGATTCATACAGGCTTGATACTACAACACTGGGTCCGGGAACGTACG
>DASWKH010000060.1:0-5530 GCA_036396715.1 Candidatus Nitrosotenuis sp.
TGTACGTTCATCTTGGCAAAAAAGGCCTCTCAAGTGATGTTGTAAGAGAAATTAGCAAGCTCAAAGATGAACCACAATGGATGCTTGATTTCAGATTAAGATCTTACGAAGTTTTTATGAAAAAGCCAATGCCAAACTGGGGCGCTGACCTCTCGGCAATCGACTTTCAAAATATCTATTATTATGCAAAGGCCTCAGAAAAAACCGAGAAAAACTGGGACGATGTACCAGCAGATGTAAAGAGAACCTTTGACAAACTTGGGATTCCAGAGGCAGAAAAAAAATTCCTAGCAGGAGTGGGGGCACAATACGAATCCGAAGTTGTGTACCACAACCTCCGCGAGGACCTAGCCAAAAAGGGCGTGCTTTTCTTAGATACTGATACTGCACTTAAAGAACAACCCGAGATTTTCAAAAAATACTTTGGCAAAATAATTCCGCCAGAAGACAACAAGTTTGCAGCACTAAACAGCGCTGTATGGAGTGGAGGATCATTTATCTACATTCCACCTGGGGTCAAAGTCGACATGCCACTACAGGCATACTTTAGGATCAATGCAGAAAACATTGGCCAATTTGAAAGAACACTAATCATTGCTGATGAGGGCTCAGAGGTCCACTACATCGAAGGGTGCACAGCGCCAGTTTATTCATCAGAATCCTTACACTCTGCAGTAGTTGAGCTGGTGGCACACAAGGACGCCAAGCTCAGATACACAACAATCCAAAACTGGAGCAGCGACGTGTACAACCTTGTAACAAAGAGAGCATACGCGTACCAAGGTGCAAAAGTAGAGTGGATTGATGGAAACATTGGAAGCAAGATAACAATGAAGTATCCTGGAATCTACCTCCTTGAGCCAAAGGCACACGGAGAGACACTCTCAATTGCATTTGCAGGAAAAAACCAGCACCAGGACACCGGCGCAAAAATGGTTCATCTTGCATCTGATACCACATCAAGAATCACATCAAAATCTGTTAGCCGCCTAAACGGCAGATCTACATACAGGGGCCTGCTTCATGTGGCAAAGGGCGCAAAGAATGTAAAGGCATCAGTAAGATGCGATGCACTGCTTTTAGATGACACATCAAAGACTGACACATATCCATACATGGAGATAAACCAAGAAGACGCAACAGTAACACACGAGGCGACCGTTGGAAAAATCGGTGACGAGCAAATCTTTTACCTGATGACTAGAGGATTTTCAGAAGAAGAAGCACTGACACTAATTGTAAACGGATTCATGGAGCCATTCACAAAAGAGCTTCCAATGGAATATGCAGTAGAACTAAACAGGCTCATAAAACTAGAAATGGACGATTCAGTAGGATAAACTCCTATTTTCCTTTTGTTGTAATATGCAAACTCTTGCCTTATCCACAATTACCACGACGCATGTGGACGAAATCTCGTCATCAAAAAACGAGCCAGAGTGGCTAAAGCAGTACCGCAAAGGCGCCTTTTCTGTATACCAGAACCTTCCAGAGGAGGTATCGCCACTATACAACAAATACACAGACGCAAAAAGAATGGACCCATCACTGGTCTCACTCTCACTAGAGTCGCAAAGTGCAGTTTTTGATTCTCTAAAACCAAGACTAGCAGAACTAGAAAAAGAAACCCACATCATCCAGACCGGCTCTAACATATTTCGGATAAACGTTCCAGACGAGCTAAAATCAAAAGGGCTAGTGGTGTCGTCAATTTATGATGCAATAAAAACAGACGGCGAGCTGGTAAAAAAAATATTTGACTCAACCGATCCAAAAGAGGACAAGTACACCGCACTAAACAGCGCGGCATTCAACTCTGGAATTTTCATCAAGATTCCAAAAAATCTGGTTTTGGAAAAACCGATTCATATCGTTTCTTCAATTTCTGCTGATGGCACCTCGACAATTTCACGCAATATTATAGTGGCAGAGCAAAGCAGCAAGGCAAGCATCGTGCAAGAACTGTACGCGCCAGAGGGGGCAAAACAGCAAGCCTACTTGGAACTCCTCACAGTCAATTTGCAGCCAAACAGCAATCTGCAGATGACTACACTTCAGGCAATGAACCAATCTGCTGTCAACTTTTCTACGAGAAACTCGACTCTAGCAGAGGACGCAAAGATAAACTGGTACCTCGGTCTTTTTGGCTCAATGCTTTCACGATACAAGACAAACTATTATCTTGACGGAACGGGTGCATCAGCTGACGATGCCGAAGTAATTTTTGGAAATAATGAGCAGTCATTTGACTTGGCTACAAACCTAGTTCATAAGAAACCATCAACTGAAGGAAAAGCGGTGCAGAGGGCGGTTCTCAAAAACAAGTCAAAATCGTTATTCAAGGGAATGATTAGAATTTTGGAGGGTGCATCACAGTCACGATCCTTTCTTTCGGGGCGCTCCATTCTGCTAGACAAGGACGCAAAATCAGACGCAATTCCAGGACTTGAAATCTTTACAAACGATGTCAAGGCGACCCATTCTGCATCCGTTGCCCAAGTGGACGAAGAACAGATTTTTTATCTTGGCACCCGCTGCCTTAGCCGCTCAGACGCAGAAAGAATAATCGTTGAAGGATTCATGGAGCCGATGTCAAAGTCCATGTCGTATCAGGTAAGGGCATGGATTGCATATCTTATAGAGTCCAAGTGGGAGGGAAGGGACCTGATTCTCAAATCCGACGAGCATCTAAGGTCAATTGTCGAAGTAGAAGAGGTGCGCTACAAAGAGGCCGACCAGCTAGAGACCCACTACAAGTACAGGTGAAAGACGTTGGGCAATTGGGTAAAGGCATGTGCAAAGGACCAGCTTGGAATTAATGAAATGTTCAGCTTTGATCATGAGGACAAGCGTTTGCTAATAACAAATCTTGGCGGAAAAATTTACGCAACTGACAGAATCTGCACACATGCGGAAGCAGACCTCTCATTGGGCTTTGTAACCGAGGAGGGTGTTAGATGCCCGTTACATCTTTCTGTTTTCAACTTGGAGAATGGCAAGCCGCTAAACCCGCCGGCAGAAAAACCACTAAAAACGTACAATATTAAAATAGATCAAAATGCGATCTATGTGGAGGTTTGAGAATTGCAGACATCTATTTCAGTTGAACAGATTCGCAAGGACTTTCCAATTCTAAAACGAACTGTACGGGACAACAAGCCGCTTGTTTATCTTGATAATGCATCCACAACACAAAAGCCAAACCAGGTAATAGATGCCATAAATGATTATTACAGAAACCACAACGCCAACATTCATCGGGCAGTCTACGCCCTAGCTGAAGAGGCAACTGAGGCATATGAGGCCACACGGGACAAGGTTGCAAAACTCCTCAACATTAAGAGCCGTGAAGAAATAATCTTTGTGAGGGGAACAACAGAGGCAATAAACCTCGTGGCGTACTCGTGGGGGAGAGCCAACATAAAGGAAGGAGACATCATTGTCACAACAGAATACGAGCACCACAGCAACATTGTCCCCTGGCAGCTCCTAACCCAGGAAAAAAATGCCAAGCTAGAATACATCGGCGTTAATGATGACGGGGAATTAATTCTTGATCAGCTAGACAAGTATCTCTTAACAGGCAAAGTAAAGCTAGTAACATTCAGCCTAATGTCAAACGTGCTTGGAACAATCACCGATGTGGAAAAGATTGTTTCAAAATGCAGGCAAGCCTCAGTACCAATACTAATCGACGGTGCACAGGCTGTGCCCCACATGAAAGTGGACATTCAAAGTCTTGACTGCGACTTTTTTGCGTTTTCTGCTCACAAGATGCTTGGCCCTACGGGAGTTGGCGTCCTTTGGGTAAGAAAGAGCATTCTTGAGACCATGGTGCCATTCCACGGCGGCGGCGACATGATAAGAGAAGTCCACAAGTATGAAACTACATGGAATGATCTGCCGTACAAGTTTGAGGCAGGAACTCCAAACATCGCAGACGTTGTGGGCTTTGGGGCCGCCATAGACTACCTTGAAAAGATTGGAATGCAGACAATTCGGGAGCACGAAATAGAACTTACAAAATATGCGCTAGATAAAATGTCAAATGTAAAGGGAATGACAATCTACGGAACAAAAGACATTGCAAAGCGCGGCGGGGTAATTTCCTTTAACTTTCATGACGTCCATCCGCACGATGTCGCACACATAGTAGACAGGGAGGGGGTGGCAATAAGGTCCGGACATCATTGCGCCCAAGTACTAATGGAGAGGCTAAACGTTGCGGCAACAAACCGAACCAGCTTTTACATCTACAACACAAAAGAAGACGTAGATGCCCTTGTAAAATCCCTCGATAAAGTAGCCGAGTTGTTCAAGCTATGAGTGATCCGCTCTACACAGAGATAATAATCGATGAGGCAAAATATCCTCAAAACAAGGGTACGCTGGAGCATCCTGACATATCACAGCACGACGCAAACCCAATGTGCGGCGACAGCATCACTCTTCAGATGAATATCAAGGATCACACCATTGATGATATCAAGTGGAGCGGAAAGGGATGCACGATTTGCACTGCGTGCACTTCGGTTCTGACGCAACTCATAAAGGGAAAGGACATTGATGATGCAAAAAACATGCAAAAAGAAACAATACTGTCTGAGCTTGGACTAGAGCACCTAATTCAGCAGAGCCCAATTAGGATCAAGTGCGCGCTCTTGTCCCTGAAAGTTTTGAAGCTTGGACTGTATTCTTATCTGGCAAGCAAATTGGAAAACAATAATTTCGATAGCTTAAAAGAAGAGGCGGCAAGCCTCTATTAATATGAGTGATTCTCAAACAATTCCATCACAGATTCGAAAAATAATCTTTGAAAAATTCAACAACGGGGACGTTCGATTCACAAACGACGAAATTTTTGCGTTTTTGCAGCAAAATGAAATGATAGACAAATCCCTTACAATTGATGATGTGGAGCAGCACTTTACAGAACTGTGTGATTCTGGGGTGATGCGGAACATTGCCCAGAACTTTACTACGCAATGGTTCAAGCTCTTCGAGCCACTTGAGGAGTTCAAGTGTGCATCATGCCAAACCCAGAGCTACATTAACAAAACAGATGAGCGAAGCTGCCCTAACTGCAAGGCATCTATTTAGGCTTGTATCTTTTGGCAGCCTCTTCTAGAGACTGAATCATTGGGAGCTTTTCTCCAGTCAGATACAAAACAAGCGCTCCACCAGCGGTGCTGATGTGGGTGATCTTTTCTGCCAGACCGTATTTTTTTAGTGCTGATGTGAGGTGTCCCCCGCTTACTATGGTAGTTGCCATCGAGTTTGATACTGCCTCAAGCATTGCCTTTGTGCCGTAGCTAAAATCCTCCTTCTCAAAATATCCGGGCGGCCCTGAGATGAAAACGGTTCCCGCGCTTGCTATGAGCTTTGAGTAATGTTCGACTGTTTTGTGCCCAAGATCGTATATCTGGTCGCCCTTGTTGAGCTGCCTGACGTCAAGCTCGACTCTTTGTCCTGCGTTATCTATTGCAACATCAACTGGGGTAAAAAAGACATCAGGATAATCGCCTAAGAG
>DASWKH010000061.1:0-29072 GCA_036396715.1 Candidatus Nitrosotenuis sp.
ACTTTACTTTTTGAAAAACAAGGAAAAGAATATGTCATTAACATGATTGATACTCCAGGCCACATCGACTTTACTGGACGTGTAACGCGTAGTCTCCGCGCAATCGACGGAGCAGTAGTAGTATCTGATTCCGTAGAGGGAATCATGACTCAGACTGAAACCGTAACTAGGCAGGCACTTGAAGAACGGGTAAGGCCAGTTTTATACATCAATAAAATCGACCGCCTCATCAAGGAGCTAAGGCTTACTCCTGATAAAATGCAAGAATGGCTCGCAAATATCATTACTACGTTTAATGGGCTAATCGATACCTACGCAGAACCTGAATACCGTGACAAGTGGAAGGTCTCAATTCAGGATGGAAGTGTCTCGTTTGGCTCTGCTAAGGATAGGTGGGGCTTTAACATTGAAGTGATGAAGGAAAAAGGAATCTCATTTAAGGACATTTATGCTGCATATGCAGAAGGCGGGAGCGTTGATGAACTTGCAAAAAAGGCACCGCTTGCAGAAGCAATTCTTGGAATGGTAGTAAAACATCATCCGCCACCACACGTAGCACAAAAATATAGAATTCCGAAAATATGGAAAGGTGATCTGGAATCGGATATTGGCAAGGCAATTTTGAATTGTGATGACACCGGTCCGGCAGTAATGATGATTGTAAATATGGCAATGGATCCCGCAGCAGGACCTGTTGCAATTGGCAGGTTATTTTCTGGGACATTAAAGGACGGCCAGTCGGTTTTTCTAATTGATACAAAACGAGAGGGAAAGATACAGTCTGTGAACTTTTTCATGGGAAATCAGCGAGAGATGGTTGGCGAGCTTGGGGCTGGAAACATTCCAGCACTTTTGGGACTGACTGAGGCGCGGGCTGGGCAGACACTTGCATCTGTTAAAGACGTTTCACTATTCGAAGGAATCCAGTATGTGTCAGAGCCAGTAGTTCAGATTGCAGTGGAGGCAAAACATCCAAAGGACTTGCCAAAGCTTGTAGAAGCCCTCAGAAGGTTAACTATTGAGGATCCGAATCTTGTAGTAAAAATTAATGAAGAAAGTGGAGAGACTGTCATTGCAGGAATGGGTGTGTTGCACCTTGAGATTGCAACTGCTTTGATTGCAGATGCCGGCGTTCAAATTGTTACGTCACAACCACTGATTAACTACAGGGAGACGATTCAGGGCGGCTCTGACGTCGTTATGTCAAAATCACCAAACAGGCACAATAAGATATTCATGAAGGTGGAGCCACTAGAGCCAGAAATTGCAGACATGATTCGAAGCGGCCAGCTATCAGAGATGAAGGACAAAAAAGAAATCGCTACAATTTTGCGCGGAAAAGGTTGGGATGCAGACATTGCAAAATCTGTCATGAAGTTTGACCCAAGAGGAAACGTTTTTCTTAACGGCACAAAAGGTGTGCAGTTTATCCAAGAGTCGTCTGATTCAATTCTGTCGGGATTTGATGAGGTAATGAAAGAAGGCCCACTTGCAAAAGAACAGGTGCGAAACTGCAAGTTTACATTTACTCACTTTGTACCGCACGAGGATTCGGCACATAGGGGTCTCTCACAGCTAAGCCCAGCATCAAGAAGAGCATGTCTTGGTGCAATGCTAAAGGCACAACCAATACTGCTAGAACCAATGCTTGGAATAGAGGTTCGTGTCCCGCAGGATTTGATTGGAGACGTTGCATCGGTTCTTTCCGGAAAACGAGGCAAGGTACTTGATATGCAACAAAAAGGCATTACTAGCATTGTAACTGGTGAGCTTCCGGCATCTGAGACATTTGATCTGTCAGAGACTATGAGGGGCCAGACTGCAGGAAAGGCAATGTGGAATACTCACTTTAAGGCTTGGACTGCAATTCCAAAATCGATTCAGACAACCCTGATTGCTGATATTAGAAAGCGAAAAGGACTGTCACCTGATCCGCCAACTGCAGACGAGTTTCTCGATAGCGAGTAAAAATAACGCCAATCATATTTGTACTCTAGATTATTTTCTAAACATAATCCAAATCCTTGAACCAACAAAAATTCCAACGGCTGCAACAATCAATATCGGAATCAGATACTGACCAAGTTCATTTTCCACAACATATGTTAAAACCTAAATCATAAAAATGGTTTTTATTATGCTGTTACTAAAGCGCAAAATTAGGCTAGAAGAAGGTTCTATTCCTGAAATTAACCAAAACTGATTTTACCCAATTCGCTAATAATTTAATCCTAGTATTTATCTGTCTGTTTTGACGATTTTTATTCGTGAAACGCCTAACATTATTGCTACTTTCCTCAATTCTCATATTAATTTCTGTAAATGATCAAGCAAATGCTGCAAGTGTTCCAGACCCGCCAACAAATCTTACAGCAACCGCAGTCTCACCAACCCAAATCAACCTCTTTTGGTCAGCACCATCATACAATGGTGATTCTGCCATCACAGGCTACAAAATAGAATACAAAATCGGATCCGGCGCTTACACTACCTTGGTAGCAAATACTGCTAACACCTCTACTACATATTCTCACGTCGGACTTACAACAGACCAGTCATACTCTTATAGAATATCTGCAATTAATGCAATTGGAACAAGCACATCTTCTACTGAGGCTTCTGCCACACCAACATCATCATCTTCTGGAACCTTACCTGGCTCTCCAACAAATCTTTCTGCAATACCTGTCTCACCAACCCAAATCAACCTCTTTTGGTCAGCACCATCAAACAACGGTGGATATCCAATTACGGGCTACAAAATAGAATACCGAGTCGGCTCTGGCTCTTATTCTACTCTGGTGTCAGACACTGGCAGTACATCTACAACTTTTTCACATACGGGACTGACAACAAACCAAGCTTACCTTTATCGTGTATACACGATTACCTCATTTGGGACAAGTGAGGATCCGTCTCCAGAAGCATTTGCACAACCAAAGTCAACATCGACACTAAATACACCGAGTGCTCCAACAAATCTTACAGCAACCGCAGTCTCACCAACACAAATCAGCTTGTCTTGGACTGTTCCCTCAAACAACGGAGGCGCAGTAATTACAGGATACAAAATCGAAGTCAAATCTGGCTCTGGCTCTTACACTACTTTGGTCTCAAACACACAAAGCACAATAACTACGTATTCCCATACTGGACTTACTACTGGAACCACTTACACATACAAGGTTTCCGCAATAAACTCAGCTGGTGCTGGCACAGCATCAAATGAATCATCTGCAACTCCAACATCATCCTCATCATCTGGTGTCCCAGGAGCTCCCACAAATCTTAGCGCCATGGCAGTATCTGGAACTCAAATCAACCTGTCATGGAATGCCCCATCAAACAACGGAGGATATCCAATTACGGGCTACAAAATAGAATACAGGATCGGCTCTGGCTCTTACACTACTTTGGTCTCAAACACACAAAGCACAACAACTACATATTCACACACAGGTCTGACCTCTGGCCAGCTCTATGTTTATCGCGTCTCTGCAATCAACTCTGCTGGCACTGGCAGTCCATCATCAGAATCATCTGCCACACCAACATCATCCTCATCAGCTAGTACTCCGGGCACGCCAACTGGCTTTACAGCAACAACAGCTTCGCCAACCCAAATCAACCTGTCCTGGAACGCCCCATCAAGCAACGGAGGCTCTGCCATTACGGGATACAAAATCGAGGTAAACAGTGGCTCTGGCTCTTACACTACTTTGGTCTCAAACACACAAAGCACAACAACATCGTTTTCACATACTGGATTGACAACGGGCACTACATACTATTACCGTGTTTCAGCGATTAATGCAATTGGAACTGGTGCTTCAACTGAGGCTTCTGCAACACCACAAGAAACAACGACTCCAACACTTACTGCCATGGCTGTCTCACCAACATCGATTACTTTGTCATGGGCGCCGCCATCACAAACATACAAGCAAGCAATAACTGGATACAAAATACAGGAAAAAATAGCTACAGATACTTTTGTTACTATAGAAGAAAGAACCATCTCGACTGCGACCACTTACTCGATTACTGGTTTGACAACTGGGAACACATACACATACGTAGTTTCAGCCCATTTTAGCTTGGGCGCAAGTCCAAACTCAAACGAAGCATCTGCAACACCTACAACAACTTCGGCACCACCACCTTCTCAGCCAACAACAAACCCTCCTAGTGCACCAACAAACCTTTCCACAACCCCAACTTCGCCCACACAAATCAACCTGTCCTGGAATGCCCCATCAAATAGTGGTGGCTCTCCTATAACCGGATACAAAATCGAGGTAAGGAGCGGCACTGGCTCTTATACAACATTGACTAGCACACAAAATTCAACTACCAAATACTCCCACACGGGTCTTACGACTGGAACGACCTATTCGTACAGAGTCTCCGCAATAAATTCTGTTGGCGTAGGTTCACCATCGTCTGAATCATCTGCCACACCAACTACCACTTCGGTATCGCCACCTTCCCAAACAGCCACACCTAGTCCGCCCACACTTGCCGCAACCCTGATTTCTCCAACACAAATCAATTTATCGTGGACCGCAAACACTGGAGACTCTGCCATAACTAGTTACAAAATAGAATACAAAATTGGTTCCGACCAGTATCGTACTTTAACCAGCAAAGCAACTACTATCACATACTCACATGCTGGATTGTTGGCAAACACATATTCTTACAGAGTTTATGCAATCAATTCTGCAGGAACGAGTTCTCCATCAAATGAGGTATCTATCAAAACATCAGAACAAACATTGCCACCACTAGAACCGGAGGAAACAATGTGCGGCCCCGGAACTGTTCTTAACGAGCAAGGAGTTTGTGTTTTACAAGAGTCTGAACCTGAGCCGGAGCAATCAGAACCAAAGGAGACTCACATTCCAGGCTTTCCAGATCCCGACAAGGATCCACAATACTATATCAACAGATACAATACAGAATCTACATACAAAGAATGGTTTGACAGAAACTTTCCAGATCAGACAATCTATGAGGTGGTGGGGGTGCCAGAGCCAGAGCCGCAAGAGAAAAAATGTGGCACAGGTACACATTTGGAAAATGGAATGTGCGTTTTAGATGAAACGCAAAATCAATTCCCACTAAGTGGCTGTCTTATTGCTACTGCCACATATGGAACAGAGCTTGCCCCGCAGGTACAGCAACTCAGGGAGATACGTGAGCACACCTTACTTTCAAGAAGTTCAGGAACTGCGTTTTTGGGCATGTTCAACTATGTGTATTATTCATTCTCGCCTACGATTGCGGACTGGGAACGACAAAATCCAGCCTTCAAAGAGATAATCAAGGTATCAATCACGCCTATGCTTTCGACTTTATCGCTTCTAAACAATGCCAAAATTGATTCAGAGCAAAGTCTTCTAGGCTATGGGTTGGGAGTAATTCTGCTCAATGTTGGCATGTATTTTGGCATCCCAGCATTGCTTATTTTGTTCATCAGAAATAAAACAAAAACAAAATGCAAACCATAAACATACCATAGAAAAGATCATAAATTATAATCACACTAATGATCTCTGTGAAAGTAGTTGGGTTGATTCTTGGAATCTTTCTTGTCTGGCCATTGCTTACTGGCAGTTTTTTTGCAGAAGCGAAAATCGATGAACCCATGGCAATAACCAGTATGAAAAAGGACATAAAGGAAATTAAAAAACCAAGTCAAGACAAGTCAGTAAAAATAACCAGCATAACAAAATTCCGGATGCTTGCAATCTTGTATGTAGTTGGAGTTGAGGTTTGTGCGGGAAAAGATAAGCTTTACTCGCCTGAGCTAAACTTGATCTCAGACAGGGATTCCATAACTGTCAAAGTTGCAGGGCTAATAATGCCCAAAGCCTGCAAAACTGCCGAATTTTTCATACGTGCCAATAATCCAAATTCTATCACTGTTAACTTTGCAAATACGGATTATCATTATCCTAAAAGATCGCCGTAATGATTACAAATTATTAAAAAACACGAGATGCGAAAAAAAGAGTCAGACCTTCTATGAGGTCACTTTGATTTCTTTTTAGCTTTTGACTTCGAAGATTTCTTTGCACTTTTTTTTGCCATACCATTAAGTTTTCTGCATGCTATTAAGGATATGCATTGATAATTTTTTTTCCGTAAAATTATTTTTGATATTTTATGTTACCTATGATGTCCGGAGATCTCAGTAAAATCAGAAAAAGCAGTAGAGCTATCAAACCTTCTACAAAAGATCGGGCCTTACACGATTTTTTTTAACTCTGTATTGGTGCAAGTGAAATGATGAGAGCATCTTTTGGTTGGATATTCCGGTTTGGAACGAAAAAATTCGGTAAAATTCCAAAGATCCTATATTGTTTTAGGTTTTGTGTTAAGTAGTGACAGGGAATCATCACATTATAAATTGGGTAAATGGTTGGGTGGGGTTGCTTGGGCTTTAAAGTCGCTACGAATTTTGTAGTTTTTGCCTCTGTCTTGGTTTTGCTTAGTCTGGGCTCTTTTGCATCGTACGCCGAAGCTCAAACCTTTGAGATGTACGTCCAAAAGATGCCACCACACTGGGAAAAACAGTTTGGCGATGTCCTAACAAAGGCAACACAATACTGGGAGGAGAGAATACCCGGCCTGAAATTCGGCGTAGTCAAATTTGTGGATCAGGCCGACTTTGTAGTGGAGTGGGCAAGCCAGTATGGGGAAGGAAAGATTGGGTATTACTCTACCAATACGGCAAACGAGTATGGTAAACCAAAGCTTGCAATCTCACTTGGATTTTTCAAAGACAAAAAATGGAATCTAGTATCTACTGATTATGCATTGGAAATAACAAAACATGAGCTTGGTCATGCAATAGGCCTTCCACACAGTGACGACCCAAACGACATGATGTATCCAATAATTGAAAGTTATGAATCATGGCAGCAATCACACGCGGAAAAACCTAAAGCAACATCAAAAACCCCAGAACAAAATCTTCAAGCTTCAACTAAGTCGACAATTGACTGGCAAAACAAATCACAGAAATACCAAAAACTTGCAAGCGACAAAATTTTCAATCTGGAAACAAAAATCGACACAGCAAAATCATTGCTTGACTCTACGAACTATGAAAACATGGCAGCCAAAGTAGAGATCGAAAAGGCTTGGACTGCATTTTGGTGGGCCAAAAAATACTATGCCAACGCAGAAAAGATGCAGACCGACGGAGGCGCATTCCTCTTACAATCCGAGTACCAAGACTCGTATAAAAAATTCAAATCCTCATACGATTATGCAAAAAAACTGGAAAAGAAGCTAGCTGATGTAACAAAATACCATAAAAAAGCCTATGGGTTAGAATATGGTAAAAACATTGTCATAGAATCGTAAATTCCGAAATGAAAAAGGCAGAACTTCGTAAGATGGTCGAAGAATATGGAATTCTAAAGTCAAAATCAGACAGTGATGATCAGGTCAATCCCAAAATATTAAAAAAGATTAAGGAAATTGAGCGCAGGTATTTCCATGAAACTGGACAAGATCTATCTTTATCATAATGTGTCTGGCATCAAGGTTTTTTAGGCAAGCGCCTTTGTGTGGGGTGCTTGCTAACAAGAAAATCGATTAGTGTAATTATTGGGGGTAGCGTAGCAGCGGCAATCCTGTTGGTGGTTGTGGCCTCTGGGCAACTAGGTATGCAAGAGATCGCCTCAACTCAATTAATTGAAGAACAAAACGTTTCCGTCATAGAAAAACAAACACAAGAACAAATGCAGGTATACCGGATCAATACAGAGTGTGAGCTGATTTACGGCCTTGCATCGGGAAGCTATCCAAACGGGGAAAAATTACCAGCTCTAAAGATTTTGGATCTTGTAGATAAATATCCGGAGTTTGGTCCATGGGAAACAATTCTCAGAGACAATCAAACCAGAGCGGAGTTTTTCAAACAATCACTGCCAGAAGACTTTGGCGATGTGCTGGTAAATGCGGTAATGTCTGAATCCTCAATCAACCCGGAGCTAGACGAAATTGCATCTTTAGTGGCAGATCCACAGGGACGCGCAAAACTACAGCAGGCATTCCAAGAGTTCAACTGCAAGGCTTATTTTGATGAAAGAGCAAACTAGTCCTGAAAATCATCACAACTTTCAAAAACCCAAATTAAATCAGCAACCAGTAAATGCGATCATTACACATCTTGATAATTTCGATAATTGCCATAGTTGTCAGCTATTATGTGATTAGTGCATTTGTTCTGCAACAACAGGCAATAAACAAACAATCAGTGTACGTGCACCTACAGCCAGAATGGGATAGCTACCCAGGAAATATCGTTTATGACATTACGAATGTCTGGAGTCAAACGGAAAATAGGCAGTTAAACTCCAAGGAAAGGCTAGAAATGTCAAAAAGCACAAACGTCGATGAACTGCGGTATGTCCATGGAAAATCCTACATTTTAGTCCAGCATGACAACACAAACTGCCATGATTCGTGGGAGCCTCACTATGCCAGATTTGGCGCAGATGTAATACGGCACCAAATAGAGTACTTGACTGGCCTGCAGTCAAATCCTGATCCAAACGTCACATTGTACAATCCAATCCCAAGCAAACAAGACACAACAGAACACGAATCGCAAATAAAACTGGGCTATTCTCAGTTTATCCCAATTTGTACTGAAAAAGATACTACCTCCTTTGATTATTCGGTTAGAATAAACGATAATTCAGTTGGTTTTGATGTGTATTTTGTTCCATCTATACAAGAACAAGAAAACTATGATCAAAACAACAACAAATTCCAATATTATGAGACGGGACAGTGCTCTGGCAAAAACTATGCTAGTTTTTCTGGCACTTGTTATGATGTGAGGAAAGACTCGGGCCTCCTAATCGTAATTCCGGATAATCTTAGTCTTCCTCTAACAAAGCTTGATGTCTGGCTGTATGAAAAATAATGTCAAAAAGATGGCTCTAAAAGATATGATGTATAAAAACAAGCGTAAATCTGGAAAATGGTTTTAATTTGAGACTAACCAAGTCATTTCATGAAAGCAACATTTGGAGCGGGATGTTTTTGGTGCGTCGAGGACGTCTTTAGAAGAACAAAAGGCGTAACATCTGTCATGGTTGGATACAGCGGTGGCAGCACAAAAAACCCAACTTATAACGATGTCTGCACCGACCTTACGGGACATGCGGAAGTAGTTCAAGTAGATTATGACCCAAATGTATTGCCATACGAGGAACTCCTAGACGTATTTTGGAATTCTCACGACCCAACCCAGCTTAACAGGCAAGGACCAGACATCGGAACGCAGTACCGCTCAGTCATTTTTTACCATGATTCACAACAAGAGGCAATAGCCAGAAAATCAAAGGAAATACTAGACGTGTCTGGCAAGTTCGGCAAAAAAATCGTAACTGAGATCCAACCCGCAGCAGAATTCTACAAGGCAGAAGAATACCACCAGCAGTATTATGCAAAATGCGGTATGGCGAAGTACTAGCTAATTTGTCAATGAATAATTCCTTAGTGAGTCTTTTATAGAAAATGCAAGATTGATCAGTTGATAGGTGGGATCCAGTGCCGGAATCTGATGAATTTTTCGTCAGACCATCTATCTAAAGATTTTATCAATGATGATTTGAAGACGTACAAGATCATGATTTTTGTTTGTTGATATGCTAACAATTATTCAAAATCGTTTCATCCAGCATTACCAATTTTGGGATTCGATAGTTAATTTATTATTTCAAATCAGGATGCACAAACCTGTTGAAGTGCAAGAATTGCGGAAAGGAGTACCATAACAGGGCATCAAACTACTGCTCCACCGAATGTGCACTTGAATTCATGGAAAAACACTCAGAACCCTGCTAGAACGATTTATCAAAGGCTTGCTTGAACTCTTAACTGATGTGTCTTAGGTATGCGTTTTTACTGCTTTTTGTTGTTATGCTACAAAATGTGTACGCCCAGGACTTGCCAGTCAAATTGGCAGACAGCACCAAAAAAACAGTTGAGGTTGGCAAACAGATACAGATTGCTGCTGATCTAAAAAACAACCAAGACGTCAAGCAGGACTTTGCGTATATTGTCCAGATCCAAAATGAAGATGGTGTAATAGTGTCGCTTGCTTGGATTACTGGGACTCTGGCGCCTGCACAATCTTTTACACCTGCACTTTCTTGGATACCAAACGAGGAGGGCAGGTATGAGGCCACAATCTTTGTCTGGGAAAGCATCAATAACCCTTCTGCTCTGTCACCAACACTTTCTTTGGGAATTGATGTGAATCAATTTGCTTAATGCGTAAAACTAATCTGTAAAATTTAGTTTCAATTTGACTTGCTGAAATACTAATGACATGTAGCAAAAAGAAATGGCATGGCAACCTTGGCCACAAAAGAGACCATGTCTTTTGCTGAAAAACCAATTATTTCTGGAAGGGGTGATTCGGGAAGACTACATAATTACTAAATCAAAAAATTACAAAAAAAAACTTTAGTTATTTGGTTTTAATTGAGATTTCCTGACCATTACCAATCGGTAAGGTGACTGTCCAAACATTTTTCTTTTTTACAATGTACTTTGAATAATTACGCATGATTTCGCGGTATTTTTCTGGATATAACATGTTGTCAGTTGCTATGATCCCGCCAACCCTTAGGAGTGGAAGCACAAGGTCAAAGTATTTCTTGGCGTTTTCCTTGTCAGCGTCAATTAGGGCAAAATCAAATGTTGGTTTTTTGGGCATGTTTTTTAGTACATCAAGTATATGACTTGGAATTATTTTGATATAGTCTGAAACACCAGCACGCTCAAAGTTGCGTTTTGCCCTTATGATCTTGGAAGGGTTTTTTTCTACTGTCATAATAACTGGATTTTTATGACAAGAAAGAAGCGCGTCTGCGATATACAAAGTAGAATAGCCAGTAGAGGTTCCAAGCTCAAGTGCCTTTTTTGCTTTGATGGCAACTAACAAGGCATGGAAAAACCCACCAGTATCTTTCGTAATTGCAAGCATGCGGTCTTCTGGCTTTACGTCCACTTTTCGTGATTTTTCCAGATGTGACTGTCTTTCTAGTTCTGTAAGAATTGGACCAATCTTCATGACTTTTGTTGTGTGTGTTCCATTATAATATATTTGAGAAATATGCTAGCAAATTTTGCAAGCCCGATCCCAGCAAAAGATCGATTAAATAAATTATATTTAGCTATTTTTTAGTTGCAACAAATTGAATGCTTACAAAAACGCCTCACTAATAGAAATAGTTGAAGACATCGTCGATATCGACACTGGCATGAGATTTGCCGCAATTATTGACTTAAAAGGGAACATACTGGAATCAATCATGAAAAAGGGCAAGACTTCGCTTAAAACACAAAAAGAAGAAGAGCATTTTTGCAAGCAAATCGCACAAAGGCGCAAAATGAGAAAGGAATTCGACAAGAGCCTTGGCAAGGTGCGATATGTCCAAGTAGAACGAGAAAAGGTAATTCAATTCGTAGTTTATCCAAAAAGAAAGACCATCTACTTTACGATGGAGCCTGAGACGAGCGTTAATAAAAAAATGGCAATAATAAATCGAGTCAAAAAACTGACAATGCATCTTTAAAAATCATCTGTTTGTTCCAAACACACGCTACATTACAAAACATGGGATCCATCAACTTGCATGGATTCAAATAATATGGTTCTCATACTTGGTACGGCAGTAGCACTTGCTGTTATACTGCCTCTCATCATAGGCTCTCTTACGGGTTAAGTTTAAAAAATAAATACACAAGACAGGCGTTCTAGTTCATCACATGAAAATACTTGTTGATGAGATGGATGATGGATGGGATGAAAAACTCCGCACTCTGGGCTATGAGGCATATTCGGTTAAAAAACTGCTAACTGAAGGCAAAAAACTACATACTGACTATTCTGTGATAAACTACGCAAAAGAAAATGAGATGATACTAATTACGCGTGATACAGAATCGGGTCAAGCATGCACCGAAAACAACCTACCCTGTATTCTGCTTGATAATAACGAGATATTCAAGATTGTGCTTGAAAAGTTAAAGGGTTTTGTCTGATACTAGAATTTTTATCCTGCAATTGGATTAGTAAACCATGGAAAGTTGTGACAGAAGAACCCGAGCATACAAAAATGGTAAAACCTTTGATCAATGTGTGCAGATTGCAGAGGCATTAAACCCAGAGTTCAAAAAAACAATTGAAACACAGGGCAAGGTTCTATGGACAGAAATTTTATCCAAAGTGGACCACGACGAGCTTGTCTACAAGCTGACACTAAAATACCTACGGCGGGACGGATATGACATTGGGAACTGGCTTATTCCAGAAGTCAAAAAATTTTCAAGTTAGGATTCTACTTTACAGCTCCAGCCGCTGCTTTTGATCTTTTTTGCCATGATTACTGGCGTAAACGCAAGCAGGGGAATTGAAACTGCAATCAGTATTGTCTGAATCTGAGTTATTGCCAAAGTAAACGCAATAGTGCCAGATGCGGAAACAAAAAGTGAAAGAAATGTACCTGCACATGTGGGGCATGCAATGAATAATCCTGTCGTTGCAGCTATGCTTCCTATACCAGTTCCTTTTTTGAGAATTGAAAAGGCGTTTACGGCAATCGCAGCGTTTAATCCTACTAGATAAGAGACAGTAATCTGCAAAATTAGGTTAATTGGGATTATTTGAAGACCTACATGCTCTGTCATGTAAAAGATGAGTTTTGGCACGTATCCTACATCGCCACAGCACGGGGCAATTTGTGCAGACGGCACAACCACTCCATAATGCTTTGAGAAAATAACATCGGGCTGATATACTAGAATGCCAGATGTTAGGGCAAAGAAAATACCATACCCAATACTTGTTGCCACAAAAATTCTCCTTGATTTTTTGTTCCAAGTTACCTGTGCTATGATGGAAAATACGTCATCTTTGCCTGCCTGAACCTTTTGGTGGTGGTATTGGAAAAACCCATATGCGATTGCCCCAAGTGCCAAGATGAGCATAAAATAAAATGCAACACCGAGTCTCTCAATTGAAGATATTGCAGCAGGCGTGATCTCAGAGTTTCCAAGACGTGCATAAATTAAAAGCAAAATTGCGACACTGACAAATCCTATTGCAATAAGTAGCCTGCCATCACGGGATTCTGCCATTTAGAGTTTAGTTGAAAAGTACCATCATTAAATCGTTATCCACATGGCCACACACTCGTTGTTTTCAAATATGAGAGCGCAACCTCTTTTAAATTGTGATACATACAAGATCATATGAAAAGCGGTACAAAAACAAAAAAACGCACAATTGCCACAGCAGAAATCCCTATTTCGGTGTGTGATGTCATGAAGGACAATACCTCGAAAATAATCAAAAAACTAGAATCACAAATTCCATTTTCGACACAGCATTATTTTGATCTTTATGCAGCATTCCTTCATTCTATTGATGATGTCTTTGGTACATGCTATATTGCGGAAAAGCAGTTTTTTGATAAGATTGGGTTTGATCAAAACATGTTAAAATCAATCAAGTATGTGTCTGATCAGTTTACTAATGTACTACTGACACAAGTTGAGATGACAAGCAATTTGCAAAAATCACATCTCCAATTTCAAAAGAGTGTTTTGGGCATGTCCGAACAGTACACTCATTCATTTGTTGACTCGTACTGGAAGTCATTGACAGAACTTAACAGGTTTTTAGAAAATACAAAAAAGACGTACAAACTTGAGCCACAAAACTAGCATTACGACCATAAATCCTGCAACGGAAGAACCAATCTCTACTTATGATTCGATCACAAAGGAGCAGGTCCAAAATAGTGTGGCAAAAGCAAAGGCTGCATTTGGCAGCTGGAAAAATACTCTAGAAAAACGAAAAAGCTGTCTTTACAATCTTACAGACTATTTACGAAAAAACAAGATCAAACTTGCCGAAGCTGCCACAAGAGAAATGGGTAAGGTCATAAAGGAATCAATTTCGGAGGTTGAAAAATGCGCGTGGGCACTAGAGTTCTATGCGGATCATGGGCCAAATTTCCTTTCAGATGAGATACTCAATACTGATGCGCGAAAAAGCTTTATCACGTTTGAACCGCTTGGCGTCATCGGCTCAATTATGCCGTGGAACTTTCCTTACTGGCAGGCGTTGCGATTTACTGCACCAAGTCTGATTGCAGGAAACACGATTGTCATGAAACCCTCAAGTGTTACAATTCAATGTGGTCTGGAAATGGAAAAAGCTTGCAGAGAAGCAGGCTTTCCAGACGGCGTGTTTCAAATATTGGTTGGAAGTTCTGGCGTAGCTACGCATCTAATCGAATCCAATGTTAATGCGGTGACGTTTACTGGGAGTACAAAGGTCGGGGCATTGGTGGGCCAAAAAGCTGCCTCACTTTTGAAAAAATGTGTATTGGAGCTTGGGGGAAGTGATCCGTTTATCGTTCTTGAGGACGCAAACGTGGAAAAAGCGGCAAACGGCGCAGTAAAAGGCAGATTCATAAATTGTGGCCAAAGCTGCATTGCATCAAAAAGATTCCTCATCTCAAAGAAAGTAGCCAACGAATTCATAGAAAAATTTGTTCACAACGCATCGCGTTTGCAGATGGGTGATCCGATGGTAATAGAAAACGACATTGGGCCACTTGTCAACAAGGAGGCGCTAGAAAACATTTCAGCAATAGTAGATGATGCAAAAAAGAAAGGGGCCCAAGTTCTACTTGGAGGAGAAAGAATGGGCGACAAGGGATATTATTACAAGCCTACAATTCTGACCGGCATCACTGCCGATATGCGGATTTCCAAGGAAGAAACATTTGGGCCAGTAGCACCAATCACGGTTTTTGAGGATGAAAACGAGGCAATTCGGCTCGCAAACGACAGCGAATACGGTCTTGGTGCAAGCATTTGGACTGAAGACCTGAACAAAGCAGAGATGCTCTCAAAACGAGTCGAATCGGGAATTGTTACGGTAAACAACGTCGTTATCTCTGACCCAAGAATACCGTTTGGCGGAATCAAAAACAGTGGGTATGGTAGAGAACTTTCAAAATATGGGATGCTAGAATTCGTCAATATCAAGTCCGTCAGGTTTTACGATCAACTGATTCATCATCATTATGTGGAATAAATCCAAGAACGACACAAATCGCATATCAATAAAATGAAAAAAGATAGAAAAATCTTCTACTATACACAGCAGAGTGATTTTTTGAAATCATCGACGCTTCTTGTGAACTTGCATTCTTTGCATACGTGCCAAGTTCGCTCTTTTAATATTTTCAAAGGCGCATCGTAGCCTATTGAGTACATTTTCCCGCCACATGCTGGACATGGTAATGGTATGTTAATTTGCATCAAGTTAATTTCGTGTTTTGTAGATTTAAGAGCCGCGTAGGACTGATAAGTCATCCATGTTTTTCATCAGAACAGTGATTTCTTTGTGAACTACCACTCGCTAAAGCTCGTGGCTTCCTGCTTCCTTGATCTCGATATGATCTCCACAGGCGTAACTTCCCGCAATTCCTGCGGTAATTTGATATTGAAAATATCTACTAATCCATTTTTCAAAATATTGATGCTTGCGTTATGGTCCCTGTCCAGCACCAAGCCGCACACATCGCACTTATGCGTTCGAACTGCAAGGGTTTTTGGCACCATGTTGCTGCATCTAGAACAATTTATGGTAGTGTTTCTTGCCGGAACCTCGACTACCATTGTTTTATAGTACAGCATATTTGTGAAGGTTCCCCATCCAGAATCCAAGATATTTCTAGCCAGTTTGTGGTTTTTTACCATATTCAGTTTTTGTAGCCTTTCCAGAAATACCACGTCATATTTTTTTGCATATTGTGTTGAGATTTTGTGCAGAAAATCCTTTCTTTTGTTTTTGATTCTTTCATGAATTATCTGGTAGAATCTGGTTGCCTTCTTTCTGTTTTGTGAACCTTTTTGCCTTCTTGATATCTTTCTCTGGATTCTGCGCAATGGTTTTAGCATTTTGGAATAGTTCAGAGGATTTGGAGTCACAAATCCATCAGAATCGTATACGAAATTTTTGATGCCTACATCTATTCCAACTGATTTTCGAAGTGATATTTTTGGAATTACTGCATCAATGTCTACTGTGATACAGGCATGCCATCTGCCTGACTTTGATTTTGATACTGTGATCTGTTTGATGATGTGATTTTCTGGAATGGTTCGGTGTTCAACGATCTTGATTTTGCCTATTTTTGACAAATGTAAAAAATCGTCTTTGATTTCAAATCCTGACTGGTTGTATGTGAAGGTACGGTATTCTAAGAATCTGGCAAATTTGAGTGAACCTGTCTTGTGGCCGTTTTTTCTTAGCTGGACTAGTGCTTTTTGTGCGCCGTCGACCTGTGCTGATATCGTCTGCAGCATCTTGGAGTGATGTGAATACAACCACGATTCGGATTCTTTTAGTTCTGTCAGAAAATAGTTGAGATCGTTTCGGCTCTGGAATCCCTCGGAGTGGATTTTTTCCACCATAGTATTATAGACCCACCTGCAGGTGCCAAGTGTATGATGTAGTTGTTTTATTTGGGTATGATTTGGATACAGACGAAACTTGAAGGTCTTTTGCAATAATTGTTGTATGGTTTTTTGTCTAAAAACAGTTCTGATCCGATCCAAGCTGAGCTGTGGTGTACTCGCTTTCATTCCAGCCTTGAAGGGCTTGCGATTTCCCGCTCGTATTTATAAGAAATCAAATCCATAGAAAATATAGTGAACATAAACCAAAAGGAGGAGCCAGACTATGCTACTTCAAAAATTGCATATGTTGGTTTTATCGATCCATATGCACTAGAAGGAATAATCGTCCTACAGTCAGATGACAAAAAAGAGTTTCACATGAGGGCTTTTTCTGGCGAGGTCGCACGGCACATCAAAAGCTTTGTTGAGGGAAAACGCGACACCCTTCCAACCATTTACAATCTAATTGAGCAGCTGTGCGAAGAAAACGAACTATATCTAGTCAAAGTAAAAGTGTATGAGAGTGGAAGCGTACTGCGTGCAAATCTGTACTTTACTGGCAAAAAGGACCTTGTCTTGCGAAACTATAGGGCGTCTGACGCAGTGGCACTAGGCTCATTTTACAACATTCCTATTTTGGTAAGAAAGTCACTGCTAAAAGAAAGGGTCGAAGCCTAGCTTAGTACTTCGGCAAGGCGGCCTTGTTCTTGTGCTGACTTGAGCTCCATTGCTATTCTCCTACCAACCCCAAATGTCTGGCCGTATTGGTATTTTGTGTATGGTGAGGTGGTAGCGACAATTGGGTTTCCTGGGACTCGCAGCGACACATCATACACTACTAGATCCAAGTCTTTTGTTATCACGCTTTGAAGTGAGAAAGGCCCGATAATTCCAGGCGGATAGACTTTTTTGACGCCAGCAACAAACTTGTCACCCATAGCTATTACTTTTTCAAGTAGTGATTCGCGGATGCTTGCAGGCGTGTGGCCTACTTCGATGTTTTGTATGTCGATATCTATGTCGAGCTGCTGTCTTGCGGGGATTGCGTTATAGTCGTGCAGGTTTGTCTGGAGTCGCCTTTCAATTCCGATAAAGTCAACTTGATCTGAAATGGGTGTGTGAAAATAATTAAAGTTCATGTAGGTGCCAATTACCAATTCTTCAATACTTGCTGCCTTTAGATCTTCTTTTCTGATGATTCCCTTTTTGATTCGGTCTTGGGATTTTTTGAGAAAATCATCATACGATGAAGCCGTAAAAAACGCACGCTCCAACCTTCTTGCTTTTTCTTGCACTTTGACAATTACAGGCCTGTCTATTTTGCGGGGATTTTTGAAAAGCTTTGGGTGTCGGATTTTTGATTTTTCTAGAAGATAGTACTGGTTCTTTGCAAAACTGCGCTCTTCTGCTTGAAATAATGCCCTGTTGCCAAAAATTGGTACTTTGAACTTGTTTTCTATGGTATCGTATCCCAAATATGCTGTGAGTGCACGATGGGGGACAATTATCGTGTTTGTGTCCCTGAATAGTTTTTGCATCTTGGCAGATGCCATGTCTTTGAAATTGTTTACCATGATTATCTCGTCTGCAATTCTTTTGAATCTTCGATATGGAACATCACGTCCCTTCTGACAGATTACGACTGTCTGAATTCCCTCATCTTTTGCACCATCCATGATTTCAAGAGCGGAATGACTTCCAAGAACGCCAATTCTAAAATCGGAATAATTATTGGCGATTTTTTGAATCTCAGATGGCCTTATCATCTACAATTTGACTGCAAGGCATGGTAATATAATTAAAGACACACGATATCTTAAAAACCGCCGCTAAATTCTAAAATTTTGGAGGACCAGATGATCCATTTGCCAAATCCATAGTTAGTATGGCAAAAATCAAATATCTGTAGTTCTTGAGTTAACGCCAGATTTTTTTAACAGGGGATTTTTCCAGGATGTGATCTACGAAAATTATTCGATCATTTCATATTGATTGTAAAAAATTTAGTGCTTTACTATGATAAATGAAAATACTAGAAAGAAATTAATTTCTATATAGTATATGTGGTTTTACCTAAAGTCCATAATCTATGGTGGAATTACAGAAATAACTTCGATAAACAGGTCAGAATATGAAAATCTTGGCAGCAACACTAATGACAGTTTTAATTGCATCTGTTTTTTCTCAAGTTGCAATCGCACAAAACCAGTTTACGATTACTGGAGCAGGTGCGACATTTCCGTTTCCACTACTCGATTTGTGGCGTGTAAAATACAACGAGGCCCACCCAAACATAAACATGAATTACCAATCTATTGGTAGCGGTGGCGGAGTAAAACAACATGTTGAATTAACAGTCAATTTTGCAGCCTCCGATGCGCCACTAACTGACGGTGAAATGGAACTTGCACCAGACTCGTTAACTATTCCAGAAGCAATAGGAGGAATCACTGTAACATACAATATACCAGAAATTCCACAAAGTGGACTAAAACTTACAGGCCAACAGGTTGCAGATATTTTTCAGGGTAAAATAACAAAATGGAATGATGCACAAATTCAGCAAACCAACCCAGACCTACCTCTACCAGATGAAAGTATTCTTGTGGCACACCGCTCAGACGGTTCTGGTACCACATACGCCTTTACTGAATACCTCACTATGGTGAGTCAAGATTGGGATGATCAAGTTGGCTTTGGCAAAAGTGTTCCTTGGCCGGCAGGAGTTGGGGCAGCTGGAAATGAAGGCGTTGCCACCACAGTAAGAACATCCCCATACTCGATAGGATATGTGGAGTTGGCATATGCATTCCAAAATAACATGGCAGTTGCATTCGTTCAAAACGCCGATGGGACTGCATTTGTAGAGCCTACATTTGATACTTTGTCTGCTGCTGCCGCCGGTGCTGCAGCAGGATTGCCTGCAGCCCACGAACATTGGCAAGAAGTCAGCATTAACAACTCGCCCGGACCAAATTCATATCCAATTGTAAGTTTCACATACATACTCTTACACCAAAACTTGGAGGCTGCTACACCAAGTAAGGCACATGCACAAGAAACAGTCAATCTTATAAAATGGATGATAACTGAAGGTCAGAAATATAATCCTGAATTACTGTATGTTCCAATCCCAGCTGAAGTAACACAACTCGGTTTGGATGGCTTGGACAGAGTCACATACAATGGCCAACCACTTTTTGCAGAGGCAGCAATGGAACAACCGCAAGATACACAGGATGCTGAAGGTGGTGGATGCTTAATTGCAACAGCGGCGTATGGCTCTGAGATGGCATCACAGGTGCAACTACTTAGAGAAGTTCGAGACAACGTACTGTTCAGCACGACTTCTGGAGCAAACTTCATGACTAGCTTTAACTCGATCTACTACTCATTTAGCCCAACTGTTGCAGACTGGGAACGAAACAACCCGGCATTCAAAGAAGTAGTAAAGACTGCAATCACTCCAATGCTTTCGACTCTGTCAATACTCAACTATGTAGATATTGACTCTGAGCAAGAAATGCTTGGTTATGGAGTGGGAATAATCTTGCTTAACTTGGGAATGTACTTTGTAGCCCCAGCAATTGTAATTGTGAAGCTACGATCAAAATTTAATTCAAAATAAGAGATTAGTCCTTAGAAATGGGATTCTTAAAAGTAGTGAGTTTGTTCTAATTTAGGGGAAAAAATTCTATATTGTATCCCAAAAGAATCTTGATTTAAGTTATAACTAGCCATTAATTATGAATGGTGAGCTCAACTGGTCCATGAATATAGAGACAGAATTTACATCAGAAAGGATATCCTATTGAAACTTTACGAGCATGGTGAGCTCAACCAGAGCAAATTGATGAGTTACTGCGGCCTAAATAATGTAAAACACAAAGGAATCTTGGATGATATGGTTAAAAAAGAAATGATAGTTAGGACAGAAGAGCCTTGGGGAAACAAGAACATCATAAAATACAAAATATCAGACAAAGGAAAAGGAATTCTTGACGAAGTTCTTGGACCATATGAGGAATTATTCCCAAGGGGAGGAAAAGAAGATGAGTAACAAAGTTACTACTGTGTTTTTAAGCAAAAGTCAGGAGGGTACTCAGTCATGACGGATTCCGAAAAAAACGGCAGTAATATCTTCAAAACAATGGATGAGATCATCTTTCAGCTAAACAGGACAAAAAAAATGTTCATAATAATGATTCTTACTGTTATGATTATTCCGCCAATTACGTTCTTGATTTTTACTGCAATATATGATCCTCCTTTTGAGTCGCAAGAAAAAACAGAGCATGATGGATCAAAACCAAAATTCACAATATTTCGGGTTATTCCGCTAATAATATCTGCAGTCTGGCTTGGAATCGGAATAAGGCAGTGGATAGTTCTTTCCAAATGGACCAAAAAATATGACCGATACAAGGAACTGCAAGAAAAAATTGACAAGAAATTAGACGATGATGAAGAAAAAGACGACGAAAAAGATTCCTCTAGTCGATAGTATTTACACCGTGCGTAGCACTTATCATTAGGTAATAATGTTACCTAATGCTTTATTTGGAGAGCCATATACGCTACGTGGGATGAACCAGGGAAAGATACGGGACTTTAGAACACATGTTTTTAGTTTTACCCTGCTTGGCATTATTGTATCGTTTGCACTAGTTCTATTCTCACCATCACAAGCCTTGGCACAAGAGGTGCAAGTAACTAAAATAAATTCCGATTTTACTGTCGTTGCAGGAGAAGAGATAAAGAAAAACCCAACTGCGATTCAAATTCTTCAAAACATTGAGATTGCTAAAAAAAGACTAGCGGAAATGCAGAATGTAGAAAAACAGAAAACCGAACGTGAGAAATTCATTGATGAACAACGCCGAATTGCCAAAGAATTATTGGAAAAGGATCTTAACAGGATGAATAAAGATTACGAAGATTATACGCCAAAAAATGCATTTGCTAGATTCGTTTCAGGATTTAATTCAACTCATCATGCGATATACTGGGATCAATTTGAGTACATGAACCAAAAAATCAAAATTGCAACTCAGGCAAAACAAACAGTGTTGGCAAACGGCGGCTCGTACGTGGAGGCCCAAGCAGAATTTATCAAGTATGCATCAATGCCACGAGTTGAGATGATAAGCTTTGTTTCGGATTTGAACATAAAGTATGGATTCACTGATGCAGCATTACAACAATACTTTGATGAGAATGGAAAACTACCCAGATATGAAAATGATGATGTTGCTGTTTGTTATGCATGTGACAAGTATGAGCAGGTCAAAGTGGAAATGCTTGCAGAACATGAGAGTTCTAAAAACGAATCAACCTAAACAAAACATTTTGCTAAAATTTCAAGTCGTATTTTCGTATAGCTAGACATGTTTTATAACAATCAATAATGCTGTGCTATTCAATTCTTGCAGCTTAAAATAATCAGGCATTTCTACTAGTGTTATGAGACTGGTGATTGGAATGACGGGAAGCACCGGTGTAGTTTACGGTGTTCGTGCACTCGAGGTCCTAAAAGAATGCAAAATTGAAACGCACCTAGTAATAACAGAATGGGCAAAAAAATGCCTTGCAATGGAGACTGACTACAAGTTTGACGATGTAAAATCGCTTGCGACAAGTTATTCTGATGATTCAAACCTCGCATCTGGGATATCGAGCGGCACCTACAAGACAGACGGTATGATTGTGATTCCATGTAGCATGAAGACACTATCTAGTATCGCAAACGGATACGACGAAACCCTTGTGGCAAGAGCAGCAGGTGTCACACTAAAGGAATCAAGAAGGCTGGTCCTGGTTCCAAGAGAGACGCCGCTAACTGCCATAAACTTGGAAAACATGCTCAAGCTAGCAAGGCTTGGAGTTGTGATTTTGCCACCAGTTCCGGGATTTTACACCAGACCAAAATCAATCGAACAAATCATTGACCACACGGTAGGAAAATGTCTTGACCAGTTTGACATTGAACATAATTTATACAAACGGTGGGGGGGAACCTAATCTGTATTGCTAAGGTTCAGACTAGAAAAAATAATCAAAGCAGAAAGGCAACACGTTTTTGATATTGTGGCAAACTATGAGAATTTTGAGAAAATTCTACCACAATATTTCCCATCAATTCGAATACGATCAGTTAGGGACAATACTGCTATAGTTGAAGAACATCTAAGGCTTGGGAGCAGAGAACTAGTCATGATGACTAAACATGTCACGAAATATCCTGATGTTCATGAAGTCTTTGTAGTTGGTGGGGATGCAAAGGGCAGCCACTTTGTTGAAAAATACGAAAAAATTCCTGAGGGAACAAAAATGACAGTTGACGTCAATATCAAGCTAAAAGGGATAATGGTAATAGTTGGTGCTTTGGGTAAACATAAGATATCTTCGGAGTTTGGCAAAATAATTGACGAGTTTGCAAAAATTGCTGAAAAATCCTAGTCTTTGTTCTCTTTGAGGTCTTTGAGTTCTTTTTCGGCCTCAACTTTACCTTTTTCGTATTCCATTCTTGATTTGCCTAGCGTTCTTGCAAGCTCTGGAATCTTTTTTGCACCAAATATCAGGATGCCTGCTATTATTATGATGAAGATCCATTCTTGGCCTGCAATAAAATTGGCAATGTTTCCGAGCATTTCTGGTTAATCACTAGTATGTCAAGATTGAGATTTAAGTCTTTGAGTTTTGCGCTCACGTCGCTCCAAAATTATCATGCCTGTCATGTATAGTCCGATCATTGGGCCTGCAATAAACCACATTGTAACTCCACTCCCATCAGGTGTTACGGCTGCACCAATTACGACTAGAGCAACAATTGCATATCTGACGTTTCGCCTCCAAAATTTTACATCCGTCAGGCCAGAAACGGTTGCAGCATACATGATTAGCGGAAGCTGAAACGCAACTCCAAAGGCAAGCAAAAACTGCAAAACAAACGTCACAAAATCAACCACATTAAGAAATGTGACAAGACCTGCTGATTCGCCATACTGATACAAAAAGTCCAACATGAATGGTATTACAACTAGATATGAGAAGATCAGCCCGCCAACAAATAATGCGATTGCTGGTAGCGCAATTGAGCGGACCGCGTTTACTTCGTTTTCGGACAATGCGGGTTTGATAAACGATGTAAGCTCTCGTACAATTATTGGCATCGATGTGACAATTCCGGCTAGTGCTGCAATGTAGACTTGGGCGTAAAATGCCTGACCTGGTGCTGTTTGTATGAGCTGCACGTCTGCTGGCACAAGGGTTGCCTTCATGTGATTTGTTATCTGTGCTGCAATGTTGTGTAAAGGGTCTGGTGTCGGATAGTAAAGTGTAATTCCACTCAAAACAATCTGTTCTGCTCTGAATGTGAGGATGAAAACTACGATGATTCCTGCGGCAATTAGGATTCTTGTGGCCCTTGAGCGAAGCTCAGCTAAATGCGCATAGATTCCCTCAAACTCTGACATGTGTGATATTATGGCGTGAAACTCTATTTAGTTTGCGAAAATTGTGGCTAATTTTTGCCAGGAATTGGCAGCAATTTGGCATCTGCAAGGCCGGAATTTTTTCGTTCTTCCTCTGTAAGATTTTGGAACTCTATCGAAATTATGGCCTTTAGCTTGAATTTGGTCTCAAGATCCTTTGCAAGCAGGCCAATTTCTTTACCGCTATAGATCTCCTTAGAGTCCACCAAAAACATGCGATCCCCTTTTTCTTTTTCAGTTCCCCCGAATCTGTCCTTGAGAAATTTGGTTACCTCGCCTACCTCGTTTTTTGTCACATTGTTGTGATAAAAAACAACTCCCTTAGTCGGCACGTAATCAATTGGAGTTCCGTTTCTGTACAAAAACACGCCAATAAAGATTGCCGCATCATCCGGCTCTTTTATTCCCTTTATTTCCCAGTTTAGGACTTTGCTTTGCTCGTAATCTGCTTTTGAAATCTCATCAGATGTTATCTTCCAGTATCTATGTCTAGTCACTTCAGTCTTTGACTAAATACTGGATATAAATTCAATCCGATTTCATATTTTTCCTGTCGTAGAATATATTACACACCAAAATCAACTTTGGGCATGCCACTTTTTGAAGTTCAAGTTACGATAGAAAACAAGCCTGGAATGAATGATCCCGAGGGCCAGACAATTCTAAACGACCTGGTACTAAAGGGAAGTTATTCATCGGTCAAAAAAATACGTTCAGCTAAGATGCTCAAATTCCAAGTAAATGCTGCAACAAAACAAGCTGCACAAAATACAGTCAAAAAACTATGTGACGATCTTAGAATATACAATCCAATAGCAAGTAAGGTTACTTTTACGGCAACGTCAAGCTAGTCTTGGTCCCCAATCGATTTGACGGTCTCATCAATTAGCAGCTTGCTTCTCAAATGTGCTGCAAGGTCTGTCTGTGTGATTACGCCTGCCAAGTTTTGGTTTTCTAGTACAACTAGTCTGCGAATGTGGTTGTTTAACATCTTTTGAACGGCGTCTTCGATTGTAGTTGTTGGTTCAACCCATCTGAACTTTGGGGACATTATTTCAGACACTTTGGTTTGCGAGGCGATCTTATTGGCTGCTACCAATTTTCGCACAAAGTCAGCCTCGCTTACGACGCCAACTGGATTTTGCCCTTCAGTTACGACCAAAAAGCTGATGTCTTTTTCATGTAGTAGAGTAGCTGCTTCAAGACATGTCTTGTCTTTTGATATTGTGATTACGTGCTTGTTCATGATGTCTCTTACATATCCCATTATTGGTCTTGGTTTTTTTGCAGATAAAAAAGATTTGCCGCGCTTTGATTTAATAAAGACATTGCTCAACTTTACTTGTGAAGGTTGGCGTCATAGTATTTCCCGGTAGCAATTGCGATCGAGACATGTTTCATGTCCTCCAAGATGTCTTCAAACTCGATGTCAAGTATTTTTGGCATGAGGATAGGCTACCAAAAAATTTGGATGCAGTTGTTCTGCCTGGAGGATTTTCTTATGGTGACAGATTACGTGCAGGTGTGATTGCGGCACACAGTCCGGTCATTTCTGATGTGAAAAGAATGGCCGACAAAGGAATGCCAATTCTTGGCGTCTGCAACGGATTTCAGATACTAGTAGAAGCGCAGCTTTTGCCAGGTGTCTTGCTTAGAAACACATCGTTGAACTTTATGTGCAGATGGACTGAACTAATAGTGGAAAATAACAAGACACCATTTACAAACCAATTCAAGCTCAAGCAGAAAATCCCAATTCCTATTGCAAACGGTGAGGGACGATATTATGTAGATAAAACAACACTGGCTCAGCTAAAGAAAAACAACCAAATCGTATTTCGTTATGGTGAAAACATAAACGATTCTGTCTTTGATATTGCCGGAATCTGCAACAAGGAAGGGAACGTGGTTGGGATGATGCCTCACCCTGAGCGGGCAGTGGAAGCCGAGATAAACCCAAAAGACTCCAAACCCTCATCCCTGATTTTTGAGTCATTAATCACAACAGTTGGTGCAAAAAGATGAGCCTGCAACCACAAGAGCTACAGTACCTATCAAAAAAAATCGGCCGTAAACCAAACGAAACTGAAACGCATATTGTGGCAGCGGAATGGTCTGAACACTGTTCCTACAAATCATCAAAAAAACATCTTAAAATGCTTCCAACATCCGGGCCACGCGTAATTCATGAAAAAGGATTTGATTCTGGCGTCCTAGATGTTGGAGACGGATATGTTGTAACAGTACACATTGAAAGCCACAACCATCCGTCGGCAGTTGAGCCATACGGTGGGGCGGCAACTGGTGTGGGTGGTGTGATCCGCGACATTCTTTCTGCTGGGACACGACCAATTGCAATTTTAAACGGATTGCGTTTTGGAGATATCGAAAAAGATTCTCATGCAAGGTGGCTTTTCAAAAATGCAGTTACTGGAATTGCTGACTATGGGAATTGTCTTGGCATTCCAACCGTTGGCGGAGAAGTAGAGTTTGACAAATGTTACACAAACTATGCGCTTGTAGATGTGGCATCAATTGGATTTGGAAAAAAAGAACAACTGATCAAAAACCACGCCCAAAAAGACGACATCGTTGTATTGATTGGCGGCTCGACAGGCCGTGATGGGATTGGCGGCTCGCAGTTTGCATCCGACTCGCTAGAAATAGAGGATCGCTCTGCAGTGCAAATTCCAGATCCCTTTATTGAGAAATTAATAATTGAGGCAACACTTGAGGCACGAAATGAAGGGTGCATCAAGGCAATCAAGGACTTGGGTGGTGGGGGGCTATCATGTGCAATATCTGAAACGGCAGATGCATTGGGAATTGGAATCGAGCTTGATGTAAATCACGTTCATACAAGGGAGCCAAACATGAATCCGACCGAAATTATGACATCCGAATCACAGGAACGAATGCTCATCATTACCGACAGACAAAAGCTTGGCAAGCTAGAAAAAATCTGCAAAAAATTTCACGTAAGCTGCGCTGTAATTGGCAAGGTTACCGGCAACAAATTGATGAAGGTAACGACTAACAAGAAAGTTGTTGCTTCGATGCCCGCCGAAGTAGTGGCAAACGCACCGCTTCTTGATAGGCCATCAAAAGAGCCGGCATATTTAAAAGAGCTACAAAAAAGACAAGAACCAAAACCAGCCAAGGACTTGTCAAAAACCCTTCTAAAACTGCTCTCAAGCCCAAACATTGCCTCCAAAATTTGGGTCTATGGCCAGTATGATCATGAGGTGGGAATCAGAACAGTAGTAAAACCAGGCTCTGATGCCGCGGTGCTGAGGCTAGATAACGGCAAGTACTTGGCAGCCAAAATCGATGGAAATCCAAAGCATTGTTATCTTGATCCAAAAAACGGCGCAATTGGATGCTTTGAGGAAGCGTGCAGAAACGTCGTATGTGTTGGCGCAACACCAATTGGAATGGTTGATCATCTCCAGTTTGGTAACCCGGAGGATCCGGAGATCTTTTGGACATTTTTAGAATCTCTAAAGGGAATCACGGAATTTTCAAAGTTCACTAATGTTCCGTGTGTTGGCGGAAAGGTGAGCCTCTACAATGAAACTCCGCAGGGACCGATAAAACCAACGCCGCTGATTGGCGTGTTGGGTCTAATTGAAAAAAAACCACTAAAGCCACAAACCCTAGAGACTGGTGACCTCTTGCTTATTGTTGGGAAAACAAAAGACGAGCTTGGGGGTTCTGAATATTATGAATACATCCATGATTTCATTGGTGGCAAATGTCCTGTTGTTGATTTTGAGGAATCAAACAAAAACATGAAAGCTGTCTTGCATTTGATTCAAAATGATAAGATAAAGGCGGCTCATGACTGCTCAAAAGGCGGGCTTGCCATTGCAATCTGCGAGCTTGCAGTGACAAGTAAAATTGGTTGCAATATTACACTGGAAAACATACCTCAGGAAAAATCAAATGTGAGCAAACTGTTGTTTTCTGAAAGTCATTCAAGATACTTGTTGGTAATCAAAAAATCAAATATTGATGCAGTTGTCGATTATCTAAAAAAGAACAAAATAGCGTTTGGCCTGATCGGCAAATTTGAAGGAAGCGATATCAATTTTTCAGAAAACAACAAGCCGGTTGCAAAACTAAGGGTTGATAAGGCACATGCCAAGTGGTTTAATTCACTGAGGGAACTGGTATTGCATGGTTAAGGAAAACTGCGGAGTTGTGGGGATTTTTAGTCGTGATGGCGTCAATGTAATTCCTATGGTCATTGATGCACTAAGGGCACTTCAGCACAGAGGCCAAGAAGCATGGGGAATTGCAATTCCTCAAAAACCACCACTCAAACGCCTAGGTTTGGTTTCTGCAGCATCTTCTGAACTTCAAAAAATTACCCAAGAATATGCAGCACCTGCAGCAATTGGCCATGTAAGATATTCGACTGTTGGAAAAAGCAACCTCGATAACGCACAACCACTCAAAGTAAAAGACCTCTGCATTGCACACAATGGAACAATCGCAAACGTATCTGAACTTGCAAACTTGGTTGGGGGATGTACCTTTACCCCACAAAATGCAAGTGACACTCTGATTGCAGCACAAAGGTTAGTCTCGCTAATGTCCACTAACGGCAATCTTGGAAGTGCACTGTCAATTCTAAAAAATGAGATGGCTGGCTCGTACTGCTTTACGTTTGTTTCAGATGACAACGCAGTCTATGCGGCACGTGATCCTAGGGGCTTTAGGCCAATGGTTCTTGGCTCAAAAGAAGAAGGGCAAGTAAGCGTTGTTGCGTCAGAATCATCTGCACTTACGGCAGTTGGAGCAAAGCTTACCCGTGATGTTTTACCGGGCGAACTCTTAAAGTTCAGCGACAAAGGAGTCGAGTCTGAAATGTTTTCTGAGGAAAAAAAACATGCGCACTGCTCATTTGAGTTCACATACTTTGCACACCCAACAAGCAAAATGGAAGGAACAAACATCTACGTTGCAAGAAAAAGAATCGGACAATTCCTAGCTAAAAAGTTTCCAATAAAGGAAGCAGATTTGGTTATTCCAGTGCCTGACTCTGCAAGGCCT
>DASWKH010000062.1:0-6035 GCA_036396715.1 Candidatus Nitrosotenuis sp.
AATTCTCATGGATCTTGCAATGCCTGATTTTTCAGGACCAGACATAATCGAGTCCCTTTACAACCGCAACTTGATGAATAATAAACTGATTATTGCATTAACTGCATCGTCCATTACTGATGAGGACAAAACAAATCTTAAGAAACGTGGGGTACATTCCATACTAAAAAAACCAATTGACCCTGATGAGTTATTGAATTACTTGGTAAAAATTCGCGGGCCGTAAATTATGACGGATCTGGAGCATTTAATTTTAGAATTCCAACAAATTGAATTAATCCAAAAAAAACTAAACGAAATGGGTCGTAGCGATATCCCAAAAAATAAACTGATTTCACAAATAATTGATCACATTGAATCAGCAAATAATTTTTCGGCAAGCACAGTAGAAGATATTGTATCAAATAAAATTGTACTAACAGAAAATACGTTGAGTATCATCAACCATGAATTAAAAACGCCTCTTGTTCCAATGAAGGCATATGCCGATATGTTACTACAAGGAAAATTTGGAAATCTAAATGCTGTACAAAAGGAAAAAGTTACAATAATTGCTTCAAATATAAAACGATTGCAGCAAAAAATTGAATTTTTACTGGATAAAAGAACGTTAGCAAGTCATACGCCAGACGATAGTAATGCAACATTTTCTGCAAAGGAGCTAAAACAACAAAATATGCTGCTAGAAAAAATTAATCAGTTACTTACTGAAAAAAGCAACAAGGCTGAGTCTGAGGTTCAAAAGTTACACAATACAATTATCGAATCAAAACATCAAAAAAATGAGATCAAACAGGAAAGAGTCATGATGAATAAATTAGTACAAATTGAAGAACAAAAAAAAGTACGTCTCACTAAAAAAAATCTCATGATGATGGCTACGGCCGCCTTAATTGTAGGAGCGGGTTTTACAACATATTCGGTATATGTTGTAGATCTCGTAGGTAAACAGTACCAAGTTTCAAATCTTGGAAGAATGCCTGGCGGCTACCTAATTCAAAACCTAAGGGGCGACACAATCGATACGTGGTTATCATGGAGGCCAGTTTCTGACAGTACATTACACGTAGGAATTATGAATGGTGCGGCATATCCTGAAAAAATTCAATTGATCAAAGAGGTAGTCATGTCAGAAGAATCAATAGATATTGATGATTCATTACTTCATAAAGGGCCAGAAGGAATCACATCAACATATTATCTTGGCTGGCTTGGAGCACTAAAACAGGCATCTGCCAAACCTACCGAATTTAACATACCAGTAAATCTTGAAGTAATAGAATCATCAAGAGGGGAAGGCGAGATAACAATAGTTCTTACTAACGACAGAAACGCTGATGGGTATTCTGGATTTACAAAGTCAATTGCAGACGAATCTCAGAATCAAATCCTAAAGTCCACGATAACAATCTATGAGGTAGATAAATTAAATGATGAACAGTTCAAAACAATCCTAAGACATGAGTTTGGCCATGCATTGGGTCTTGCACATTCAACTGCACCAGAGGAGCTAATGGCGCCAGTTATTCAGACAGAATACCCATACATTTCAGAGTGTGTTATTGACAGTATTGTCAAGCTGTATGATAATGGAAAGAACAGTCAGGTTGTCTGTGAAAAATAATATTTTAGAATTAATTTGAAAATAAATCTATTTTTACTATTCTACAGGCAGTATGCTGGTTGATCGCAAGATCTAGACATTTAAGATTTTAAGATAGTCATATTTACAGGAAGAAAAAATGCAAAATCTCATTCCACAACTATATTCTCCCTCAAAACGTGCGGGCAGTAAAATTTGAACCAAACAGTATACGATATTGAGTATTTTAGAAAAAAGCCATTTGATGAGTGGGGTACATAATAATTCGCTAAAATCCCACCCTTGGCACATATTTTTATTATGTGCATTCAAAATATGAGAAAAAGATTTTGACTAATTTATGTGACTGGCCTAAAACCATCTAGGGTTTTTTTGATCTCCTTAAAAGAATCCATATCTGATGAGAATCCTTGAACTGAATACAGATTTCCTTCCTTATTCATAAAATGAAAGTCCTTTCGTATCATAATTTGATCACCGTCTTGTTTTTGGAACTTGAATTGAATTGTTGTCTTGTAGCCGTACTTTGTATCTACAGTCATTATGCTGTTGCCTAGCCCAAACTGCCCAATCGGCAAATATTCTGTTGATTTCAGATATGAGTGAAGATCATCTCGACTTGCAAAACTTTTCTGTGTGTGTACCTTGTATCCAATGATTACTGGGTTTCCGTCGGTTTGAGCACTGGCATAGTAAAACGGAAGGTCTGTCTTTTCATTCCATCCCTCTGGAAGTATTATTGAGTAGAGCCAATCTTTTGTGCTGCTGTAGGCATCTTTGTAGGGTTTTTTGTCGGTTGTTTGTTTTTGTTCGAGTGCAAACGCATCTTGATAAACAACACATGCTGAGGCTAGTAGAATTACAGAAACTATTACGGCTAGTGATTTTTCCAAGCTTGACTAGTTTCGCAGATCTTGCCTTTAAATCCTGCTATCAATTGCGTTTGACAAGATTATCCTTAAGTACCTAATTTTTGAAGTTGGAAAGATTCCTAAAAAACAAGTAATGTTTTAATACATGAGAATGGTCTGATGAGAAAGTCAGTTGGCAAAAAAAGAACAAAAAACAAAAAAAGAGAAAGCAAAAAAGCCTCAAAAAAAGGAAAAGGCCGCAAAGAAATCAAAATCGAAGAAAACAAAAAAAGGTGATTTCATAGCAGATGATGGCCTAGTAATTATAGACGAAAAAATTGAAGAGGATAAAGAGGCCGAACTTGAGGCAAGAAAGGCCTACCTAGAGGAAGCAAGGTCGCAAGAAGTAGACGACTAGCAAATCTTTATTCATAAATTCATTCTATACTAACGCATGCGTGCAGTTTGTCTGATTACCATAAAACCGGGTAAAACGAACAAAGTCATGGAGTCATTACGGAAAAAACGCAAACTCCTCAAGGAAATACTGCCAGTTACCGGCCGGGCCGACATCTGTGTTCTGCTACAGGGCACAATTGAGGAGATCAACAACATGGTGATTGATTTTAAGAAGATCAAGGAAATTGTCACCACTGAGACTATGATAGAAGTGGAGGTCGACATGGGATGGTAAAGGCAATAATTTTAGTCAAGTCACCAAAAAAGCTGATTGCCGCAAAACTGGGAAAGCTGAGCTATGTATACAACTCGTTTCCAGTTAGTGGACAGTTTGATGCAGTGGCATTTGTTGAGGTAGATGACCTCACACAAATACGTGGAATTACCACAAAAATTCAGATGATTTCCGGTGTTGAGCGCACCGAAACAATGCTTGAGATACAATAAAGAATTTAATGTTGTGCTGTATAACCAACGTGTGAACATAAAGCGGGTCGGAAACGTGATTTTAGCTGTAAAAGACCTCGACAAATCAATAGCGTTTTACCATGAAATTTTGGGCCTGCCAATAAAGAACCAGAGAAGAACATGGGTAGATTTAGGCCAAACAGGCGCGCTGCTTAGCCTGCATCCCGCATCACTCACATCAGATCACAGCTCAAACACTATGGAAGGCGGCATTGTGGTTGGGTTTCTAGTAGGGGATGTAAAATCGGCTATCGATGAGCTAAAAACAAAAAATGTAAAAATCCACCGTGACATAGTAGAAAGGGATGCTGGCAAGAACGTCATAGTCTTGGATCCAGACGGCTACATGGTATCGCTTTTTGAGCCAATCTTTAGGGACAAGGACCAGCAATCAACAGGTTACCACGGATTTGCTCCTGCCTAGAGAAGATTTTTAATTTTACTAATTATTTCGTCAATTGATTTTGCTTTTGGATTGATTGATACGTAATAGATGACTTTGTTGTGTGGAACGCAAACAAGTGTTGCGTTGTTATGAAATAGTATTGCGTGATCCAAAGCTCCAAATGCTTTTGAAACTGAATTACGAAGTGTAATTAGGTTTGAGATGATAAAGAACTCATTTTTCACATCTTCTGGCTTTAGCATCGGTTTTAATCCCGACTGCATCATGCCTGCCAATGTTCTTCCATATTCATTGATGACACCCACATAGCGAATGGATTTTGAAACACCAAGTATTTTCTGACAGTTTTTTCTATATCCAAGTATCGCTTCCTTCCACTTTTGATCGGGTGTCTTTATCAACAACTAACCAACTAAATCAAAGTTAAAAGAGTTTTTGATTGTTATTTAGTAAAACATTCATCAACCTAATAACAAATAGATGGCCATCTCATAAGGCATGACAAAAACGAATCTGATAAATTTCGAAAATCTAGAATTGTTTTTTGGTTTTTGCTAACTGCTCAATGCGGCTTTTGAGTTCTGCGTTTTCTTTGCGTAGTTTTTCGTTTTCTTCCTGTATTGTATAATCGACCCTACTTGGAACGTTCATTGGATGTCCTGGTGGGAAGATATTTGAGCTCATATCGAGCAGGCCAGAAGCATGTTTGAGATAGAGTTTGCTAAAATCATGTAGTTTTGCAGAAAATGTCGAGTTTTCTTTGATCATTTTTTCCTTTAGTTTTGCAGGGTTCATACTCATTGGCCCAATCGCAGATGGGGGATATCTTGGAAATGCAAATGGGCTCAAACTGTACCCAAATGGGTATCCATACATCTCCATGAATGTGCTCGTTTCTGCCGGATTCACACGTATTGGTATTTTAGAAGACTATTTTTGCCTTTAGCATCAGGCGTAACATATACCCAGTTGTAAAGCCGGAGTCATTTTTTATCAAATTGAGCTGATCGCAGATCCTTATAGCGATCAAAGATCGCCCATCAGATCATCATGGGATTTGATTTGAAGCATTGTATGAAATGCAAAAAAAACATCAGTGTTGGCGAATTGCATAAAATTGTAATTTATGTGATTCAAGAAAAATTCACGGACCACCACTACGAGCACGTAGAGTGTCCTGACAAGTTTACTATCTAATCCACGTATTTGTGGACTGGATAAAGTTCTCCTGTTTCTCTGTGGTACTTCCACTCGCTGTTTTTCCAAACAACCTTTTCGAATGCAGCTTGCATTGATGGATGAATCCTAGAGTACACGTCATCGCCAATTAGGATCTGGTTTGGCTTTGCCATGTTTTGTATCTTGGCAGCTATGTTCATCACAGGGCCTAAGATGTCAACGTGTGATTTTTTTGCATCGGCGCCATATCTGACGATCATGTTTTGACCATAATCAATTCCAATTTTAATGGCAAGATCTGGATAGTCATATTGGTTCAGAATCGGATTGATTCCTTTTTGGATGACAGATAGCATCGATTTTGCGCAGAGGACAGCGTTATCAGCAGGTTGCAATTGGTTTTCTTCTGCAGGAAAGTATCCAATCACCGCGTCGCCAACAAACTTGAGAACGTAACCATTGTGATGATGTATGGTTGCTGCCATTTCCTGGGCAAAACAGGTGATGATTATTGCGACCTTATCCTCAGGCAGCTCAAGTGTTATTTGTGTAGAGCCCACAAGATCCACATACAGAATCACCATCCTCATTCTGGAAAAGACGTGCTTTCTTAGAAACGCATCTGACTCGTCTTCTACTGGAGAATATTCATATCCACTTTTTAGGGCGCGCCAGACTCGGTTTTGGGTTTCCTTGATCAGCGTATCAGAGTCAACTGCGCGCTCACTTGGCTTGCTTAACATCATATCTATTATGTCATAATCTGTTTTTGGTTTCACTAGTGGTTTTTCTTGGGGAGTTTCGTTAACCTTAGCGTTGCTATCTATGCTGCTCAAGTAATTATCACCTTATTCTAGCGGAAAGCTAACATCACAAATTGGGCATTTGGCCCGTTTTCCTTTATAAGCATCATCATAGTACTGGACTACTTCGACATTACAGCTTAAGCAGATTATCTTAGTAACCGACATTCACATGTAATAGGCGCGGTTTTCTATTTAACCCTGATGAAGAACAAATCAGACATTCACGAATAGAATAGATTATGTCATGATTACCAGGTATTCCT
>DASWKH010000063.1:0-2097 GCA_036396715.1 Candidatus Nitrosotenuis sp.
TTGCAGAAAAAAACAAGCTCATCATCGTAAATGCACAAAAGAAAAATTTTGAGCTGGCATGTTTTGCAAGTCTTGATAAAAATATTATACAGCCTTTGCAAGATCAGTGGAAGTTTATCGAGGTAGAAAAGATTGGACGAACACGTTATGTGAAGATTACCGAAGCTGGCTCAAATGCGGCTGAGTTTTTAATTTAGGTATGTTTCATTTGCAAAACCTAAGAGTTACCAATTATTTTTTATGGTCTTCTAAATGTGCTGCCATCATCTCTAAGAGTAATCTTTCCTTTACATGGATCGAAAATATTTTCAAATTCAGCTGAAGTACTTATTGTTCGCATAAATGCAAAGGCACGAATTCTAGCATTGGGAAAAGCATCTGCAAGTTTGTTAGCTGCGCCAAGAAGAGTAGCACCACGCGTTATAACATCATCCACTAAAAGGATCTCCTTAGGTTCATCTAGTGTTTTTTGAACAGCCATAGAGTTGTAGTGTTCGATAGCTTTTGGTCTGTTTTCAGGCAAACTCATCGAAGATTTAGCAACTGGTTTTTCACGTTGCAGACATGATTTGACGTCTTGTCCAAGACCTTCCTTAACTAAAGCACTTGCAAGACGTTGTGGAACCCAAATAGTATTTGATTTTGACAAAGAACTTTTGGGAGTAGGAATTAGAATGGGGTCTACTTTAAAGTATTCAGCAAAAGGGAGTGTATCAAGACGCATCTTGATTCCTTTGGCAAGGTAATCTGACATTAGAATTTGTTTTGAATTCAGTGTGATGTATTTGTCATTCTTAAGGTCCGACATTGCAGTCTTGGAGAGTAGTTCGGCCTCTGAATTCCCATGTGGTGAATAGGTTAAGAAAGAACCAAATTCAAGTTCAGCAAAGCGCATGACAAAAGTTACTGGAATAAATCGATCATTTTAAGATGCGATGGTATAACTTCCAACACGTCCATTGGGTTAGCAAGCTCCATTGCTCCATATTTTATCATAGTTTTTGGCCAATCCAATTCAGAATTACTCAAGAGAGATTTCCAAATAAACAATGGTCTTCCTAGTCTGAGAGTTTCCCAGCCTTGATGTAACGAACCGCTCGAGTCCCCGGCTTCAACGATTATTGATGCATCAGAGATTAAAGCCATGGTTCTATTTCTAATTATGAAATTTTTTCGAGTGGTTGGATATTCTACTGGAAACTGTGAAATTGCAAGATGGCCTTCCATGATTTCTTGTTGAAGCTCAGAGTTTTTCTGTGGATATACTTTGTTTAAGGGAGTCCCAAGTACTGCGATGGTTCTTCCCCCACTATCAATGGCTGCTCTGTGTGCTCCAGTATCAATCCCCTCTGCAAGTCCACTGACGATTATAATTTGATTTTTGGTAAGGGTTTTTGCAATTGATTGTGCGTCAGCTAGTCCTTCAGGCGAGGGCTTTCTTGTACCAATTACTGAGACTCTGGGACAAGGTAATGGAATTTCCAGTGGACCCTGAACGTAAAGCAATTCAGGGGCGTATTTAGTTTCAATATCATTTAGAGTTCGACCAAGAAGGTTTTCAACAGACATGGAACAAAATTTTGACCCCGTTAGCATCCTCATCACATTCATTTCCAGATTATTATTTTAATACTTTTGAGAGGCCTTTTTTGACCAAAACATGGTAACCGATCACAATAGGTGTATCAATTCCCTATTTGCGTGGTTTTAACTAAGATTAAATCTGTGATTTTCTGCTCTCAAAATCTCATATTTAATACCCGAAATTGTTGGTTTTTAATCCTAAATTGCGGTTGGGATTTCGCACTTTTCACGCTCAACCCACCTCCGGTACTTTTAGCTAACGCCGATTAGCTAGTGGCCTAACCTAGTTGTGAATCTGTTAAGACTAGAACCGTTTGCGTTCAAGTTTGCTTGATCACTTTATTACCGCATAGATTCCGGTCCTGTTGACAAAACGAATACCTTTTGAGTAAAGTATGTCAGAATCGCCATCCACTTGAGTGTAGATCTGGCCTCTTATTTTTTTAGCATATTTTTTTGCCCATACAAGCGACTGGTACAGTCTTAGTTTATGGTAGGCTTCTATTCCATAAC
>DASWKH010000064.1:0-10257 GCA_036396715.1 Candidatus Nitrosotenuis sp.
TGGAGTTTCAGGTCCCGTCACCTGTTTTCCAAATGCGCCAATAAGCGACTTTAAGGACACAGTTGCAATTCACCTTACTGGCACTTTTTGGACATCTGCACAGGCACTGAAAGTGATGAAGGCCGGTGCAAAAATCATAACAATTTCCACATTCTTTACTGAAGAGCGACCATACGAGCAAAGGCCGTACAGATTCCGAAGTCCCTACACTGCAGCACAAGGTGCAAAAAATAGACTCGCAGAGGCAATGTCTTGGGAGCTAACCGAAAGAGGAATCATATCCATTGCTACAAACCCGGGCCCGGTTCACTCTGACAGAATATATAAAACTGTTTACCCAAAAGCAGCTGCGGAATTTTTGCGCGTAAGCGGCTTTGAAGACCTAGCACCGTCAGAAGTTGAAGCTGCAAACAAGGAAATTATTGGATTACTTGGCGAAAGCGAGCAGACTGTAAAAGATGGAATTGCCAAGGCCGCAAACATCATTGCAAAAATGAAAAATGCCGATGTAGAAAAAACTGCTCAGACATTAAGTAGGCTGTTATCAAAGATACAAGAGATTGCAGAAAAAGTTCAAAAAAACACCTCATTTATGATTGCGGACAGACAGTTTCTCTCCCAGCAGCAGGTTGCTCAAACTGTCATGATGCTTGCGGATGACAATATTGCAAAAATACTAAATGGCAAGGTGATTCCAGGTGACAGGGTTTTCTATCCAGTAAAACCCCACATAACCACATCCACGCCAACCGTTCAACAGCCTAATTTTTCATCACAGGTTGTTGTTCTGGCAATAGACGCCACAGATGAGGCAGACATCGGCAGGGCTGAATTTCTTGCCCAGCACGTAGAAAAAAATGGCGGCAAAGCAGTTTGCCTCATCTCAGAGAAAACACCAAAGGAATTCAAAGACAGATTGATCTCAAAGTTCCACGCACATACGGTGAATTTGGAAAGTCCTGACGAGGTGAAAAGATGGCTGGAAGCGACAAAAAACCTAGGCAAATTCACCATTCTTGTTTATTTGACAGGCAAGGTACCAGCGAATCTGAAAATCATCGAACTGACAAGAAAGAATTGGGATGGCCTTGTTGACAAATTCATCAACACGCCAGCTACTGTAATCCAGTCAGCTCTTGATTTCTTTGTTGCAGGAGGTAAAAAAGATCCGCGCCTTTACAAAAATGCCACAGGGACAGTAATGGTAGTTGGTCCAGACATGCCTCTTGGCGCAAAAACAACAGGAGTCGACAGGGCACGAGTCGAAGTCTTCAGGGGCGCACTCAGGCCATTTACGACCACTGTAAATCAGGAGCTAAGTGACGTGCTCAAATCAAAGATTAGATCATTTCTTGTCCTGCCCGGAAGCATAGACGGCAAAGAGCCAGACAATGCCAAGATCGCAGGAGCTTTGAATTACTTTGTGACTGATTCTGCAAGAGAATCTTCCGAAGTTACATTTTATGTTGATGAGACAAGAACATAAATGAAAAAATTTGCAGACCTCAAAGTAGGTGACGAGTTTTTTTCCACGTGCACTTTCTCAAAAAAAGAGCTTGAGACATATCTTGCATTTTCAAGAATCAAGAACGCGATTTTTGATGATGATGAGTACAGTACCATAGTGTCTGGCCGTGCCGTTATTGCAAGAATGGAGGGCGAATTCACAAGACTCAGCCAGATTTACGGCAACATGATTTTGTTGTATGGGATGAATGGAGACCCAAACTGGGAGAACAGAAACGCGCGTTTTCTCAAGCCGCTACACACAGATGAAATACTCAAGATAAAATTCGCAATATCGGATAAAAAAGATCTTGATAACGAATTTGGAATGATTGCTGTTGATTTTGAGGGCAAAAAAGAAAACGGGGATCTTGTGGTAGTAGCAAAGAAAAATCTTTACCGTATAAAAAGAGAGCCTCCAAAGTGATTTTTCAGGGCATCTAGGCGTAAAAACGAGTTATTCTGGCTCAGATACCGTTTCAAGTTTGCCATCATTTACTCTGATTCGCAAATACCTATTGTCCTGAAACACCAGTGTTATTCCACCGTCTTTGTCAGGATCCTGTACTTCAATTAGTTCCTGCATTCTTATTCCATCAAATTTTACCATGTTTTTTGCACACCGTGCCAGATATTATATTTAATCATCTGTAGTAAGTTAAAGGCTAAATCCATCTATGAATAATTTGATTGCAGCTGCCACTATTACTGCACAAATAAGAATCCGGATGCTGTTTTCTTTGAGCTCAACAGACAGTCTTGCCCCTACCAAGCCGCCTACAAATGCCCCAACAGCGAGCAAAAACGCATAATCAAAATCAGAATGACCAAGCAAGAAATGAGCTATCATTCCAGATGCGGATGAAAACATCAGGATTAGCTGAGATGTAGCGGTTGCTGTCTTTACCAATAATCCAAGTCCTATTATCATCAATGGCACAAAAACAATTCCACCACCTATTCCAAAGAAGCTAGAAAGTATTCCAGCAAAGAAGCTTATTCCTGCAGAGAGTACAAACATTCGTTTTGTAATGGTTTTTTGTTTTGACTCCATGTCTCGTTTTATGAAAAGATAATAACATGAAGCAACCAGAACAATTCCAAACAAAATTTTGAATATTGATGGGGTTACCTCTGCTGTAGCAAAAGCACCAAGAATCGTACCTGGAATTGACATCAATCCTAGCTTTAATCCAATGTTGTAGTCAATGCGTTTTTGTTTTGCGTAAGAAACAGTTGATGCGACAGAATTACTAAATGCCGCAAAGAGGCTGCTGCTGGCAGCTACAGTAGGCGGAACTCCCAAAAATGTCAACACAGGAACTACGATTACACCACCTCCAAGACCAATTATAGAGCCCACTACACCAGCTATGAACCCAAGCGGAATTAGCCACAGATTTTCAAACATTTTTGCTATACCGAATAATTAGCTATTGAATCTTGTCGTTTTTTAGAGTGGTCCCTTTGGGAGAGAAACTGAAAATACTGTTGGTCCGTTTGTTACATTTATTGTTCCCTGATGTTGTTGAATTATTGTTTTGACTGCAGGCAACCCAAGCCCAGTTCCACGTGACGTGGTTGTAAATAACGGTTCAAATATTTTATCAATCATATTTGCTGGAATTCCAGGCCCCGAATCCTGAACTGTAAAGACGACAACTTCATCACCTTCAGAAAATCGTATTATTACATCACCGGAATTTTCCATTGCTTGGATTGCATTCATTAGTAGATTTGTAAATACTGCTTCAATTTTTTGCCTATCACAAAAAAGGCAGACATTGTTTGCAGGTTTGTGAATCCTGATCTCATCAGGAATAATTATTTTGTTCATGGCGGATTCGAGTATGTCGTGTAAAGAGTATTCATCATACTCAAGTGGTGATCGCCTAACAAAGTTTAGAACCTCATCGAGCTGAAATACCAGTCTTGATGATGCGTTATCTATTGAGACAAAGAGATGAAGCAACTCTGCTGGAATTTTTGAAGAATGCTTTAGTTTTACAAGCTCCACTGTGTTTTTGATTATGGCCAATGGATTACGCATATCATGAGCAAGCCTTGCTGCCATTTCTCCAATTACAGTGAATTTTTCTGCTTTGAAAAATTCTGATTGAAAACGGTTTAATTCGCCAATTTTTTTTGTCATCTCATCTAGGAGCCAATCACGCTGTTCTTTTATCTCATCAAATTTTGCAAGCTTTCGCTCAAGGGTAATGAGTGTTTTTTGTTGCAATGTATTTTTTTCCCAGAGTCTTTGCTTTTCAGATTCAAGTCTTTTAATTTTGTCCAAAAGCGTTTTTTCCGACAGAGATTGCCCAAAATTAATTGCAGGATTTATTGCTGCCAAGACCCGAGGAGTTTTGCCTAGAATTAGATAATAATGGGCTGTTTGTTCAAAACAGACAAACTAGTATACGAAAAACTGCCACAAATAGCCGTCTTTGTTAGTTGTAAGTTCTAACTGTAGAACTTGGCCACTAAGTGTAATTTCCTTTGATTTGCTATGTGGTTTTGTGTCCTGCAAGTGGAACTGCCTTAGGCCGTCTACCCATTGTCCTACGTCTTCAAAGCCGTCAGGTCGCACTTGATTCCAGCAGTCACACACTAGGTTTTGAATGGTCGTATCAACTATGTTTTTCACAGAGTCAATTTGGGACATAACCGAATCTACTTGGACTAATACGAGAATGATTTTTGGTTCATCAGAAGAGCCAACCATATGCACATTGCCAAGAAACTTGCCGTCATTGTCTTTTAGTTCAGTTGATGTGCAATATTGTACAAGATTTTGTTGTTCTTCACTTGTGAAAAACGTACAGTATTTTTGCACGTCTTCTTGTCTTTGTAGTTTTATGGGTGAAGACATTGAAATATCATATTCCAATAATTCTTGTTTTAGTATTTTGTTTGCGTCATCATATCCAGAAAACTTTTGAATGTTTCCGTCATTGTTGTTAATTATTGCCAATACAGAAATGATTGAGGCTACTGCTACGCCCATTGCAAGATAAAGGATTTTTTTGTTTGTCATTTTTTTGTTGCACTTAGTTACTCCAGATAAGTCTTTTCAAGATTAAATTGAGATTAATTGCAGTTGTGAATTTTCTGTTATGTTAAACATGTCTACAAAACCAGAAGTTACCTCCAGTACGTATTTTGCTGGCTTGCCGTTTCCGTTTGTGAACGTGCATGCCATTGTTTCCAACGCGGACTTGCAAGGTTGTGCGTCTTTTTCAATGTGGACTACTTTGCCATCCGAATCAATCCAGATCAAATCCAGTGAAAATTGCATGTTTAGCATCCACATAGAACGCACATCATCACCCTCAAAAATAAACAGCATGCCTTGGTCATATGGCAGCTTTTCTTGGAACATCAACCCCCTCGTTTGCAGGGGTTTGGTATCAGCTATTTGTACCTGCAAAGTCACATCATCTATTTTTATTATGCCCATTGGGAATTCTGCCTGTTCAAGCTTTACGTCTTTTGGAATCGACATCATTCCCACCACACCTATAATTACTGCGGCAATGCCAATCGGAATTAGGATCTGAGCGCGCGTTGCCATGTAATTAAGAAATTATCTGGTTTTAAAAACTAAATGCGCACTAGAACACAGAATCTTTGAAATGAGAGATTGTTTGCAAGTTGTTTTTTGTGCCCTTACTTATGTCATTTAGGGTCGCGCCATTGTATTTTTTCTCAAGGAACTTGCCTGCAAGTATCATTGGTGCTCCAACGGCATTAGATATGCCAGTAGGTTCTGGAATCCAAAATACTATGAAGCCTATTTTTTGTATTTTTCCTCCTGGGTCTGATGCCTTCCGCAGCGCAGTCATTGATTTAGCTGCACCTTTGTCGTCAATTTCGGAAATTTTAGAATAAAGTTTTGCTCGCCTCTTTACAGAATCCGACATTAGTTTCAACTTGCGCAGTCGGTGCTCATACCTGACCATGACACCGTCAATTTAGGCATAATTAGTTAAGCGCAAAACCAAAAGATCAATTACTAGAAGGTCAAGATCATGTGAACTACCACTCAATAAGTTGAGTGGCCGCTTCCTGCTTCAACGACCGAGATTCTGATCTCCGCAGGCGTGCATTCCCGTAGTTCCTACGGTAGTCTGTCCGGCCCAATCCTGTTTTGGCTTTACATGACGTCAGGTACAGGCCTGTATCGTGGTCACGACCTTCTTCCATTTTGCCTAGCTCTGACATTGGATATTTTTTTGAATCATTACATTTAACATGCTGGTTATTATGTAATTACCAGATATTCAATATCGGCGATTCATCTACTGGTTAAAACGATGGTCTTCTAGCCTAGTTTTTATAAGTCGCGTTTGGGTTAAGAAACCAATTTGAAAAAAAAGGGTGAAAGTAGACTCGAATCCATCAAGGCCGCACACAAGTCAGCCAAGCCGAAGATGGCGCGAATCGAAGACTATCTTGAAGTCATAGCTGAACTAGTAGAACAGAAAGGATATGCCACCACGCTAGATGTGTCAAGATACATGAATGTTAGTGCTCCAAGTGTGACAAAGATGCTGCAAAGGCTTGATGAGAATGGCTATCTCAAATATGAAAAATATCATGGAATTAATCTTACGCCAAAGGGCAACAACCTTGCAGATGCGATTCGACAAAAACACGGCATACTCTTAGAGTTTTTTGAAATACTGGGAATAGAGCACGAGACTGCAAACCAAGATGCCGAAGGAATAGAGCACCATCTTAACCCCAAGACGATCAAGCAGCTTAGAAAATTTATCACTTATTTGAAATCAAATCAAAAGTTTCTTGAGGGATTTAAGACTCCCTGAGAAATATTTCAATGTCTTTTTTTGTAAAGGCCGACTGCATCAGGCTCTTGCCTGCATCAGAACGTTTTGAAATTTTTATCTTACCATGTCTTGCAACCCTCGCAGCAGTAAGAAATTGTCCCCTGACATAGATTTCCGCAAACATTCCGCTGCATCTTTTATCTACTGCAAATAAAAGCGAGTTTTTTGACTCGGAAAAATCAAATTGCACGTTTTGTGTAGGTTCTGAATAATCTGATTCGCCGGTGCTTTTTGGCTCTACGTCAATGTGGACGTGCAGTATTTTTTCAAGATCGTTAATTGTTGAGCCACCCCTTCCAATAATAGATGGGATCGAGTCTTTTTTGACTTTGACTTTGATGCTGTTCTCAGATAAAATTTCAATTTCTGGATTTGGGTCAAACCGTCGTATTATCTCCTTAATTTTTTCTGCAGCTAATTTCTGAATCCCTGACTTTGCTTCGGAAACTGAAACTGGAACGATTACGTTTTCTTCACCAAATGTGTATATCTCATATTCCAAGACGCCTGTTTCAAAGTCACGGATTTCAATTACTGGTCTTGCTAGGTCTTGCTCTACCATTCCTGACGGGACTTTGACTTTGAGCTCCAAATCATAAACTTTGGAAATTGAGCCGTCCTTTACGAACACCACTGTGTCAATTACGCTTGGAATCATGCCCAGATCTATTTTGCCGATGAACCGTTGTATTGCATCAAGTGGCATGTTTGCATGAACCACACCAACCATCCCAACCCCCGCAAGCCTCAAGTCTGCATAAACTCTAAAGTCATGTAGCTGCCTCATCTCATCAAATATTGTGTAATCTGGCCTCACTAGTAACAAAATGTCTGCCGAGTTTTCAAAACTACCATCAAGCTTTGTGTATTGTGTCACTTCTTTGTTTACCTGAAGGTCCCGTGGAGATTCGAATGTTTTTACGACGTTTCCTTTTTCTGCGTAGAAATTTGCAAGGCTTGAGGCAAGAGTACTTTTTCCAGATCCCGGAGGCCCCGAAATAATTACTCCCTCAGCTTGCTCAGAGAACCTTTTCATTAATTTGTCTGAAACGTGGTACTGATCAAGGCTCATTTTTATGATCGGGTGAACGATTGTTATTTCATGCGCTTCTGAAAATGGCGGCCTAGTAATGGCGATTCGGTAGTCCCCGTATTGCACTATCAATGCGCCCGGTTTTGAGATTTCAATTGTACCTGCGTTTGAGATTTTTGATGCCTCTAAAATTTGCGTTGTAATAAGCTCAAGGTATTGCTTTTCTAGTATATTGTCTTCTAGTTTGAGAAGCTGAAATGAGCCGGGCCTTCCCCTTTTTGCAAAGGGTTGGGTTCCTTCTTTTAGGTGCACACTCATAGTATTTTGATCAAAAAACCTCAGAAATTCCAGGCTTGTTGGGGGCTTTTCTGATTTCTGAAAAGACACTGTAATGCCTTCTGCTTCTGCGGTAAGGCCCTGCACATAATCGGCAGTATAGAGAATAGCGTTGTTTTGCTTTGCAATGTCTTTGATTATTGCGTCTATTCTTCCATGGCGTGCAAGCCGTATGTCATCAAGGCTCGGCCTTTGGCCTACAAACTGCATCATTATGCCACTTTCTTGGCAGAGTTTTTTGATTTTTTTTATCTCTTCGAGGCCCACAAATCCTTGTTCTTTTCCCTGCGATGCCTGAGACTGTAATTCGTCTAGGGCGGCAATTGGTATGATTAGCTCAAAATTTTGAAGTGCTTTTGATTCTATTTGTTTTGTAATATAACCGCTAATAATCACGCTAGTGTCTGCCACTATTTTTGACATGATTACAAGGTTACTGTGGGACTTTTAATCATAACTCAATACTACAGATGCAAACTAAACTTTTCATAGTAGGTACAAAGATGAAAAAGTGTGTCAGACATAGAGGACAAAGATGTGATCATTATTGAAGACAGTCCTGCAGTAGGGATTTTGCTCAAAGAATTCCTCAATAAGCTTGGTCTGAAAAAAATCCACCACTGCCAAAATGGGAAGACTGGCATAGAATCCTTTAAGGAGATTGTAGAGTCAGGCGGAAATCCACTGGTGTTTCTTGATTATAATTTGCCCGATATGACTGCATTTTCCATTATGACCCAGATGTTAAGCATACGACCAGACGTCAAAGTAATAATTGAAACTGCTCGGGAAAAAAGCGAAGATTCGATCAAAGATGTGATTGCACAGGGCGCATACCAATATCTAGGAAAGCCAATAAGGCTAGAAAAGCTTAAAGAAATTATAGATACTCTTCGTCTTGAAGAGGCACCGCCAGTAGATGAAGGAGCAAGTAAAATACTTGAAAAAATAGTGTCGAGTGCAACTCAAATCAGCATTTTGCGAATCTCAGAACATTTGAATAAAAAAAATTCTGAAATCCTCCCACAAATACAGCAATTAATTTCTGATAAAAAAATAGTGCAGATAAACGACATACGTGAAGTAGGCTGCCCGAGGTGTAGTTCTGTTCGCGTTACTCAGACATTTCATTGTCCAAAATGCAAGGGAACCAACTTTAAGCAGGACAAAATAATTGAGCACTACAAGTGTGGCAACGTATCTTCGGCATCCTCATACGCAGATGATAAATGCCCAAAGTGCCACCAGCCAATCAAAGTGTTTGGCGTCGACTATAGAACACAGGACAACATGTTTACCTGCAACGACTGCGCTGAAATCTTTTCAGAAATTTTGACAAATTATCTGTGTTTGAAATGCAATGACAAATTTACTTTGGAGCATGCCAAGTTTTTGACCAGTACCGGCTACAGCTGGTTAAAGGCAGTTACTTGAGTGTCTCTTCAATCAGCTTCAACACATAATCAAAATCAAATGGTTTTGAAATAAAAGCAGACGCCCCGGCCCTAAGGCATTCATTAATTATGTTTTGGTTGTCGCTTGCAGTGATAAGAATTATTTTTGCATTTGGGTGTTTTTCCATTACTTCTTTTACAACCGTAAGCCCATCTTTTTTTGGCATTGCAAGATCAAGTAGCAAAACATCCGGATTTGCTTGGGAAAATCTTTCAACTGCCTCTGCACCATTTGTCGCCTCTGCTACAATCTCATGTTTTCCAATAGAGAGAATATCCTGAAGCACCAGACGAATCGCATCAGAGTCATCTGCGACCATTATTCGTGCCATATCAACAAATCAATTACGGCATATCTTATGAAAATTTCGATTAGTGAAGAAATGAGTCATGATTTTTTTCTATTTGGCCTTTTAATGAGACAAAATTTGCATCCACATCATTCAAAGCGTTGTGCATGAACTGATGAGAGTTTTTTATTGTGTCATAAATGCCCAAAACCACCTTTCCTGACATTGCGACTTTGAGAAGTTTATCAACTAGTGCCGCGATTTCCCCTATTTGCTCATGCCCCATCATTGGCGCAAGACCCTTTAGTTTGTGTATGCGTTTTTCAATCCCTGCCGCATTTTGTAAAACATCATTGTCATTTTGACAATTTTTTAGCAGATTGCCAATTTCGGCAATATCTTCAGATACCTCCTTTTTTGCCACCCGTAAGAATTCATCAGACATTTACTAACATTATTTTGATCGAGATTTTTATACTCTATCGAAGGAAGGTTAGCTAAAATTGAAGATTATTAGTAAGACGTATCTACTTATCGGGGTTTTGATCATAGTTGCAGTCATTAACCTGTTTGTGCTGTACACCACACAGTCCACTACCAATAACGAATCATATTCCATCATTAATGCAGGCGACCTTAAGACTAAAGTCGAGACGATTGCAAGCCTGGCAAGCTCGATTGCAACAGGTAATGAAAACGACAGGCTGAGACTGGAAAAGGAAATCAAAGAGTTTGACGGGGTGCTAGTTGCCTTAAGAAATGGTGGAATTATCAGGGGGCAGCCAACT
>DASWKH010000065.1:0-8798 GCA_036396715.1 Candidatus Nitrosotenuis sp.
CGCAATGATTCGCGCTTGTTTTCTAAGACAATTGCCTTGCCTTTTTCGTTTATGTAACAGAAATATTCGCAAAATTCCCTAAAGTTCCCAAGCAGTCCTGGTCTTAGGATATCAACGATTGGCCAAATTTCCGATCCTCGATTGTAAATTGGGGTTCCTGAGAGGCCGATTCTGTATTTTATCGATTCAAGTGCTGCTAGTTTTTTTATGGCATGGTATTTTTGCGTCGTCTTTGAGCGGAGATGCTGCACTTCATCGCACACTATTGTTCTTAGGTTCAGCTTTGCAAGGTCCATGTATCTTTTGTATAACAACTCGTAGTTAATTATGTAAAAATCATACTTGCCAAGATCTTCTGACTTGCCTACGCGAATTATTGTAGAGTTTGGTGGTGTGCCATCAAGTAGTCTTCCGTTTCTGCTTTTTCGCTTTAGGAATTTTTCAATTTCCCTTTGCCAGTTTTGAAGTGTAACAAGCGGAGCTACAATCAAAACTGGAAATGCGTTTTGTTCAGTGGACAGATAAGCGAGTGTTTCTATAGTGTTGTGCGTAATCATACCATTAACAATGTAATTATGGGTTTCAGGAACAGACAGATCATAAACATAACCTGCGTAATTCTTTGTTTGGATTTCCTTTATACCACACCAATGAATTGCATCTAACGCTAATTTTTGTAATTCACTTGCTAACCTAGAATGATTTGTGGATTCTAATTTGTCGATTACAAGATAGGCAAGATCCTTGCTCATCCCTTGCGTGTATTTGTATGGTGTACCAAGTTTGAGAGAGCGTAACGAAATTTCAGTATTTGCGATTTTTTGTACAATTTTTTGGGATGGAATTCCTTCAACGTTAGTGTTATGTTGTTTCTTCGCTAGTAATTCTAGTGCAATTTGTTTTCTTTTTGTTAAGAGTTTGAACTGGGTAACGAATCGTTCTACTGAATTTCCTCCAAATGTGCAAACGTAGTACGGTCTTTTAATTTTGGCACCATTAGTTGCACACTTCATTGCAACGCGTATTCGAAGCCAAATTCCAAAGTGACGGAGAATGTCACGCATGCCGTATGCAGCATTTCTGCTCGCTGTTGTAAATTCACAATGTGTTTTCCCCACATGGCCTTCAGCGTCAAACATTGCGTGAACAAATGCTTTTTGTGCTTCTAATGATGATTCTAACACAGACTTTGGAATTATTTTATCTGCAGATTTTTTACCCCATTGATAACCAAACCTTGTAAAGAGGGAATGAAGTCTTGTTGTTGAAATTACAAATCCTCTGCCGTTTCTTTTTGCTATTGGTAGTACAATTCCATATTTTCTTGCAAGTTCATGCACCCTAGATAAAACAATGGGATCCGAATTGCGGAAGATACCCACTGCATTTCCTTCTTTAGTGTAAAATTCATGCCCTTCAGCAAGCTGCCATGCCATAAGCTCAGCTAAATCTGGCTCAAGGTTATTTTTTCCAGAATGTAACGTTTTTGCAGGAACTGCCACCTTGTCATCGACAGTAAGTTCTCCTGCCATCTGCCACCCTTGTGGAGTCAAAAATCTATGACGTTGTGTACACTCTATGACAGAACCATCCCAAAGGGTGAGTTTAACAATTGGTTCTGAGATTTTTTGTCTGAAAATTCTGGTGATCTTTTTGGCAGTTATTTTTTGGCCATCAAAGGTTTGGATTGTTATTGGTTTTGATAGTTTTGCCCAAGTTTCATCGCCATTTTGTTCTATAACTGAGGATCCATTCCATAAATCACCAATATGTACTTGACCATTAATTGTCTCAATAAGAGATGTGCCAACAGTGCATTTTCCAAGGCCCATTTCGTCTGCAAGTAATGCGTTGCCTGAAGACTTGATCAAAAAATCAAGCCCTTCTCTTTGAAAGTTAAACAGAGTTCCTTTGAACTGCTTGCCAGGATTTGCAAGACGGAGTTTTTCTATTCTTTTTGGCTTTTTTGGCTTGTGCTTAAACGATGGAGGAATCTTTCTTTGCCAGACGTTTTTTGATAAAATCTCAAGCGGGTACCTATCCATTATCCATTTTATCTGCTGCAGGTTTTTTGGATCGTCTGGAACAATTGCTTCAAATTCATGGTCTCCATACCATGCCTGTGGAATTATGCGAGACACCATTGCCACTGCGCGCTCGCCAGTAATTTTCCAGCTCCATGTGCCAGAAAACTTGTCCATTACATACTCGAGGGTACCAAAATTTGTCATGACGTCGATTATCCCCCGTAGGGTAGTTTCTTCGGTTTATGAATCTTAAGTTACAAGCAGGATCTGACTAAACTGACCATTTCAAAAATTTATAGAAAACATACCCAATTGGGTCAATTTTTTACTATTGACTAGATTACTCGATTATTTTTCTAAATAATTACCATAAATTGCTAAATTCTACATGTTTTTACCAAAGTTTTAATCGTTTAGGGACGCACATAAAATTGTGAAGTTTACGCAGAGTTCAGAACCAGTTGTGGAAAAACCACTACTTGTTGCCGCCTTACAAGACATGGGAAACGTTGGCAATATAGTAATTGACTTCATAAACAAAGCAAAAAAGTCAACGCCCTTTAGAACGGCAGAATCAACCCAACTATCATATGTTTTGGACAAGGGCGGTCACATCGAAATACCAAAGGAAGACTGGGAGTACCGCTACACAAAAAACATGATAGTCTTTGGCGGCGGATATGGACAGCCAAAGACAAATGAGGAGCTCCACGCGCTTTGCCAGGACGTAATCAGCGTGGCAAAAAAATACACGGCCAAATTCATCTACACCGTTGGCGGCTTTCACACAGAACACCCAATAGAAGGCGAGCCGAAAACCTTTGTCACCACCACGTCTGAAGACCTCTCAAAGCAGCTGGAAAAAATTGGCGTAAGCATGACCCCGTCCAAATCAGTCATCACTGGCTTTAACGGAATGATTTTGGGATATGCAAAGCTCAACGACATTTCCGGTATAGGCCTATACGGCGAGCTAAACGAGCCTGCAGTTCCACAGTACCGCACAGCAAAAAGCGTCATCAAGACACTAGAAAAGCTCACATACCAAAGCTTTGGCGAAACCCAAGAGCTTGACATGTTGGCAAGCGATATTGAAAGAAAGCTAAGGTCTGGCTGGCGGGCAGAATTCTAGTTGTGCTTGTGCGTTTCTGACTTGGATAAGACGTGACAGTCACAGCTACAAAGCTCAGTTTTATGATCATTTTGGCAGTCAATGCACTCATAGTGCTTGTGTTTTTCGCAGCTTGCACATATCATACCAATCATTATACCGTTGCCATATTTTAGCACTACCCCTAAAGGTCTATTTCGCTTTTTTCCAGTAATGATGCTGTGAGCTTGTAATAAGAAACCGGGTCGATTTCCTTTGCAAAGCCCTTGTCAATGTTGATTAGATATATCGAGTCCAATTTTGCATTGAGGATGTCGTCATATTCTATTGGAGGGTTTCTGTAGAATCTGTCACATCCCGTCTTGGTTTTTTTAATCTCAGCTTCTGGCCGTAATGATGGCGGATTTAAAAAGATTCGGTGAAATGGAAGTATCCCAATTACGGGAGTGGCAAGTGAAAACTCGTTACAAAATTTGCTATACCTTGCTATCTTGCTCACTATTCTGGACACATAGTAATCAATCGTATCAAGGGCATGCTCGGGGGGAGTAAAGCCAGTCTCTATTTCGATGATTGTAGTATGCTCATCTTTTTTTGCATAAACATCGCATACAAGTGAGTCAGTAAGCTGTTTTTCAACATCTACTGCATATCCTCTCGAGACCAAGTTTGCTGCACAGATTAGCTCCAAAACAGAATGGTTGATCTTTACCAAGTTCTGCTCATACAGCTCAATTAACCGCTGTCTGACATAGTTTAGTTTTGGTATGTCGTCTTTTTGCAGCTGTGTGGAAAGCTTATCGGTAGCCACATAGACATCATCGCGAAATTTTTCTAAATCCAAAATTCAACACTAATGCCAACCACTTGGTTTATGAATATGAGTTATTGATTTTGTTGGTCTTGGGTGTGAAAACTAGCTAAAAAAGAACGATTGGTTATACTGGTTCTCTAACACTTTTGACTTTGGCAATTGCAGTCGGATCACCATTAATTGGTCCAACGGTAATTGTTACGGTGTCTTGTGCTGTGCGTCCAGTTCCGTCGCTAACCATAAGCTCAAAGACTAGTGATTTTGTTTCACCGTTTGCTACTTGGGGTGCCACAAATGATGGCTTGGCAAGATCAGATGCTGAAAGTGATACTTCCTCGCCTGAGAGCTGTCTCCAGTTGTAGAACAGTTTATGCTTCATTGGGTCTTTGCCCGAGCCAAATAATGTAACGACTGATTCCTCATCAACATTTTGGTCACTGCCAGCATATGCTGTTAGTTTCTTGCTAATTAGGCCTTTAACTACAACATCAACAGTAGATGGTTCGCTGTCGGCTTGACCATCGTTTGCGATTAGCTGGAATGTAAATGTCGTATCAACTTCAACGCTTGGTGCTACGAAATCCGTAGTCAAGTCAGTCTCTGCTGAAAGTGTAACGCTTGGGCCAAATATTTGGCTCCACAGATATGTTAATGGATCGTCATCCTCATCGCTTGCAGAACCACTTAGTGTGGTTGTAATGCCAATGTCAACTGTTTGACCATCGCCAGCATCAGCTACTGGTGCTGCGTTAACTGGAAGAACTGTAACTCTGGTCGTATCCTTTGCCGGATGTCCGCTTTCGTCAGAAACTCTGAGCTCAAAGACTAGCACTTTTGTTTTGCCATTCTCTACAGTCGGCGCTACAAATGTTGGTTCTGCAGCATCTGTTGCGGATAGTTCTACTGGCTCACCTGCTACTTGTCTCCACTCAAATGTTATTTCGTCACTGTCAGGATCCTCACCTGTGCCGGCAAGTGTGACCTCGGTGTGCTCATCAACTACTTGGTCGGCTCCTGCATCTGCAGACGCTCTAACATTATCAGACTTTACTGTAATTACTACTTGATCAGAATCTTCACCGCCATATGGATCAGTTACTGTTAATTCGAATGTAAGTGTGGTCGATGCGCCACCAAACACCTCTGGTGTCAGGAATCTCGCATCAGCTTTGTTTGGATAAATTACATCTACATCAGTACCAGATACTTGTTTCCAAGAATACTGTAATCTGTCACCGTCGGGGTCTGAGCCAGAACCACTTAGATACAATATTCTAAAGGACATTGTTTCCTTGTCTGGGCCTGCATCCGCAGTTGGATCATCATTTATTGGTCTTACTCTAATAAGTACAATATCGGTTGCAGTACCGCCACCCTCTGCTGCATCACAAGTAAATCTAAATGCCAATACTACAATTGCACCGTTTGGAATTTCTGGCGCAACAAATGTTGGGTCAGCGTCTGCAGTTGATGATAGATCTGCAAATGGTCCAAGTGTTTGAGTCCACGTATAAGAAAGATCTCTATTCAATTTGTCAGTGCATATTCCATCTAGTTGAACGGTTTGTCCTTCGTTAACTGTTTTGTCAGTACCGGCATTTGCAGAAATCAGAGTCGGTTTTCCAGCTGTAACTTTGATAATTACTGTGTCTCTTGCTAGTCCACCAAAGCCATCAGTTACTGTTAGTTGATATCTCAAAGTTCCTGAACTTCTCGTCATTGCAGAAGTATCAAGTGTCGGACTAGATGAGTTTGGATCATCCAAGTCCACTATTGGTCCGTCAATTTGCGACCAACGGTAAGTCAGTGGGTCTCCATCTGGATCTGTACCACTGCCTCGGAGTGTTACCTCATCGCCTTTTTCTACTGTCTGGTCAGAGCCAGCATTAGCAGTTGGGGGTTGGTTTCTTGGCATAACGGTAATTTTTATGATATCAGTGTCAACGCCGCCGTATGGGTCTTTAACTGTTAATTCAAAGGTAAGGATTATGACTTTGCCATTTTCAACTTCTGGGGCCTGGAATGTTGGTTCTGCAACACCTGTTGATGGCATAAGAGTAACTTGCTGGCCACCAGTCTGTCTCCACATAATAGTCAGTGAATCATCATCTGGATCTACTCCTTCGCCTTGAAGGGTTACAAAGTCTCCAGATTTGACAATGTTCTGAGCTGGGGTGTAACTAGTTGCACCAAGGGCGGAAGGTGACAAACTGCTCAAAACTATCAAAGTCAGCAATAGTGTGTAGAATTTTAATTGCAACATTTTTATCGTAAAAATTACACCGATTAAAAGCTTTCGTTCAATTTGGGGACATTTTTGGATCAATTTTTTGTCTTTGCAAGTTTTGTTTTGCCATTTGTTAAGAAGCGGCCCGATACGGTCAGATATCGATCCCATGTCGGTTTGGACGCAGATTAGATGTTTTGGTAGATCAGATAACGCAAAAACATGATCGTTTTTGATGACTCAAAAATAACTGATTTGAAACTGTTATGATTTTGATCTGTGGGGTTAACAAAAAAAGCCCGAAAAATCGACAATGCGCCGCCACATTGTAATGGGTATGTTATTAGCAGTCATTTTGCTCGGAAACGCCACCATCGCTTCTGCTGCAACACCGTGGGATTTGATCGTCAGGGCAAACCTAGAGCAAGCAGAAGTTAGCCTAAATGGAAAGCCTGTTGTTTTTGGTACAGTTTTAGATCAAGCTGCGAGGCCAGTCTCCGGAGTTGAAGTCAAGATAAGCTTTTCTGATAGGTCAGCTACTACCACAACCGATTCTGAGGGCAATTTTAGATACGAGTTTGGTGAGCAGTATATGCCAGGCACATTCTCTGTCAACGTTTTTGCCAAGTTGGCAGACAAGAAAGGCTTTGCAAAACTGACGCTAAAGATCGGCAATGAGAGCACGACGTTTAGCGAAATTTATTATAGCTCAGACAAGTTTGCTGGCAGTACAACGGCATTACCAAACGATCCATATGCCGCAATAAAGCTAAAGCACCTCAAAGAATTCATTGAGGAGCAAAACAGGATAAAACAAAAACAGATAGACGTTGAAGCCAAAAAACTTGCCTTGCATGGAAAACGAAGCTTGGCCCAACAAATGCTTGAAAAGGCGTTAAGGGAACGCCCAGTTGGAGCAGGAGTTTTTTCTGATGCACAGTATGAAAGATACCTAGCAACAGTAGATCCTAGGATTAAAGACCAGATATCATATCAGTTAAACTATACAAAACAACTGCGTGTTGAGGCACAACATGCAATGAAGGCCGTATTAGACAATGGTGGCTCATTAGAGGATGCAAGAAAGGCGTACTTTGAGAAATTATCAGTCACAAAAGAGGAGCTTCTTGACGTCAATGACCTGAACAACACTAAGAATTACTCCAAAATCAAAACCAATGACGATAAAAAGATCAACAGTAAGAAAGTAAAAGGATTAACAGTAAATAAAAATCTAAAATGATCGAGTTTTGCGTCTTTTCTGCAGTTCCAAATTGGAACTAATAAGGCAGCATTATTTCCGTGAAAGATATAATCGAAGCTAAAGAAACCCGGCCATGATGTCTACAAGCATCAGTCTAGGCAAGGGAATTGGAAAGCAGCTTTCCTCAATACTAATAGACGAGGAAGGCGTTTCGCTTGAGAACATTTGGGAAACCATCGCTGATTTTGGCATAAACAGGGATGACCTAAAAAAGCTACAACCGACGTACAAGGAATTATTTGAGATCTATTCTGCCATCAAGGCATACAGAATAAGCGTCAAATACCTCAAAGAGCTCAAAAACAAGTTTTAGCCTTTGCCTAATCTGGGCTGGCATCAGGAAAAGAAAAAATGGACATAAATGACTTAAAAGAAAAGCTGGTTTTGCTGAGCATCACTGCGGTAGTTTTTTTGCCACTGCGGCTATTGGTCAGCCAATACATCTCCGATCACTGGCTTGGCAACCTTGGCATCGCCACACTGATTTCCGTGAGTTTGATAGTTTTAGTAAGGAAAAACAAGCTTGGCAGATTTGGCCATGTGTTCAAAAACCAAATCACAAAGGCCTTGTGGGGACGGTCAGCCAAACTCATCATTGCCGCACTTGTGTTTTTTATGATTTATTTTGGTACGACTGTGCTTCTAATAGACAGGGGAAACACAATTTATCTAGATGACAAGGAAATTCTATCGCAGAGTATCGCTAGTAGAAATCTTGACAGGACTGCACTTTTGAGCATAAGTGGTCCTCAAATACACAGTATTATCGGTCTTGCCCAGATACAATACTTGGAATATTTGTTTTCTGTATCATATGCAATTTTAAACGATACCACAAATGGCTGGCTTGTTAATTTGCATTTGATATTATTCATGGAACAAGTTGAAGTGTTGGGCCTTTTCTGGTTTTACAAGAGAATGTTTAAGCCAATACCTACAGATGCCACCTAGGCGCTGTTTGTCTGTTTTGGACAGACAAATTAAGAATATCATTTTGGTTTTGAGTAGACTTGGAGACAATTTGTATAAAGCACTTGCAGTATTTTCGTTTGTTTTGATTCTACTATATTCCAATTATGTCTATGCTACAGGTGATGATTTGGAAATCAAAGTTCTAAAGGGGTCTTCAGACGAAGACTTGCAAATCAAGTCGTTTTATCCTGAGATTTTGCCGATTGCGCCAAACGATGCCATAACTTGGGTAAATGATGACTCTGCAACACACAGCATTACGAGTGGCATCTCAGGGCATCCAGATTATTCAGGAAAATTTTTCAAGACAGGTAACATCGCCCCATCCAAGTCCTCTACAGTAAAGATAGCAGACACATCAAGTTTTGCCTATTATTATTTCT
>DASWKH010000066.1:0-2879 GCA_036396715.1 Candidatus Nitrosotenuis sp.
GGTCTTACGGGTCCGCAAGGCTCTCAGGGTGAAAAAGGTCCACGAGGTCCACAGGGTCCACAGGGCGAACAAGGCCCACAAGGCGCACCAGGTGAAAAAGGTCCACAAGGCCCACAAGGAATTCAAGGCCCGCAGGGCGAACGAGGGGGTCCGGGTCCAAGAGGCCCACCGGGAGAAAAGGGTCCACATGGTCCACAAGGCTCATCGGGCGACAAAGGTCCACGAGGCCCACCAGGTCCACCAGGCCCACCGGGAACAGCTGGTTTATCAGATGAGCAAAAAGCACTGTTCAGAGAATTGCTAGAAGTGCTTACTGCAAAAAATATCATAACTACAGAAGAACAAATAAAACTAATGAGCTATCTGTATTAGCTACTTGGGCTGATGCTAGTTGAGTGAACCAAAAAATAAAATAGAATTTAAAATGTTGGACTATGAACGTACTGGAAATGATTTTGTTGCATTCAAGCTAGAAGACGGTGCACTAGTTAAAGTCAAAGTTGATCTTGACAGAGTCGGCATTGCAACAAACCACAAAAACCCTGATGGGACTCCTCATTATGCAATAAACACATCAGTTAAGATCACGATAATCCCAAACAACAGAACATTTTCAGTGGATAAAAACCTTAAAGAAAAACATACGCCACCGCCACCGGGACAAATGTTTAGCTAACAAAATTTAGAAAAATAATAAATTTGCGTCAACCATAATTGACGACTTTTGACGAATTTATCTTCGTCGCTTCTTAGTAGCTACTTTCTTTCCTTTTCGCTTAGCTGCCTTTCGTTTTGGTGCTGCGCGTTTTGGAGCTTTGCGTTTTGCTTTTGCTTTTCGCTTAGTTGCCATTAGCAAAAATATCTTTTACTAGTTTTTCTATGGTAATACTAAACAAAATTACACCAAGTGATTACAAATTGTAAACGATTTTTTTGCAACGAAAATTTTTCTGATCGCAAAAATTTTAGTAAACACTTTCAGCTGATGGTCTTTTTCCTTGCAACCAGCTAGTGTGGCCACAAATCGTGCACTTGTACTGCCTTCTACGTTTGTATGTTGCTGTTTGGGGAATGAAAATAATTTCTTGTTTTGTCTTCATCATACAAAATTTACACCAACGGTTTTCAGTTTCATGATCCATGTTTGTTTAGAAAACTGATTGTTTTTTAACGTGACTTGATTATTGTGAGGACATCTTCGTCTTCTAATACGTGAGTGAGGCCAACTCTTTGTCCGCCAAACTTGACACTTTTTCCCCAAACAAGGCCATATCGAAATTCTTTTTTCAAACTTCTGTGTATCTTATTGCAAACATCCTCTATGGTAGAATTTCTTCTAATAATTAGCGGCTCTTTGTAGTCAGTTTCTCCACCCTTTGGTTTCATATACAATCGAATAAAGTCGAGTTTTTCATAGATTTTCTCTTTTACCAAGTCGATATTTATTCCAGAATCTGCAGAGACTGGGATGACATCGGATTTTACTTTTGTTTGAACCTGTTTTACAAACTTGGGATCGACTAGGTCGATTTTGTTTAAGACTGTTAGAGATACTGCATATTTCTTGTCTCCAGTTAGGTAGTCCACTAATTGCTCGGATGTTATGTCTTCTCTAATTACCACTCGCGCACTCGTTATGCCATACAGGTGGAGAATTTCCTTGAGTAGCTTTTCTGGCAATAAGGTTAGCTTTACTTGCTGCGCTATGGCAATGCCACCTGTAGATGCTTTTTCAATTATTATATTTGGTGGTTTTTGATCAAGCCTGATTCCAATATTTCCAAGCTCTGTTCTTAGCACATTTTCATGATATGGCTGAAATACATCGAGAATCAAAATTACCAAATCGGCACTTCGTGCAACGGCAAGAATTCTTTTACCTAGGCCTTTTCCTTTTGACGCGCCCTCGATAATTCCAGGCAAGTCCAAAATCTGAATTTTTGCTCCGCGGTATTCTAGCATTCCAGGAACTACTGTTAGGGTAGTGAACCGGTATGCCGCCACTGCAGACCTAGAACCTGTTAGCTTGTTAAGGAGAGTTGACTTGCCAACACTTGGCAAGCCGATGAAAACTACAGTTGCATCGCCAGTACGCCTAATATCAAAGCCCTCAGAGCTAACGCCAGATTTTTTTGCTTGGTTTTTTTCCTGTTCGCGTTTCAGCTTTGCAATCTTTGCCTTGAGCAACCCTACGTGGTGTTCTGTTGCCTTGTTTAGCTGAGTTTTATGTATTTCATCTTGAATGGCTTTTATTTTTTCAGGAATTCCCATGATTCACTAAACAAGCTTAAGCTTCTAAATAAAATCTTATTTGCTTGTTTATTATCAGGGTATACAAAAGTGATTTTGTGAAAAGAAAGACGTTTGCAGTTGACATTGATGGTACCATAACAGAAAATGGTGGAGGGAGGATCCATCTTGGTGCGCTAAACTCACTACGTCATCTGCGCAGGTTGGGTCATAACGTGATTTTTGTTTCTGGACGGTCTTCTGTGGAGGGATACCTTTTGGCAGTGTATGGCGGACTGAACACGATTGCAGTAGGTGAAAACGGTGGATGCATCACAAAGGGCGCAAATGATCATATCTTACTTGGGGACAAGGAAAAATGTGTGGAGGCCTTTTCACTAATACGCTCAAAACTAAGTAATGTAATTGAAAAACCGGTGTTTCCAAGAATGACTGAGGTGGTACTTCAAAGAACATTCGACATTAATGATGCCAAAAAAATAGTACAGAATAACAACTTGGATGTACTTTTGTCTGATAGTCAATACGCTATCCACATAAATTCCTCTGGAATAAACAAAGCTACGGGATTTGGGGAAATTATGAAGACACTTGGTATAACATCTGATGATGTGGTTTGTATTGGGGAT
>DASWKH010000067.1:0-1797 GCA_036396715.1 Candidatus Nitrosotenuis sp.
GCTACTCACAACAGATCATGGATATGTCATCCCCAGAGAGATTGCAGAGATTGGTCTTGAAAAAGAATTCAAAGACTGCATGGATGTATCAAAACGAGTTTTTGATTCCATGCGACGAAAGATTCCACAGCAGGCCCAATACGTGGTAAATTTTGCGTACAACTATCCTTTCTTTATGCACCTAAATTTGCGCGAGGCCTGTCATCTAATTGAATTAAGAACAATACCACAGGGACATATCGATTATCGCCAAGTTGCACAAAAGATGTTTTTGTCAATAAAAAAGGCACACCCGAGCATTTCATCGATAATCAAATTTGTGGATCTGAACACTTATGAGTTAGAAAGATTCGAGTCTGAAAAACGAATCGAGGAAAAAAGAAAGGCCAGTTAAGTTGGAACAATCCTATAATATGGCATCACCCAAGTGATTTTATGAGTAGGGAGAAGGTTGTAAAATCAGAAAAAGAGTGGAAAGATGCTCTCACTGATGATGAGTTTGAGGTTTGTAGAAACAAGGCAACTGAGCCTCCATTTACTGGAAAATACACATACTGTAAAGACGATGGGATTTACCGTTGCACATGTTGCAGTAATGAGTTGTTCAGCTCCGACGCAAAATTTGACTCTGGAACTGGCTGGCCAAGCTTTTTCCAGCCAATTCATGAAAATAGCCTCAAGTATGAAACAGATACGGCCTATGGGATGCTAAGAACCGAAGTAATGTGTGCAAAATGTGACGCACATCTTGGACATGTCTTCGAGGACGGACCTGCCCCCACAAATAATCGTTTTTGCATAAACTCGGTTTCATTGAAGCTTGACAAAGAAAATGAAAATCATTAATAAATTAGCACTTAATCAAGTCATTTGGGTTGAGGCCTAATTCAGTTAATATTTCAATAAAACTGTGGAGTAGAAAAACTTGCGAATAATCATTTGTGGGTTCGGTACAGTTGCCCAAAGCTTGGCAAAGTTGCTAGTCTCAAGATCAGACGACCTTTATGCAAAATATGGAATAAAACCGAGAATTGTTGGTGCCTTTGACAGCAAGGGTGGAGCAGTAGCATCATCTGGTCTTGATCTGAATAGACTAGTTGAAGTAAAAAAGAAATACGGCACAATTAAAAATTATGATAAAACAAAAAAATCGCTAACAGGACTTGATATTATTAACAATGTTGACGCAGATGTGCTAATAGAAACAACTGCAAGCAATTACAAAGATGCAGAGCCTGGCATGTCACACATTGTGACTGCAATGAAGAGAGGCATGCATGTGATTTCAGTCAACAAGGGACCACTAGCACTTGCATTTCCATCACTGATGGAGCTTGCAGCGTTCAACCAAGTTTTGCTACGATTTAGCGGAACTGTTGGTGGTGGAACTCCAATTTTGGATTATGCAAAAAACAGTCTACGTGGTGAACAAATTACCTCCTTTGCAGGCATACTAAATGGCACCACTAACTACATTTTGACGAACATGACGCGTGGAATGAGTTTTGCAGCTGCGCTCAAAGACGCCAGAGCAAAAGGCTACGTTGAAGCAGACGAATCCCTTGACCTCGATGGGTACGATGCTGCTGCAAAACTTGTGATTTTGGCAAACTGGATTATGGGAATGAATGTGACACTCCCAGACATTAAAAGGACCGGAATACGAGATGTTTCTAGTAAGGACATAAAGGCAGCTGCCAAGAAAAAATCAGCCATAAAGCTGATTGCATCATGTAACAAAGAGCTTATTGTGAGCCCAAGGGAAGTATCAATAGACGACCCGTTATGTGTGAATGG
>DASWKH010000068.1:0-1955 GCA_036396715.1 Candidatus Nitrosotenuis sp.
GGCCTTCCAGTATATTTGAGAATGTAATAGTCAGCTCCACGCTCTAGGTGTTGTTTTAAGAGCTGACCTAGCTGGGCAGTCTGATTTGCCTCAATGTCAACTATTGTTTTTGCGTCTTTTAGGAGAAATTTGACATAGTCAGCTGGAAATGGATTTAATAGCTTTATCTGAACAAAGCCAATTTTGATATTTTCTTGATTTAGCATCTCTAGCGCATCAAGTATTGGCCCCTTTGGTGAGCCCCAGCTAACTATGCATGTTTCTGCGGCTCCAAACGAAACTACTTGATCTTCGTCAGGAATTGTCTTTAGTGCATAGTCAAGCTTTGAGTTGCGTTTGTCCATCATTTTGATTCGAGATTCTGGATCTTCTGAAATGTGCCCGTATTCGTCGCTTTCATCACCAGTGTTCCAGAATATTCCGTTTTCAAGTCCCAGTTTTGATCGTGGTGAGATGTTGTCCTGTGTAAACGCAAATCTTTTGTACTCGCCGTCAATTTTATCAAGTAGTTTTCCACGATTAATTGTAATTTTGTCCGAGTCAAATTTATCACAGGTTATTACTGAGCTGGCAAGAAACTTGTCCATCATGTGAATGACTGGGAGCTGATACACCTCTGCATAGTTAAAACATCTTGCAGTATCGTAGAAGCTTTCCTCGATGTCTCCTGACGCATAAACAATTTTTGGGAATTCGCCATGGCCTGCATAGATTGCAAATAAAAGATCATCTTGTCCGTGTCTTGTTGGCAGTCCGGTAGACGGTCCGCTCCTCTGATACAGTGTAACTACAATTGGAACCTCGTTTATTCCCGCCCACCCCATGGCTTCTGCCATAAGAGAAAATCCCGGGCCAGAAGTACAAGTAGCAGATCTTGCGCCAGTAAGTGCGCCACCAATGGTCATTCCGATTGCAGAGATTTCATCTTCTGTTTGTACTACCAGAGTATGGCCTGGCCTGTTGTTTTGGACTTCAAAGATTTCGTTTGATTCCAAAAATACGCTTTCATCGGATGCTGGCGTTATTGGATAATACGGCTGGAATCTGCAACCGCAGGCCATTTTGCCCAAGGCGGTTCCCTGATAGCCTTGTACTAGAAGTGTACCGGGTTTTTTGTTAGTTTCATTTAGCGAAAATGTAAAGTCGCTAAATCTTGCCGAGGCGTAATTGTATGCGTAATTTGCCGCCTTTTTGTTAAGGTCTGCAATTGCCTGTTTTTTTGCAAATATCACATCAATTGACTCTAGAAGTGTTTGCGGGGGCATTTTTAGCACGCCAAGAGAAAATGACACGCCAAGAACGTTGTACATTCTTATCATTCCCTTCAGACGCGGGTTGTTAGTTTCATCTGCCATTTTTGAGAGAACATCCTTAAACGATATCGGGTACAGTTTTACTCCATTTTCTTTTGCCATCTCCAGAACATCTTGGACGGTTGGTTTTTTGTTCTTTGAAGCAAGGTGAGCTAGCAGTCTTGATTTGTACTGGTCATCAAGGGTGTGTACCTCGTCTACCCTTATGACAGAAAGATCGGAATCATAGATTATTGCTCCGTCCTTTATTACTTCAGAATAATGTCGGAAGATTGTCTCGGCGTCAAATGCAACCATCAGTGTCACATCATTTACATTCGATCGAATTGTTTTATCAGAAACCCTAACGCCAAAATAGCTGTGCTCGCCTTTTATGTTGGAATAGAATTCTCTTTTTCCAAATATTTGATATCCTAGTGCGGCGCATGCACGCGAAAAGATGTTTGCTCCTGATTCTACCCCGCTGCCTTGAGGGCCTCCAATCATCCAGGTTATATCAACAGTCACAGGTCTCCTATGATTTGTTGATTATTAAGAATATGTTTAATTTTCTTACCCACCGGTAGCAGCCTCAAAAAGGGCGCACTCGCACTTGTCTCGCTCGCCGCAGTATGGACATACGCAAACGCACTTTTCTATTGC
>DASWKH010000069.1:0-7134 GCA_036396715.1 Candidatus Nitrosotenuis sp.
ATTATCAAGCATTTTGATCACGACGGCCAGAAGCTAATAGCGCTTGGCGGAGTAAACCTCACAGTAGAGGATGGCGACTTTGTGTGTCTGGTTGGCCCATCGGGGTGTGGCAAGTCGACATTTCTGAGAATCGCGGCAGGACTGCAAAAGCCAGACGAAGGCCAGATACTGCTTGATAATAGGCCGATCAACAATACTGGTCCTGACAGGATTCTAGTATTCCAGGAAGGTGCGCTGTTTCCATGGCTGAAGGTCCGCGACAACGTAGAGTTTGGACTAAAGATTGCTGGAATTCCGGAATCAGAGCGCCACCAAATCTCTGATAGGTATCTTGAGATGATGCAGCTAACCAAATTTGCAAACTCGTACACATATCAGCTATCCACTGGAATGAAGCAGCGTGTTTCCATTGCTCGGGCGCTAGTAATGGATCCGGCAGTATTGCTCATGGATGAGCCGTTTGCATCCCTGGATGCGCAGACTCGTGATCTTTTGCTAGTGGAAATGCAGATGATCTGGCAGAAGACAAAAAAGACCATCGTATTTGTCACACATAATATTGCAGAGGCAGCAATCCTTGGAAACAAGGTAGCAGTATTTACCCACAGGCCATCTACTATTAAAAAAATAATTCCAGTAGACTATCCAAGACCAAGGCTTTCAGAAGACGAAGGCCTTGCAAAATTCCAGCAGGAAATCCTGACAGAGCTAAAACCGGAAGTAAAGGCAAGGGGTATGGAATGAAGCTAAACGTCACTGCAAAAAGAATCGCGTTTTACGCAGGAATCATCCTGGTGTGGCAGGCACTGGATGTGGCAAACATTTGGTCCGATAATGTGTTTCCATCTCCATACGAGGTTGCAGAAGACTTGTGGTATGGTGCAATTGATGGAACACTATGGCTTGGTATTGGAACAAGCCTTTGGAGGCTGGTTGTGGGTTTAGCAATTGCGATAATTCTTGGAATGATTCTTGGAATATTCATGGCACGGGTTCCGACAGTAAACCAGACAATCGGCTCAATAGTTTTGGGACTGCAGTCGATTCCATCTGTTGCGTGGGTACCACTAGGCATAGTCTGGTTTGGGCTAACAGATGCCGGTATCATATTTGTCGCAGTTGCAGGATCATTATTTGCAGTTACCATCAACACGTACTCTGGTGTCAAAAACATCAATCCTGATTATATTGCGGCAGCACAGAACATGGGCGCAAGGGGTGGCCAGCTAGTCACAAAGGTTTTGATTCCTGCTGCATTCCCATACATGATCACAGGGTTCAAGCAGGGCTGGGCATTTGCGTGGCGTGGAGTGATTGGCGCAGAATTGTTGTTTTCGTTTTTGGGTCTTGGCTTTTTGCTAAATGTGGGACGCCAGCTAAATGATGTATCGCAGGTAATAGCTATGATGTTTGTAATAATGCTGATTGGAATCTTAATTGACGGCCTAGTCTTCAAAAGACTAGAAGACAAGGTCATGTCAAGATGGGGCCTTCGTTAAGTGATCATTTCCAGTCGTTAATTCAAAGCCTTTTTTGTTTTTTCATATTCTGGCGGCTCTGATGCAGCCCTTAATTCCTGAAGCATTGCTTTGATTTGCGGGTCTTCCCTTAATCTAAACTCAATCAGCTCTGATGTTGTCTGGTCTAATTTAGAGGCCAGCATAGCAATGATGCTGTCCAGCTCGCCGCTAATCGTAATTGATTTTTTGACCTTTGTCATACTACTATAGTGGCATCTAAGTAGGATAAAATGTTATCCGCATGCCTGTGATAGGTACGTTTGAGGATTCTTGATTTTTTGTAAATACCTATCATCTTAGCAATATGCGTTTTTGAATTTAGATGCAGATTTGCATATATTACATGGTCAGCTGGCCATATCGCCTATTGAGCCAATCTGAGAGGATGGGGTCAGTTATGCGGTATTTGGCTTCTTGGTATTTTTCCACAACATCCTGGTTCATTAGGCGCGTTAGTGTTTTTGGTAGAGTCGACATCGGCTTTCGAATCTCTGAGGAAATCTCAGCAGGGCTTTTACTTCCTGTGGCAAGCGCAATTAGGATCTCTTTTTCAAGTGGAGAAAAGGTCGAAAAATTATTGTTAAAATCTGGATCTAGCTGCAAGATCATCTCAGAGTATGCTACTTGCACATCGGACTCCTCTACCTGTTTTTTGCCAGATTCAAGGGCTCGCAAAAAAATCTGCAGACCCAGCCTTTGCACATAATCTGGAAAACCATGGCTTAAATAAAATACCACCTCGAGTGCTTTTTTGTCAATAGATATTTTGACTGATTTTAATCTCTTTTGGACAAAGGATGAGACCGATTCCTGGCTTAGCTTGCCTACACGAATCTCCGTTAGCTGCTTGTAGAAAGGAGAACTAACATCGTACACCATTTGTTTCATTATGGTTGGCGCAGAACCAGCTAAGACATACGCAACATGTTTTTGGGCCTGCACTAGCCTTCTAAACATCTTTAGGAAATCTTTATCCCATTGCAGCAATTCTTGAAACTCGTCAATCATTATGACAAAGTATACTCCTTTGTCTTTGCCTAATTTTTCTGGGTACTGTAGTGCCGCCTCAAGTAGCTCGTCTTCGTTTACTTTGGGCTCCCTTAGCTTGATTTGGAATTTGATGTATTCTGCAAACTCGACATCAAATTCGGATACCCTTTCTGCGAGTTTTTCATATTTTTCTTCCAGTAATTTTTTAATGCGTTCTTTGTATGAGCGCTCACCGCTTTTTTCAACATATGTCTGGAGGACCTTGCTGATGAACGTCCTGCCGAATCTTTCTTTTGTTGATATTCCATAGGCATCAAAAATGACTGGAACTATCTTTTTGTTCTTATCGAGTGTCTTTTTGGCGTTTAAAAGAATTGATGACTTGCCAGTTCTGCGGAGCCCAAGTAAAATGACGTTGTTGATATCCCCCTTTGGTGTGCCTGAAAGCAAGGCTAAAAGCTGCTTTAATTCTGATTTCCTGTCGATAAAGTATTTTCCAGTTACTGGCTTGCCTACAACAAAGGGTTGTTCCATGGTAATATAGGCAAGCCCGCATATATATGCATTTTTGCATCTTTTACCATGATGTTTGTAATGATGCTCATTGGAATTTTAATCGACGGCCTAGTCTTCAAAAGACTAGAAGACAAGGTCATGCCAAGATGGGGCCTGTGATGAGATCGTTTGAACTCGCTCGTTAATTCATATAAGATTTCTTATATGTTAGAAATCTTATACGGCTCGGTATTACCAAAATCCCAAATAATGGGTAAAACCATCTTCGATAATGCGTGTGCAACATATATAGTGAAAAACTATAATATTATAGTAATTTACTATAATATGCAAGAAAATGGACGAAACAACATACAGAATACTTGATGTGCTCTCAAGGAATCTAGGCAAACCAATATCGATACATGAATTGACTAGCAAAATCCAAGAAGCGTACGGGGCTGCGTATTATGCTAACATACATGAAAAGATTGGCCAGCTGTCCAGGGAACGCATGATCGAGCTTTTGAGGGCGGGAAGATCTTCTCTGGTCTTCCTTAACTTTGAGAACTATCTGCTAATTGATTTGCTTGCGGAAATGGAGCTTAAGAGGAAACGAGACTTTCTTAGTGGGAAAAAAGAGATGCAGATGCTCATGATGGAAATGGATACACTTGTGCACAATATGCCTTTTATCAAGTCAGTCACCCTGATGAGCCCACAAAGAAATGCAAAACTTAACAAAGCCGAGCTGTTGTTTTGCATAAACAAGTCCGACAGAAAATCAACGGAAGAAACAAAAATCAGCATCAACAGAATCACAGCTAATCTCCAAAAGGCATACAACATTAGAATAGACCATCTTATTTTAGAAGACAAAGATTTTGTTGATCTGCTAAGATCCAATGAGAACAATCCTGCCAAAGAGATGCTGCACAACAAGATATCTGCTCTGCATCCTCAGAATTTCTGGATGTCAATAAGTGGTGCCATCAGGGGTGGAATAAAGATAGTAGCAGAAGAAAGCCAGACAAATCCAGCAAAGATAACAGAAGAGGATCTTGTTTTCAACCTCGCAAGATTTGGATATGTCGAATTGGGGTCAAAAATAAAACAAGGCAGGCTGATCTGCATAGGATACATCATAGCTGCCATAATGTTCAAAAATGATGCCAGAAGGATGGACGCAATCCCAGTAATTCTTGCAAAGAATTCGGCAAACTACAACTTGGTGCTCTTTTTGGCGCGTAAATACGGCTTTGAAGGAAAAATACTGGGCATCCTTGCGGCGTTGCGGAATCTAATTGGGAATAAAATGGCCAATATTGACGAGCCCGTGAGGCTTCTTGAGGCTATGAAAATAAAGGAAATCAGAGCAGACAAAAAAGGAATCAAGGAGAAACTGAGGCTGTACAATGTCGCTTGATAACACAAAACTGCTGGACTTTCTTGGAGAAATTGACAAGGAACCAGAACACAGAATCGTCATAGTTGCGGTTGGTGGGACGGCGATGACTCTTGAATGCCAAACCATCCACCATAGATGCATCAAGAGCATTGTTCAAGCCTCGGTGTATTGGTTAATTTTAAATACTTACTAGATTACCAATATATTGGTAAATCGTTATGAATATAACTGATACCAATATATTGGCAAAGTCACCCCCAAAACGTGGTCAGGTAAAAGAAAGGATACTACGAGTCATTCTCAGTCACACAAACGAGAAACTAACCAAATATAGAATAATGAAACTGGCCAAGGCAAATATTTCTTGGGTAATAGAATTCCTCAGAGTTTTACAAAGTAAGGGACTAGTAGAAGGAACTTCAATCAAAGACTACAAGGGTCTAATTGTGTATTGGAAAAAAATGAGGATTAAACCAGAATCGCGAGAATACCTGATTCAACAACCCCTCGAAGTGTTAAGAAATGCAAACCTGCAATACGCGCTAACTACATACTATGCAGAAAATTTGGTACAAAAGTATCTTTTTACGTCAAGGATTGATGTTTATATCTCAAAAAATGATTTTGAGATCTGGCACAAACTCTTGTCTAAATCCGGCTTGGTAGGGAAGGGCAACGTCAGAGTTCTAGTTGATGATGAGCATGTTTTTTACAAATCATCTGAAAGGGCAGGATTAAAAATTGTATCTATGCCACAGCTGATAGTGGACCTACTAGTGGAGGGGGGGCCATGCGAGGAGGCTGCCAACATGCTTATCCAAAAGGAGATCGACAATGTTTCAAAACCATGAGCTAGATATTTCCAAGTCGAATTTAACTACAGTATTCTCAAAGATGAGGGAGCCCGTATGCCTACTTGGCGGATGGGCAGTCCACCTGACAGTCAATCAAAACTTTAAAGATGTCACTGGCAGGGACTACATTGGTTCCAGAGATATTGACTTGGGATTCCACATTGATCCAGATTGGTCAACAACAGAACTACAGAACTCTGCATTTGCACAATCTGTAAAAACCCTCGTTGATAACAAATTTGTTGGCTGCGGCTCGCGATTCGTAAAGCATTATGACATATCTACCCTAAAGGAACTAACAGAGGACCAAACAAGGAAGAAGCCAATGTATGAAATGTTTCAATTGTTTGTGGATCCAATAGTAGATAACATACACCGGGACTCTCAAAAATTGGGATTTACGCCTCTTGACGAGTCTTTACTTTCACATGTTTTCAATGGCAAAAAATTCACTTCTCTGAGTGGTTTTGGCGGCAAATTCATGCTCCCCACATCCGAAATACTGCTTGCCACAAAGATATCCTCTGTGCCTAAAAGAGACATGGTACACAAGAGGATAAAGGACATTGCAGATATCTACGCATTATCGTGGCATTCTGGACTCAAATTTGAGGATTTGAAGCAAAAACTGCAACAAATTGTCGATAAAGTGGTAATATCTGACGTGGTGTCAACATTCACGAAATCAGACTATGATGCTGTTTTCAATGCAATTGGAGTAACGCAAGAACAAGTATCAAGAGTTATAGGCGAGCTTGCAAAATAGCCAACTCATTTAAGAATTTAACAATTTTTCCTGATTTTGTGCCTTTATCTTCAATGACACCAAAAACGCGACAATGCAAACTGTGTTTATATCGTAGAAACACCATTGCACATATCTTGGCAAGAAAAATTATCTCTCTTCAACCACCTTTTAGATTTATAGAAAAAAACGAAAGAATTAGAAACTCACCCAAATCCCAATCAGTACGGCGAACCAAAAAAGGGAATTTGGAAGACCTGCCGTGCAGAACACATTACAAAATCAATCAGCTTTGTTTTTAGATATTTTCCAGAATCAGATTTACTTCAAGTGATGGATCTTGACGATCATAAAACACTCTTTGGTAGAGATAATTGAAGGTGTTCAGATGTCTTGAATCTTTGACTTTATCTTTTGAATTGCCTCATCTGGAATCACAGTAATACCATGGTCGTGTTTTGCATGATCCGTTATCTTTGCAAACAGTTCTGATTCGTCATCTGCAGTAGCAGACCATGCACATCCACTCATAACATCGCCGCAGGCGAATTTTTTTGCCATGGTATTGTATGGTCAATATGAGATTTAACAGGTGCGATCTAAAGGCATGCCGCAACTGGATGGGTATTTACTAATAAAAACGCACTCTACTAAACCCAATGAACACAAAACAAATCGGAACATTGACGGCAATCACTGCTGCGGCACTAGTCTTTGCAAACATAAACGTGGCATTTGCAGATTCGTACAAAAACTACGACAAGCGTGCAATCCACGCAATGGAAGTAAAGCAGGCCCAGGCGGCAAGCAAGATGGTCAAGATATTAGAGGCATACAAGCTGACCCTGACTGAACACTCGTTTGACAACAAGGCAACTGAGAAGAGAGTGGCTGGCAACGCAAAATCAATTGATAACCAGATAACAGGTATTGTGGATTTGCTAAAAAACAGGTCACAACCTTTAGTCAAAGCGCTCACTGCCCCATCAGCTGAGATTCTAAAAATTGCCAAGTTTGGCTCAATCTCACAGGGCGGATCAGAGGTAATGCGGGTTACATACAAAGTCACTGCGGGAAACTATGATCTTAGGGATGTCAAAGCAGTCGTGGGATCAGAGACAG
>DASWKH010000070.1:0-32195 GCA_036396715.1 Candidatus Nitrosotenuis sp.
AAGCATTCTGGATTCTGGTTGGGGAATATTTGCAAACATGCTGGACTACAAAACAATGCTGTTCGATGTTCCGGCAAAAAACACATCCATAATGTGTTCAAGGTGCGGCAATGCAGTGCCAAAATCTTTGGCCATCAGGACTCACAGATGCGATGTATGTGGTCTGATTTTGGATAGGGATTACAACGCGGCAATTAATATTCTCAAAAAAGGATTAGATATTTTCAACATTAAACTACCGCAGGAACTGTGGGAAGTAACGCCTGTAGAGATCACAAAGTGGTCTATGAAGCAGGAAGAGGCTACCGGACAAGTCCGGTAGTAGTTCACTAGGATATGATATAATCAATGATCAACTTGTCTGAATTTGATGCCCTGCTCAGTAAACTCCTTGAACAGAGACCCGAATTGTCAAGTGAAGACATTGAGAAGATGATAGCGCAAAAAAAGGAAAAGATTGGGGCAGGCTATCTTACCGATCAGGGTGCTTTGTTTTTGGTCGCATCAGATCTTGGATTAACAATATCAGAGCCCGTTAAAAACGAGGTCAGCATCAAGGACCTGTACTCAGGAGCAAAAGAGGTTACACTACAGACAAGGGTTCTTAACGTTTCACCAAAAAAACAGTTTTCAAGAAAGGACGGCTCGCAGTTCCTTTTGCGAAACATGACTGTTTATGATAACGATTCATCGGTAACCGTAAAGCTTTGGGATGAGAAGGCAAACCTACCAGATACCGCAAATATCAAGCCGGGCGATTTGATAAAAATAATCAAGGCATATGTGAAATCGGATCTTAATGGTCAGCCCACACTCAACATAGGCTCAGGCTCGACAATAGAGGTTGCTGACTCTGATAGCAACATTCCATCCATAGAGTCTTTGACAAAAGACATTAGCGACATAAAGGACAAAGAAAACAATCTTGTAGTTTCTGGAGTAATTGACGGAAACATAAGTTATTCAGAATTTACAAACATTCGTGGAAGTCAGGGTAGTGCTTTGCGATTCAGACTAAAAGGCAAAGATGGTCGTTCTACTAGAGTTGTGCTGTGGAATAAAAACAACTCTGATATTCCAAAAGTAATACCTGCTGGAACCAAGGTCAGAATGCTTGGAGTAAGAGCAAAAACAAATCAGCAAGAACTCGAAGTACATGGAAACGAGTCAACCATTCTTGAAATTGATGCAACGCAACAAGTCGAACCAGTTGTGTTCAGAGTATTATCATCTGTTAAAAATGAAAACGGGCAGAGAATGATTTTAGGTGTTGACAAAGAAAAACAACTATTCAACATAGTTGATACTTCCGATTCAACCAAGTCATTTGGTGTAAATGATGTTCTTGAGTGCATGCCATCAAAGTTGTATGGAAATAATGTTACAATTGACGCAGAGTCGTTTGTGCGAAAAATCGATGTGGAGGATCTACCTAACTTGCCAGACCTCAGAACAAAGATTGCAAGCATCAAAGCCGACAACGACTATTATTGTATTGAGGCAATAATACTTCGGGCCCCAGAAAAACGTAATGTGCAAACAAAAACTGGGGAAACCATCACACTTTCTGAAATGTTCATAGAAGACGACACTGCCCAAATCTGGCTAAAGGGTTGGCGAAACCAAGCAAGATTATTAGATGACTGCTCAATTGGCGAAATCATCTCTGTGAGTGGCGTTGTAGCAAAGCAGGGCCTAGAAGGCAGAACAGAGTTGTTTTTGACCCCATATTCCAGCATCAAAAAGAAAAACTAGTCCCAAAAGCCGCGCGTAGTTACATACAGCCTTTCGGCTTCGTAGATCTGCCGGTATAACGTATCTTCGTCTACCATGTTCCTTAGTATTCTTGAGGCAGTGTCTGCGCCAACCCCATACCCAGATAGGACGATTAAGGCAGTCTTGCCAAAATTTGCCAATAGGGAGGCAGTTTTCCAAGCGCGTGCAAACTTGTGGTTTTCTTCACCTGAAATCTTTTTGCCTGCAACTTTTTTTTGTATGATTTTAGCCAGATCGTAATCGGAATAAAAGGTCGTAGCTATCTGTCTGCTCTTGCAGTGAGGACAACTTGGTATTTTTTCTATGTCATTTGTTTGTATTACCTTTTCCCATTTTCCACATCTTGCGCAAATTAACCTGTGTGATGTCTTGAACAGCCTCCCCTTTACAAGATCTAAGAGGCCTTTGTCGATATTAGCAGGAGACGAGTAATACTTGGTTGTGTGATCAAGTATTGGCTCAGCTAACTTGGAAAACTTGTTTTCTTCAACCCACTGAATTTGGATTTTATTTGCACGAATATTGTCTAGAATTTTTGCAGAATTTTCTAAATCGTATTTGTCATGAAAGAGTTCTCGTAGTGCTTCTTTGACGAGTGCAGTCTTTGAATACCGCTCAAAGAGAAATCTTGCAGATTTTTTATCATATATGGCACCCCTACCAACAACGCCAAATTTTTTTGCCACATTCCAGGTTCTCCAACTTACATTATGTGTGCCGTTTAGCGAGGCAGTTACTACATCGTACAGATCATAGCTGTCAGTTAAGATTTGACGTACTTGGTTTTCTTGTATTCGTCCCCTCGACGACAGTGCGATCCTGTATGCGTCGGATCTCGCATCAACTTGGAATCCAGTCTGTGATGATAACATGGAGGAAAGAATTGTAGCCAGTGTTGCGTTAATTTTAGTGCCAAGGCAAGAATGGATAACAATCATCCCCTGACCTCTTACAGATTCAACAACTAGCGTTTTTTCATCAGGTATTATTGGAAGGCTTAGCTGGGCTATTGCATTTTCTGGGAGATTTAGCAGTCCGTTCTTTATCTTTGTTCTCAATTGTCCTACCTTTGAGGCAGTCTTGTAGTCTACTGGTATGTTTTCTCCTTCCCAATATGGCACCGTTATGCCGCCAGAACGAATTGGCTCGACATTTACCCTAAGTGCCGACTCGTCCACGTTGATTATTCGCCATTGCATTCCACGCAAAACAAAAACATTTCCAGGCTCGCCAAAATCCCCAACAAACCTTTGGTCTAGGCTACCAATCATTTTTTTTGTAATGGTATCAAAGACTTTGAATTTCAAAATGTCAGGAATTGTTGAAAGGTTTTCAAAGTAATACCTATAACATTTCGCTGTCTTTTTGAAGATCATTTTTTCCCTATCAAAGCGGATTAGAAAATTAGAATCAAGTAGTTCCAGCACGTCAATAAGCTCTTCAAGTGTCAAATTTCGAAAAAGAAACGAGTCCCTAAACATCTTAAATGCATCACTTACTGATATAGCGCCAAGCTGCATTGATAATCCAACAAGATGGTGCGCCAAAACATCAAGTGATCCGTCATGAATGGCCTGATCCTCAATTGAGCCTTCCTGGATTCTTTGCAAAATTGCCTTTGTCTCAAGCTCATCATCTACATTGTTTGTTACAATTACTCCCTTTGCAGACGAATGCCTGTTGTGTTTGCTGCGTCCTATTCTTTGCATGAATTTGGAGACTTGTCTTGGCGAGCCGTAATGCATGACTAGCTCTACAGAGCCAATGTCCAAGCCGAGCTCAAGTGACGACGTACATACAACCAGCCTTGATTTTCCAGCCTTGAGGTTTTCTTCGGTTTCTTCGCGCGCTTGTTGCGAAAGCGATCCATGATGAAGCTCAACTGAGATCGGAGACTTTTCTTTTAGAATTGAGGCCAGAAATTCTGCTTCCCCCCTCGTATTTGTAAAAAGAAGCACTGGTGAGCTTAGGTTTAGCTTAACTAGGTAATCAATTATGAAATCTGCCACGTCGTGAATGGTTCCATTTACGTGTTTTATTTCAACGTCGTATTTTCTTATTGTGTTGTCCTTGATGATTTTGTATTTTCTTTTTGTACCAACGAGGAATTTTGCCGCATCATCCACATTGCCGACCGTTGCAGAAAGCCCAATTCTTGTTATTGGGTGCTTTGCATTAATCTGAAGCCGCTCAACGCTCAACGACAGCTGAGAGCCCCTTTCATTTGATAACAAATCATGTATTTCGTCAATTATGATCCACTCCAGCTCAGATAATGCGTTGAGCATCTTTTCCTGTGTTAACAAAATTACTAGTGTTTCAGGCGTTGTGATTAGAATATCCGGGGGTTGGGCTGTGATCTTTTTTCTAATATTCTGAGGCGTGTCCCCATGTCGAATTTCAATTGCAAGGCCTTCTGCCTCTGCATATTTGATGATGCGTTTGAAAACATCGCGGTTTAGTGCCCTGAGCGGGGTTATGTACAGTGCCTTGATTTTCCCTTTCTGCTTCGAGCTTGCAATAAATGAAAAGACTGGAATTACGGCGCATTCTGTTTTTCCTGAACCAGTTGGTGCAATGATTAATGAGTCCTTTTTTTGAATTATTGTTGGAATGGCCTTTTTTTGAATTTCTGTTAGTTGTGTAAAACCAAGAGAATGGAATTTGGCTAAAACCGATTCAAGTTGCTTGTTGTGTATCTTTTCTTGACTTAGCGCGCTCATAGACCATTATACCAATGATTCCAATTGCAAACAAAATTACCGAAATGGTTGGAATTGAATCAAAAATGCCTGCCATGACGAGTTAGACCATTTCCGTAGTTAAATAGCTTCAGTCAGTTCAACTAGACCTTCTTTTGTTATTTTGTACCAGAAGTGATTTTTTTTCAACGGCGACAAAATTACTTGTCCCTCATAGTTTGACGATTTCTTTACAAGTTTGATTTTGGTGTGAGTAAACAAACTCACAATTGACTCTAAATTTTCTTGTTCTTTTTCATCCATTTTTCGTATCATATTTACTATGATTATTGGAATTTTTTTGTCAAGTGCTGCTTTGGATAATTCCCTCATGTATTGTGCAAACTGGTTGGTTTTTTCCAGCATTTGCCCTTCCTTTGAGTATTCAAAGGAAAACAGGTCAGACACATTATCAACTACTACCAAAGAAAAGTTCGATTCGTAGATTTTTGAAATATTGCCTAGCTGTTCTGACGTGTTAGTTATTCTTCCAACCGTTATCTTGTCAAGAAGACTTGGATCGAGCCCCCTTGGTTTGAACATTTCCAACATTCTTTCAGGTCTAAAATTTCCCGTAGTGTCTTGATAAAATGTAGTGCCCCCTTCCAAAAGAGAGCTGACCATTATCTGTAGTGCTAGCTGTGATTTTCCTGTTCCACTTGCACCAAAAATGTCGGTAATTATACCGCTTTTAATTCCACCTCCAAGAATATTATCTAATTTTTCAAGTCCAGTCTTTATCATATGACTTCTTTAAAAAACTAGAAAAATAAACAAATCTCACCTTAAAATTACAAGGTAGGCAAGGTTAGATCTTACAGAACCCAAGGCTTTTATTCAGGTTATCAAGAAGCTTGACAAGAGTAATCATTGTCACAAGTAAGCGCCAAAAAACCTTTAACAACACTACAAAAAAATACCAAAAAGAAAGTCACTGTAAGACTAAAGAATGAAGTTGAATACAAAGGTAAAATGGACAATGTCGATTCCTACATGAATCTGATTATGACTGATGCCGAAGAAATGCACGACGGTAAGATTATTGCCAATTATGGTAGGGTAATAGTTAGAGGAAATAACGTATTATTTATCAGACTAGAAAACGACCTGTAGGCAAAGATTACAATGGTACGAAGTTTTCTTTTTACTTCTGAATCAGTAACAGAAGGACACCCAGACAAGATTTGTGATAAAATTTCAGATGCTCTATTAGATGAGTATCTAAGACAAGACCCAGATTCGCGTGTTGCCGTAGAAACCATGACTACTACAGGCATTGTGGTTGTCGCAGGAGAGGTCACCTCAAAGGCCAAGTTCGACATTCAGGACGTAGTAAGAAACACCATAAGAGAGATAGGGTATGACAAGCCAGAATATGGCTTTGATGCAAATTCCTGCAGTGTTTTAGTATCAATCCACGCGCAAAGCCCAGATATTTCACAGGGTGTTACTGCTAATGACAACAAGGATCAAGGTGCAGGCGATCAGGGGCTAATGTTTGGTTATGCTGTAAATGAATCAGAGGAGCTTATGCCGCTTCCCATACTATTAGCACACAAGCTTACAAGAAAACTAACGGAAGTAAGAAAAAATAAAGAACTTCCATGGGTAAGGCCTGACGGCAAATCTCAAGTTACCGTAGAATATGAGGACGGCAAACCAAAAAGAGTTGACGCCATAGTTATTTCAACACAGCATTCTCCAGAAATTCAAAATTCAGAGATACGAGATAAGATAATTGAAAAGGTGATCAAGCCAGTCTGTGGCAAATGGTGGAATGATAAGATCAAAGTCCATGTAAATCCTACCGGCCGCTTTGTAATAGGTGGCCCACCCGGAGATTCAGGGCTTACTGGAAGAAAGATAATTGTTGATACCTATGGAGGCTCAGGAAGACATGGAGGCGGAGCGTTTTCTGGCAAGGATCCATCAAAGGTGGACAGATCAGCATGCTACATGTGTAGATACATTGCAAAAAACATAGTGTCTGCAGGACTGGCCGAAAAATGTGAAGTCCAAGTTGCTTATGCAATCGGAGTTGCAGAACCAGTCTCATTAATGGTAAACACATTTGGCACAGGAAAAATGCCAGAAGAAGACATTGAAAATCTGGTAAGAAAGCACTTTGATATGCGTCCTGCAGCAATCATCTCGCATCTTGGTCTTAAGAGGCCAATTTACAAAGATACTGCAGCCTATGGACATTTTGGCAGAACCGATGTCTTGTTCCCATGGGAGAAAACTGACAAGGCAGATTTGCTCAAAAAGGCCGCAGGCCTATAGTTTTTGCAGCATTCTTAGCTTAAAGCCACACAACATTTCCAGCCTTTTGTGACTTGAGGTAAAATCCCCCACTAAGAGATTCAAGTCATCTAGCCCATAAATTGCGTTTTTTGGGTTGTTTAGTGCCTCAAAATACGCCTTTTCCAAATCTGTTTTTATTATCTTGACTTTTTTTCCCTTGACAAATCTTTTGACAAATTTTTCAAAGCTGATCGTTTGTGGACCGACAAGATCAATTATTTTGTTTGAAAGTTTTTTGTTAGTTATGCAATCAAGAATAACTCTTGAGACGTCATTGACTGAGATTGGCTGCAGCCGATATTTGCCAGAACCTGGTATCATTATTGAACCGCGACTAGCTTGTTTGCTCAGGTTTTTTGTGAGTGGATCGTTTTTTCCAATAATGTATGAGGCCCTAAGAATTGTGTAGTCAATACCAGAGTTAATGATTTGTTGTTCTGCCCTTAGCTTTGAAATAAAATATCCAAAAGTAGTCGAGTTATTGACCCCAAGACCACTAATGTAAACAATTTTTCTAATGTTTGCTTTTTTGCATAGTTTGAGGATTTTTTTTGTTAGTTCTACATTTACAGAAATGTAATCAGCATCAGCGGTTTGCGCTCCTATACCTATGAGATGAACTAGTACATCACAGCCTTCTAATTTTTTTTCAAGCCCTCCTTGTTCTAAATCTGAAAAGAGTATTCTTTTTTCAAATTTGTATGGTTTGTATTTTTTTCTAGATAGGCTGATCAGGTAGATTTTCTTGTTGCTTAGAAATCGTCTAAGATTTGAGCCAACAAATCCATTAGGGCCCGTAATAGCTATCTTAAGATCATCCATTCAATTAAGAAGATTAGATATAATTTTAAATGTATAATTGTGATAGATTAGATTTGTTGAACGCATCGTATTGTTATGAGGTGCTTGGATTACACAGAGATGCATCGTTTAGAGAGGTAAAACAGGCATACAGAAAATTGTCTTTAAAGTATCATCCTGACCGAAACAAGGATATGGGTGCAGACAAAAAATTCAAAGAAATTACAGAGGCGTACCAGCTGCTAAAGGTTGAACAAAAAAAGGAAAACGCAAGGCACAAAGATGTAGAAGCGGCACATACAGAGTTTTGGAATTACTACGACAAAAAGGCAAGCGAGGAATTTGGTTATAGTTATCAGGCTTACTTTAAGGATCTTAGGCGTGATTTTGGAACAAACATGGATGAGTATAGCCACAATGTGGAAAAGCCAGTCTCGCACAAAATGACACATTTGTTGCTTTATGGTGGTCTTGGCGCATTAGCCCTGTGGATAATCATTTCTGAGATTTTGAAGTGAGTCGATAAGCATTATTACATAAAAACAGAATACCAAGTTGTGAGCGAGACAGAAAAACCAAGAGAAAAGCTTCGAACTGGCTTTACAACTGGCGCTGCTGCAACAGCAGCATCAAAGGCATCACTTCTTGCCATAATTAATCAAAAAAAAATTGAGTCTGTCGAAATATCTTTGCCCAAAGAAAAAAAAATTACGATCAATCTTGTTAGTTGTGACTTTGATTCTTCATCTGCAAAATGTTCTGTAATCAAGGATGGTGGGGATGATCCTGATGTCACTCATGGCGCAGAAATCATAGTTGACTTGCAGCTGACAAATAATGTAAATCAAATAGAAATAGATGGTGGGGAGGGAGTAGGTAGGGTAACAAAACCTGGCCTTGGTTTGGAGATTGGCTCTGCTGCAATAAACCCAACACCAAAGAAAATGATTACTGAAAATCTTTGTCAAATTGGCAAGCAGGTTCTTGAAAAAAATGGCATCAAGGTGATAATTTCCGTGCCAAAAGGCAAAGAAATAGCGCAAAAGACTGACAATCCAAGGCTTGGCATCTTGGGAGGAATATCAATTCTTGGAACAACGGGCATAGTAATTCCATATTCAACAGCATCATTTGCTGCTGCAATTAGGCAAAGCATCGATGTAACAATTGCAATGAAAGACAATACCGTAATTCTTACTACCGGAGGCAGAAGCGAAGAGTTTTCAAAAAAAGAGATCAGTCTACCGGATCATTGTTTTGTACAGATGGGCGACTTTGCAGGTTATGCAATTGAACAATGTGCAAAAAAAGGCATCAAAAAGGTCTACGTTGCAGGATTCATAGGCAAACTTACAAAAATTGCAATGGGAGTCAAGCAGACCCATGTCAAGGGCTCCAAAGTAGACATGGATTTTTTAGCCAAAACAGCAAGTAGTTGTGGCGCAAGCAACACAGTACTAGATCAGATAAAGAACGCCAATACGGCAAGGCATGTACAAGAAATTGTTGTCAAAAACAAAGTGGAGGGATTCTTTTCCGCTGTCTGCTCAGAGGCCCACAAGCAAATGCGAACACATTCCGACAATAAAGTAGAGATCGAAGTGATTCTTTTTGATTTTGATGGCTCAATACTTGGCAGATATCATTAGCAAGAAATTTTATTTGCCTATAGAATCTTCAGAATATGGAAAAGGTTGCAATTCTTGCAATTACAAAAAATGGCATTAAAATTGCATCATCAATAAAACAGATTTTTCCAAATTGGGTGATCTTTGCACCATCCAAGTTCCAAGACGACATAACCAATGCAACTTGGTATGAGGAACAAACTGCCGCTAAGATTGCCGAACTTTTTGGTAAATTCGATGGAATCGTTTGCCTTTTTTCATTGGGTGCAGTAATTAGGCTAATTTCACCGTATTTGAAGGACAAAAAAACAGATCCGGCAATAATTGTAATAGATGACAAGGCAAATTTTGTGATTAGTGTGTTATCTGGCCATCTTGGTGGCGCAAATGAGCTAACACATGAAATAGCAAAAAAACTTGGCTCTACTGCAGTAATTACTACTGCTGCGGATGTCAACAAGACAATTGCAGTTGATTTGCTGGGTAGGGAGTTTGGCTGGAAAATAGAAGATGATTCAAACGTGACTAGGATTAGCGCATTAATGGTAAACGAGGAAAGGATTGGAGTGTATCAGGATTCGGGAGAAAAAAACTGGTGGAGTGGAGATCTACCAAAAAATGTAACCATTTACGATACGCCAGAAAAATTAATGCAGGCAGACGCCAAAGGCGTTCTGCTAATTTCAGACAAAGATCTTGATGCCGGGATTACAAAAAATGCCGTAGTTTACAGACCACAGACACTGGTAGCAGGAATAGGCCTGCACACAGATACAACAAAAGACAAGATTAAAGAAAGTCTCGATTCTTGTCTTAAAAAATACAGGCTTAGTCCAAAATCAATTGCAAAACTTGTTTCGCTCAAAAAACCGACGCAAATTCAAGGGCTTGTTGAGGCTGCAACAGATCTTGGCGTTCCTGTAGAATATTTTGAAAGAGAAGAGTTGGCAAAGATTAACATCCCAAATCCCTCCGACATGGTTCAAGCCTTTGAGGGCACCCCGAGTGTATCTGAGGCTGCTGCACTCAAAGCCTCAGGTGGCAGACTTGTGATTGAAAAGCAGAAATTCCCACCCGATCTTACAATTGCCATAGCAAGAATTGAGACATGAAACGCGGATTATTATTAATTGACAGGGGCAGTAGAGAAAAGGAAGTAAAAGACGAACTAGAGTTCATTTGCAACAATGTAAAACAGAAAGGAAACTATGTTTTTGCAAACTATTGCTTTTTGGAAGTCGTTCCACCTTTTATTGAAGAGGGACTCAAAAATTGCCTAACTTCGGAAATCGATGCGCTCACAATCGTTCCTTACTTTTTGTATCCTGGCAAAAAGGTCAAAGCAGCAGTAAGCGAGGCAGTCAGGTTTCAGGCTAAAACTGGCATCAGATTCACAGTAACAAAGCCAATGAGCATGCACAAAACCATGATTGAGCTTGTAGATTCCAAAATAGATGCAGTGCTTGCAAAAAACAACATCTCATTGCCAAAGGCAAACATAGATGTCCTAGTAATAGGCCACGGCAGCAAGGATCCCAACGCCAGAATTTCAATAAAATACGTAGTTGATAATTTAGCCCCTAAATACCGAAATATTGATTATTGTTTTCTTGAAATCGAAGAGCCAAACATTTACCAAGGAATAGAGAAATGCGACAAAAACAATCCCGAACTTTTAGTCATAGTATTTTATTTTCTACATGAAGGAGCCCATGTAAAAAGAGACATTTACGAGGATCTCAATCCTGCAGTTGCAAAATCAAAAATCAAAAAGACTTTGATTACAGAACATATTGGCACAGATAACAAAATGATTGATTTTATAATAGAGCGGGCTCAGGAAGTTGAAAATGCAAACTAGGAAAGGCCAGTCAATAGAAGATCTGAGTATGAAAATTATCGAAAAGGAGATAGGTACACACCCATATTCTGGTCATGAGTGGCAGATCGTAAGAAGAATCATTCATTCCACTGCCGATTTTGATTTTGCAAGAGAAAACCAGATAATTTTTCACAAAGATGCAGTAAAAAACGGCCTTGAGGCATTACGGGCTGGCAAAAACATCATAATAGATGTAAATGGTATTGTTGGTTTGCTAAACAAGCAAAACTTGGAGGATTTTAAAAATAATGTCATGTGTGATATCTCAAATCCTGCAGTTGTAAAAGAGGCATCCAGGCTCAACAAAACACGCGCCCAGACAGCAATGCGAATGAGAGCATCTGAGATGAATGATGGGATAGTCGTAATAGGAAATGCGCCTACCGCACTCTTAGAAGTAATTGAGATGATAAAAGAAAAGATCACTACGCCAAAACTCGTAGTTGGAATACCTGTGGGTTTTGTTGCAGCAGCAGAATCCAAAGAAGCGTTACAAGCCGTAGATGTGCCATACATAACAAACAGGGGACGAAAGGGTGGAACTCCCTGCGCTTCAGCCATAATAAACGCGCTTTTTAAAATACTTCGAGAATCATCTTGAATATTTCAGGCAACTTGTGATGAAATTTCTTGCGTGCAAGGAACGATCAAAGTAGAGATGCATGTATGATGCAAGGGTGTTGTATTCTACCAGTCCGTCTTTTTTGTTTTTGATTCCAACGCCAATTGAGAGTTCATAAGCAAATTTGGAATCTTTTGGAACTGATTTGAGCTCAGAGTAATGGAACTCATGACCAAACAACTTTGCTGATTTTTTTGCAACAAGACAATTGGAAACAACGTTTCCTTTTGTATAGTTTAGAACCATTCGTTTTTCCATGCTGGTTTCTGCATCGAAAAGGCCAACCATTTTGTATTTTTTACTCGTATAATCAATTGATTTTGTAAGGTACATCAATCCACCACATTCCCCATAGATTGGCATGTTATCTTCAGCAAGTTTTTTGATTGATTTTTTCATGGTGTGGTTTTTTGCAAGAGGCTGGCCCAGCACTTCTGGGAACCCACCACCTATGTAAAGGCCAGAACAGTCTGGCGGTGAGGAATCTGAAATCGGGCTAAAGAACTCCAGTTTTGCACCTTCACGCCTTAGCGCATCAAAGTTGTCGTAATAATAGAAATTAAAGGACTTGTCTAGTGCTACGCCGATAGTAACTTTGGCCTTTTCAGTTTTCTCGCCTTTTATTTGTATAAAGGTAGAAGATTGTTTTGCAATTGAGACTATCTTGTTAATATCAAGATAACCAGCTAGTGATTTTGCGATTTTTGTTACGTGGTGTTTTAGATCATCTTGTTCTATTATTGGTATTAACCCTAAATGTCGTGATTCCAGTGAAAGTTCTGGATTTTTTGGCACACAGCCAATAATAGGAATTTTCAGAGAAGCCAGGGCCGTTCTGCACATGTGTTCATGTTTTTTGCTTCCTAGCTTGTTGAGAACTAATCCCACGATTCTTGAATTTTTATGAAATTTTACATAGCCTAGAGCTGTTGCCGCAATAGAGCGTGCAGTTTTGCTTGCATCCAAAACCAAGATTACCGGTGATTGCAGAATTGTGGCTATATGGTGCGTACTAGAGAGATTGGAGCTTCCAGAAAAGCCGTCGTAATAACCCATCACGCCCTCAATGACTGAAATATCAGATGTGGAATTTGTCACAAAGCTCCTAGTTACAGCATCCTCTCCCATAATCCACGAGTCTAGATTTCTTGCCGGATTGCCAGATACTGCTGAAAGATATGTTGGGTCGATGTAGTCAGGTCCTACCTTGAATGGTTGGATCGAATAACCCCTGTTTCTCATTGCATGAATTATAGAACATGTTATGGATGTTTTTCCAACACCGCTTGTTGCGCCAGCTATAACAACCCGCGGTATTTTCAGCTTTTTTGCCATTAGTCTTTGCAAATCAATACAGCTATACCAATCTTTTTAGAGTTCAACTTTGATTTTGCCTTATGGAAAAAGATGGCGGTTTTGTAATAGTGTATACAGGTAAAGGAAAGGGTAAGACGACTGCTGCGTTGGGCATGGCACTAAGGGCAGTTGGGCACAATTACAAGACTTGCATGATCCAGTTCATCAAGGGCTCGTGGCATTATGGCGAGATGACTTCATCAAAAAGGCTAGAGCCAGAGTTTGAGCTAACAGCTGTAGGAAAAGGATTTGTAGGAATTTTAGATGACAAAGCCCCACGAGAGGCACATCAGAAAATTGCACAAGAAGCAATCGAAATAAGCAAAGAAAAAATTCTTTCTGAAAAATATGACATTGTTATTTTAGATGAGGTCAATTACGCAGTGAATCTTGGCCTAATTGAAGTAGAACAGATACTTGATTTGATAAAAATCAAGCCACAAAACCTGACTCTGGTTTTGACAGGAAATTATGCAAAACAACAAGTCATCGATGCTGCTGATTTAGTAACTGAAATGAAGGAAATTAAACATCCCTTTCAGCGTGGAATTCGGGCAAAAAAAGGAATAGACTTCTAGCGGCAACATTAAATTATGTAGTCCAAGCCAAAGCTTGCAATGGCTACAGAATCCCAAGAGCTTCCAGAAATTGGCGAGATTGTAATTGCGACTGTTGCAAAGCTTACCGATCACGGCGCATATGTGACACTTGATGAATACAACAGCCTGCAGGGATTTTTGCACGTATCTGAAATAGCACCAGGCTGGGTTCGTTCCATTAGCAAGTTTGTCCGAGAGGGTGAAAAAAAAGTCCTACTTGTAAAAAAGGTCAACCCAAACAGATCCGAAATCGACCTTTCACTCAAACAGGTATCCAAGGAGCAACAAAAGAAAAAGCTCTTAGAGGCAAAAAGAATTGAGAAGGGCAAAACGCTTTTGCAGGCAGTCAAAGAATCAGCAGTTTTGACGGATAAGGATCTTGAAAAGCTAGAGGACACAATTTTTTCAAAATATGATTTTGTTTATGACATGTTCTTAGATGTGGTAACAAAGGGCATTACAGCCATAGATGAGCTAAAACTGCCAAAAAAAACCCTTTTAGCAATAGAGGAGGTCAGTGCAAAGATCAAACCACCGTCGGTGGAAATACGTGGCATTTGTGAGCTCACATGTAACAAATCAGACGGTGTTGATATTATCAAAAACGCAATTTTGGATTCAATTGGGGAGCATATCTCCAACATTGAAGTGACATACATTGGTGCGCCAAAGTACAGAATAAGCGTAAAGGGCCAAGACTTTAAGACAGCAGAAAGGATGCTAAAGCCGGTTTTGGACAAAATCCAAAAAATAATCGAAAAAAACAACGGTACCTTTAATTTTGCAAGAGAAGAGTCAAAGAAAACCCGAGAGGGATAAAATTGAAGTTTCAGATTCGCAAGTGCCCTGACTGCAAAAAATATACTCTAAAGGACAATTGTTCTCAGTGCAATTCCAAGACCATAACGGTTCATCCTGCCAAGTTTTCTCCTGATGACAGGTATGCCAGATACCGCATAAAGGAGAAATTCAAAGAAGATTAAGGAGTGGAAATTGTTATGGTCTTAATTCTCGCACTTTCCCAATCCATTGGTTGATCATTTAGGTTTGTCTGAAGTCCAGCAATTTGGTCTACAACATCTTGGCCTTCTATTACTTCGCCAAAGATCGTGTATTGTCCGTCTAACCAAGATGCCTCACCCACCATTATGAAAAACTGTGAGCCCGCACTGTCGATGTCTTGACCACGCGCCATGGACACAACATACTTTGTGTGCTTGAGATCACTTATTTCAGCTGGAATTGAATATCCAGGCCCACCTGAGCCCCATGTTCCTGGGGGACCAGATATGGTGTTTGGATCTCCTCCCTGAATCATAAAGTCAGGTATTATTCTGTGGAAGAGAGTTCCATCATAAAAGTTAGAGTCGGCAAGCTTGACAAAGTTTTCAACTGTCTTTGGCGCAATCTCTGGCTTTAAGTCAATTACGATATCACCAAAAGTAGTTGAGATTGTTGCAATTTGATCTTGAGTCGCCTCTGTAGTTTCTGTAGTTTCCGTCGTTACAGCATTTTGTTGTGGGTTGTAATCCTTGTTAACCTCGTAAATTAGTACTCCGTTAATTGGTCCTGAGTCTTTTCGTAGGAATCCAGAAGACATGTAAGCTAGTTTTAGTGGGCCATCGCCATCCTGTGGAAATTTGGTATTATTTGTGTAGACAGGCGTAAAGCCAGGAACAAATCCATTTGACTGCTTTTGATTTGCAAGATCCACATATGCAAGGGTGTCGTATGGAATCATTTTTCCAAGCATGGTTTCATCCCAAAATTCAGCAGTTGGGCTTATGCCGTCCTGATAGAGATACTTTTCGACAGGAAATCCTCCTATTCTCATGAACCATTGCTTTTTGCTTTCATCGCCACCACCTTGAACAATGTACAAAGGTGGCTCTTCGTTGTTGACACGCTGAGCAGCAATGTAAACTAGCACATAATCTGCGTCCAATTCTTGGAGTATTTTCCAGGCTTCATCTGGTGTACTCAGAAACATTTGTGCGATTTTCTTAATTTTGGAATCTATCAGAGTTGCATTATCTGCAAGAGATTTTCTTTCTCCCAGTGTAGTTATCCAGTATCCATAGTCCCACCAGGATGCGACAACAGCATCTTCTGGAGTGTTTTCTTTCAACCATGCCATTGCATCAAGCCAATCTGTTGTTGATATGTTGAAGTTACTTCCACCGTTAAGTATGGTTGGGGGAACCTGCGCACTGTTTATCCAGTTTGCACCAGCTGGGACAGTCAGCGGCACTATTAACAGAATTGCAATTATAGCAGCGTAGGAAATTTTGAGTGTTTTTGGGTGTGATTTGATAATCTTTTTCTTTTCTTGTTGGTCTTGCCTAAAAATCTCTTTTGTAATCAATGAGAGTCCAACTGATCCCAATATAACAAGAGAGAGTGAAGAAAACAATTCTAATCTGACGAATGCAGAGCTTGTGTAAACTCCTAACAATCCAATAATTAAGGCAAATACGTGCATGTCACGTTTGCCAGAGTCGTTGAGAATATTTTTGAAGATAAGCCATGCGCCGATTGCACCAAATATCATAAAAACCGAATTAAACAAAAATGACTGAAATATTGTTGTAGTAGAGTGTTCAGCAACAGAGTCAACCAAAGGATCTTCCGTAGTCAAAAACGGGTTTATTGCATTCAGATACCTAAAACTTGGAAGGCCTAGCACATCAGCTGAAAGTATACCAATTCCTGCCACAATTATGGCTATTAAGAACAATCCACCGTTTCGTTTTTTGTGCTCCTCCTTGCTTAGTTGTTGAATAAACGTGCAGGCTACAAGAAAAGCCGTAGGACCAATTAGCATAAAGCCAGTTGCATGGGTAAAAATCGCAATTCCTGGCCTCTCAAGTGGAGCAAGTGATATTGCCAAGCCTAAAATAAATACAGGAACAGCCCATCTCAGAAAGTTACCATCCTTTCGCACAAACGGTAATGAAAGTATGAATAGACCTAGTGGTAGGACAAAAAATTCCGTTCCACCCCATGCTGAAAAGGCAAAACCAAGAAATATTCCACCACCAATTAATTTTAGGAAAGCAACCTTGCGTGAGGATGATTTCAATCCACTCAAGAAGAGATAAACTGCCAACAGACCATAAAACAGTCCTAGTGGCTCTGACTTGAACCAACCAATTGTACCTCTCACAATTATGGGTAGTGAAACTGCATATAGTAACGAGGCAAACAGGCCTGCAGTTGTACCACCAATTACTCTAACTAGGGCAAAAACAACAATTGCAGTTAACGAACCAAAAACTACTGGGAATATGATTGTAAAACCATATAGATCTGATCCCCCACCGAATGCACCATAAAGTATTGCGGCAGTTATATGCAACATAGCTTGGGATGTTGAAGCCACATCTCTGCCATGTGGATGCCAGCTCATCTCATCATGCCATGAAAAATATGCAGGCAGACCGTTATCTACTATAAACTGTGTTGCCCTGTAATTAAAAAAGGGATCAAATTCGTTTAGCTGAAAACCATACTCTGCTGGCTGTGATCTAATCATGGCAGAGATTGAAAATGACAGTGAAAGAATTCCAATTATCAGCAAGTGATGCAGACTGAATTCGAAATTACCTACAGAAAATAGTTTTTTATTAGAAATCAATCGATTCTTTCCCAGAAAATGTGTTTAATTACTCTTTTGTGAGAATTTGTACCTGACATGATGTCACGAGTTTTTTGAAGGTCTTTGCGTCCTCTTCGCTTCCCACAACTGTACCATAATGCATAGGAATGGCAAGTTTTGGCTTTATTTTTTGAGTTGCGCTTGCAGCCTCGCTGGCAGTCATCACATAAGTACCACTTACTGGCACAAACAAGACGTCTGGCTGAATATCACTCATTTCTGAAATGTTATCAGAGTCCCCCGTGTGGTAAAATGCAGTATTATTTATTGTGACAATAAATCCGACTTTGTTGTCTTCCTTTGGATGGAATGGTTTTTTTGTCTCTGGATTTATTTTGTCAATGTTGTAGGCAGGCACCGTTTTTATTTTTATACCATTAATGGCTTTTTCCTGGTTTGGAAGCATGCCAATTATTTCCTTATTTTTTGCTTTAATTTGCCCTAGACATTCTTTTGCTGCCACTATGATTGTATTATCGCCAGTTATTTTTTTGAGATCATCATTACTCATATGATCAAAGTGATTATGAGAAATTAAAACAATGTCTGCTGAAATCTTTTTGTCAAGCTGGTATGGATCAAAACAAACTGTCAGATTGCTGTGTGTTAACGTAAATGTATCATGCCCATACCATCTGATTTGAACACCATTGTATTCAATCATGTTTCTCACTATCTACAAAACAAGTTAAACCTTACTGGATTCAAGTATTATTTTGTTGTTTGCCACAGAAATAACAGAGCCCCCTTCTTTTTTTATTGCAGCCTTTAATTCCCTGTCCATTGTCGCAACAATTCCACCATGTTTTTTGATATGTGATACAACAATATCATCTGCAAAGCTTCCACCAAGCTTCATTATTTTATATGATTTTATAAAATCCAAAGTTGCAAGTGCGACGGTTTTTTTGTCGTCAAGCTGTGATAGTTTGGTCAGCTCAGCAACTACAGTGTCTGGAACAACAAACTGGACTCGCCCTATCTCGACTTCAAGTGAGGAGAGATTTTTGATCCTATTAGTTGCCAGATGAATAAGAAAACTTGTGTCGCATATTATCTCAACCAATTACACCTGCTCCAATCAGTCTCCACCTTTCCTCAATTTTTCTGCTTATGGCAACGTTGCTATTCTCAAATAGGCATACTGGCCTTTTGAATTGTACCTCGATTTTTCCGGACTTGGCTTTGCTTACCTTTGCAAGAATGGGGGCAGTTCCAATGTTGAGCCTCAGTGATTCACCCATCTGAATTGGGATTACTTTGACGTCATGTATTGTCCCAACGGCAGAATCAAACAGATTTACCTCTAGTTGTGCAGTAATAGAATTTTCTGGCAGTGTTTCCGGCTTGCCAATAACAGAGCCAACAAAAGAGTCGCTTCGTGTCAGCGAAGGATCAAGCTTTGTTCCAATTGCAACAAGGCCGCCAGGCTTGACATTATCAACAATTCCGGCTGCAGTTCCCAGAGAAACGATTTGTGTGCGTATTGGATCATAGTTGTTTTTCTTGCTGCTAAGAATTCCTGGTTTTATTTCGATCTCATCGCCTATTGAAAATGTTCCTTGGGTGAGGCTTCCGCCAATCACTCCACCTTTGATGTCTTTGATTTTTGTGCCAGGCTTGTTGACATCAAATGATCTTAGAACGTGCATTACTGGTTCTTTTGATTCCATTCTCTTTGGGGTTGGAATCGACTCCTCAATGGCACCAATTAATGCATCAATGTTTAGTCTTGATTGTGCTGAGATTGGAATTATTGGAGCCTTGACCGACTTGGTGCCTTTGACAAATTTAACAATATCAGAATAATTATTCATGGCATCCTCGTATGATACCAAATCAACCTTGTTTTGAACAATTACAATTTGCTGGATTCCTAGGATTTGAAGGGCCAAAAGGTGTTCTTTTGTTTGTGGTTGGGGAACCTTTTGGTTTGCGGCAACAAGCAATAATGCGCCATCCATTAGTGCAGCACCAGAAAGCATGTTTGCCATCAGGCTTTCGTGCCCTGGGCTATCTACAAAACTGACAACTCTAGACAGTTCGCTTTCCTTGCCACAGTTAGGACATTTTGGTATGGTTGAATATCCAAGTGGGGGCTCACAGTTTTTGCACTTGTAAAAAGCAGCATCCGAATAGCCTACTCGAATCGTGATTCCTCGCTTTAGTTCCTGGCTGTGAACGCTAGTCCACTGACCAGTAAGTGCTTGAATCAAAGTGGTTTTGCCATGGTCTACGTGTCCTGCAGTTCCAATGTTTACACATGGTTGGTAGCCATATTTTTTTACATACCAATCCGGTAAAGTGTCACGCCAGTGCATCGATAAATCTCAAAAAGTCTGCTATGTTAAGTTATGCTTTGTTTTCTGCTGGAGCTTCTTCTATTTTGAGCTCGCCATCATATGAACAGTTAATCTGGTAGATTTCTTCTGAAATTGTATTTCCTCGAATTAGTCGTCTTCGTCGTTGTCCTTTTTCGATATTTTGCAATCCCACTCCTTTTGAGAGTAATACAGGCTTTCGTGCGGAACCATAGATATCAGAACGCATTGGCATTCCAGACTTGTCGCTTCCTCCGGTGATTTTGATCTTGCCTGCAAGACCAACTACTACTGCGTCAAGCTCGTTTCCTATGTGAAGGCCGATAAGTGAGTTTGCTTCTCTGTCCTTTAGTTCCTTTGATAGGGACTTTCCTTTTTTGTCAGATATTGTTAGCTTAAAGTTAGCCAAGTATTGCTCAAGAAATTTGAGCAACTAATTAACGTTTTGACAAACTCTTTAACCTAGATTTGCGTAATTTATCGCAAATGAAAGAAGAGATTACTTGTCCGCGCTGCAACAAAAAAATGGTTGACATGCAGGCATGTCATATGATATGTGATAATTGTGGGGCTCACCTTGACTGCTCAGACAAGGGCTCTTTTTGGTAAACTAGAATCCCGGCCTCTTTGGAATGTAATCAGATGCCATGTTTATGGCCTTGTCCTTCATGATTTCAAGGTAATTTTCATAGTCGGTCTCAAAGTTGCAGTGAGGGCATTTTACAGACTTCATATCATCGTCTAGGACTGCTACTCCCTCACATTCTGGACATTTGGCATCCATGCTTGTATATTCTCTTAAAGCTATTTAATGCTAGTTCAGAAAATTTAGTTTGTGCAGAGTTAGTCCAGCCCGACATGACGTCAGATTTACGGTGAAATTTAGTTTTTCTTTTGCCAGAAATTGCTAGTTGTTTACAATTGATTTGATATAACTCAATAGACATCCTTGATATCTTGGATATTACACAATGAAAACAGATGAAAAGATTGGAAACGCAACATGTTGAAGATATCATATCATGGAATAAAAAAGAGACAAATGAAAGAAAAGAATCATTTGGTGTCAAACTAGAAGTATTGAATGGTATCGTCGACAAGGTAAATCTGCTGTCAGATATTTTAGATGACAAAGAACGCGTATTAAGACAAATGTCTACACTGATAGGATTGATTGTATTTGAGCAACCCTTTAACAATGGCAATAAAGCAACTGCTACTTCTTCGGCAATTCAGTTCTTGAGAACAGATGGGTATGAATTGGATTTAGAATCAGAGAAAGCTCAGGATGAGTTATTGCAGATGTTGGATAGTATTATGTATCTGTTTGAAGACCAGTCAGAACAAGGAATTATTGCAGTAAGAAAATTTTTAGAAAAACACTTGAAATAATCTACATTTTCTCTAGTTTTTTGAAGAGTCTTGGATTGTCTTCTTTTACTTTAATCATACCATTTAGGAAAGAGGTTTCTTTATTCTCGGTTTCTATTTTTACTACCATAGTTATGAGTGGATGATTCAATCGTAAAAAGGTTTGTGATTATTAATTGCGTAATAGTCGATCCTGATTACTAGAAATAGTAATTATTTTACTGATCAGTAAGCGGTGTTAGTCCAGCCCGGCAGGACGTCAGCTTCCCAAGCTGAAGGTCGCGGGTTCAAATCCCGCACACCGCACCTACAGTTCTTTTATGGCCTGTAGAATGTTCTCTTTGTCTTTTGCATTTGGTGCAAACTTTAGATAGTTTTCAAAGTCTTGCTTTGCTTCCTTGTTTTTCTTTAGCTCCAGTAATGCAATGCCACGGTTTTTGTAAATTGGGCCAAAGCGAGTCTGGTTGATATCTATTGCTTGAGAATAATATGAGATTGCTTTTTCATACTGTTTTGTCTTTAGATAATAGTTTCCCAAACCTCGGTATGCCAAAAAGCATTTTTTGTTGTGCCCAATGCTCTGCTCATAAAAGTTGACACAGTCTGGAGAGTTTTTCTCATTGTATATTCCGCCAATAAGACATAATGCAGTCGAGTTCGTCCCATCAAGACTTATGGCGTCGTTTAGCGCGTTGATTGCCTCATCAGTCTTGTTTTGAAGGTTAAGTTTTTCTGAAACAAAGCAAAGTCGATTGGATTTTTCTTTTGATCTGTTCTCAACTCTTATGGTGGAAATGATATCAGTAGGGGCAACAAGTATGAGAAGCCGCCCGTCCTCCTCCCAAAGTCTGTCAAACTGTTTTTCTGGTATGACTCCTATTTGGTCTGGCTGCGGCATGTAGTGAATGATTGATTTTTCCTTTTCATCATATCCTGAGATGACAGATGCGTGCTGGACTATTTCAAAGAGGCCGGGCAAAATCACGATTGGGGGAATTCCCATGTCAATTATTTTTTTGAGCTCAGAAAGCGACGAATGAAGAATCAGGCTTCCAAGGCCGTGCCGCTCAGCAAGCTCCATTCCCTCGATTAGAATGCTGCCACGAACGTTTGGATACTTTTTTGCAATTTCTTTTGCCTCTGCAACTGGCAGATTAACGTCCCAATATTTTGAAACTGCACTGACTGCCAAGGGTAGGCAGATGTTTTCCTCTGTTACTGGAGGAAGTAACAGCTCGTGTTCGCTCATAAAATTGCATTGTGAATTTGTTATTAATAGTATCAGAACTTGGTAAACCTTTCAATTACTGATAGGCCGTCTTTTGACATTTCAGGGTGAAACTGAGTTCCAAATATTGTCAAATTTTGATATTGTATTATTTCGTAGTTACAAGTATCAGATTTTGCAAGCTGAATTAATGATTTTCCTAGACGCGATATCTCGTAGTTATGGCTTTGGTATGCCTGTATCATACCGCTACAAAGGGGATTTTCAGCTACGACTGTGACTTGGTTTGTTCCTTTCTGTGTTGTTGACATTTTCCGTATAGTACCTCCAACGGTTAGAGCCAAAATTTCAGCACCATAACATATTCCAAGCAATGATTTTTTTTCTGAGATTGAATGGTTGATTATTTTTGAATTAACTGCGTTCATTTCTTTGTTGTTTTGTCTTCTGCCAGACAAGATGAATGATTGAAATTTGCTCAGTTCTGATAATATAACTTTGTCAAATGGTAAAATTGCAAAGTCGATGCTCTTTTTTTCCAAAAGGAATTGGACAATGTTTTTTGTAAAAACTGATCCATTGTCAACCACTAATAGCATCACAGTTAGACCAAGTATGTTTCTTTTATAATATGATGACAGGAAGATGCTACAAGATTTATCTTGTTGTTCACTTGCCCACTTCGATTGACACATAATGGAGCTCAGGTATGCCATCCACTATGGTTATAGTTCCAATATTTACTGCCTGATCTACTTCCCACCAGAGCACACGTTTTGTCGATGGTAGTACAAAGTCATCTATGAACTTGTTTAGCATCTCGTTTGTTGCATCAAGATCAGAATGACTAAACAGTGAGATCTCGCCTTCTTTAAACGAAATTGGAATTTGAAGCGATGTTGGAGTTACAATCTCGATGTCATTTTCCTCAAATACTGATTTTATTTGTTGGATTCTGGCATTTTTGTCAAACCCAACCTCACCTGTAGGTGTTGAGGGAACAACAACGCCTGCCAGTTCACGCAAGTATGCCTCAAAGGCCTGATGCTGGGTGTTTCCAAGACCAACATAATATTCCCCATTAAATGCGGCGCCCACTGCTGCAATTGTTCCTAGCTGAGCTACCACTCCACCGCCAGACCCTGCGGTATATACTGGAATAAAGTAAACATCGTGATCACCAACCCTATACAAAATATTATCACCAATACGCGGTGTTCTCAATAGCGTCTTTAATTGTGCAAAGTCACTGTCCTTGTCTAATGCCTCACGCACCGCAGTTGGGCCAATTAGCTTTGTAGTAGAGTTTAGCGGAACTTCGTAAAATCGCATCTGCCCTAGTGCCGGCATATCGTTTTCAACAATCATGTAGCCTGAAAGGTTCTTTCCTTGGGAACCCCTAAGCTCCAGTGACAAGAGTCCCAAAAATTTGGTGCTCTCATATCCTGGCGGCTTTGCCTCAATGTAATACGCCTCAAGGGTGGCCGGAATTTCATAAAATTCGTTTGCCTGGATGAATGTCTCAATGTCAGTCACATGATAGATGTTAAACATCTCTGTTTTCCATGTGAAAAGCTCCTCTGGATATCTGATCTGCTCGTTTAGCCAAGAGGGTATCGGCTCGAATTTATCTCCATACTGGCTTTCCAATATTTTTGTAAAATAGCTGTCGCCGTACTCGAGCAGAGTTATGTCGCCATTATAAGTATCAATTAATGCAAATCCTACAAGACGCAGATATGGATTGCCCATGGCCCATGGAACAGAATGTGTGTCAAATCCAATAATTAGGGGAACTAGCCAATAGGTATTTGTTCCATCAGTTACTGGAAGGACGTCCAGTTGTTGGCCAAACAAACTGTATAGAAAATACGGATAAAGTAATTCCATTCTGTCGTGTATGTCCTTGTATCGCAGTGTATGAATTGGCGTTGCTGGATATGACAAAAGAAAGTTAGGCTCAAAAATCCAGCTCAGCGGCGGCGAAATTTGGACTCCTCCACTTCCTGTGTAAAATGCATTGTTTAGCTCTGCACTTACGCTGCCCCTAGTTGTTGGATAGGCAGACCATGTCTGCTCAAAGAGTCCGCTTTCTCCATAATAGATTGCCCTCTGCGAGAAGAGATTGCTGCTATCTATTGTCTGTCCCGTAGTTGCATCAAGTGTGAGAAAACCGTTTGGAACATGAGTATACACCAAGTGTTCGTTGTACCAGCGGTTCTCTAGGCTAACAGATGATGGTAAGACCGGCTTCATAGATACGGTCCAATACAGGGTGCTGTTGAATCTCAGAACGTCGTTGTCCTGAAACTCGATATATGGTATCAGACCAATTTCTGGTCTTAATTTTGCGGATGCTGCCTCCCAGTCCCATATTCGTATCGAATCCAACACGTCACTGTTTTGTTGCATAAAGCTTCTGATGTTGTTTGGGGAAATCGATGTGAGTCTAACTTCGTTTGTAGTGGTTTTGATCTTGTCTAGTTCTCCTAGGTATCTGTTGACTTCGATTTGTTGTAGAGTGTATGGACCAAGATATTCCAGTTTACGAGTGTCTGCAATGCTGTTGTTTACTGCCATAACAGAGCCGGCTATGATTCCAATTGCGATTAGTGTAAAGACTCGGATGTAGATGTCTCGTTTTATTGGATGCGTTAGTATTTTGGATCGGATCTTGTCAAGTACTGAAAATGCAATGAGTGCAAAGCCTGCAGCAAGCGTTCCACCAATTACATACCGCGTGTTGTAATCAATGTGTTCTGTGAAAAACATGTTGATTCCGGCCCAAATTATGCCGATTCCAATTATTGCCTCAATTGTGGAGATGTAGTTTAGGAACTTTGGTTTCCCTTGTGAGGAGTCGTGTATGTATGAGGTAATCACTTTTACAATGTGGTGCAGGCCGACATAGATTGCCAGTCTCATTCCAATGACGCCAAGCAGGGGCGGTACAAGTATGGTAAGTGCCGGAATGAGTGTGATTACGGTTTGGGCTGCGTCTGTAGAAAATGGTGTGCTAAATGGTAATGCGAAAAGATTTGGCAGGTTGTTGATACCCAAATCATTGCCCTCAAGCATGTAGACAAACGCCACACCAAACATTATGTTAACAAAAAATGCACCAAATAGGAAGACCTTGGTTATCTGCCAGATGACAAAGTGAGGAACGCTTAGCTTGTAGTCCCTAAAGCTTGGAATGTTTTTTGAGACAGGATCGTGAATGGTTCTGTTCAAAAATGTGATTGCCACATGGATAGCGTACCAAAGAATAGAGGAGCGGTTCTTTATGTCCACATTGACTAGGGCAATTGCCGAAAGGACGACTGCCGAGATTAGAGAATAGTAGAGCGGTTTTGTGAATTGCTCGCCAAATTCGGTCATATTCATTGACAGTATGACGCCTTGGTTTCCGACTATAGTCAGAACTATAATCCCTATGACTGCGATTATGCCTAGGCGTATGTACTTGCCAGCATCTGGTTGCGGTGCATTTGTTTCAGAAGATGAGTTATACAAAATCAAGGTTGCTCCTTTGTGGACAAATTAATGTCTTACCCGTTTTTTGAAGCAAGACTAAGCTAAGGTAGCGCATCCTTTGCAGATCATATATACTGCCGCATGTCTTGGAATGGTGACTTGTTCTTTTTTGTACGGGCCAAATTTTTTGCCTTTTAGTCGAAATTCTACTGGACAGTCTGCTAACACAGTAACATTGTCGTCACCTATGAAACATGCATCATTTGATGGATTGAATTTTGAAATATCCTCACACAGAATTTTTACAAGACCGCTTTTGCTGTTTATTGTGCCACCTAATCTGAATATTCTGTGTACATCGATTGTTACACTTGGGTCGATCTGCACTCCAATTTGCCTTTGGAGCTCCTCTAGCTTCCTTTTAAATGTCATATAGCCTTCTGAGATGATTTGCTTTGAGGCCTTTGCCTTGTTCGATTTTGAGCCAAAGATCTGCTTTGATACACGGCCAAGCCAGCCTTTGTCATCTGGTTCGGCAAATGTGGATTTTGCAAAATTGGATAGTTTTGCGCCAAATGTCTCTGGCATGGCCCCCCTGAACATCAAATAATCTACTAGTTCTGCTCTTTCTTTTGATTCTAGTTTTTCATAGCTAGAATTTGGGATATGTACATGAAAGCCCTCGTTGCCAGAAAAATAGGTTTGGATATTTTCATTTTTTATTCCCAGATCGGATTCTAAAATGCTGATGAGCTTTTTAACCTCGTTTTTTGCAGCCAAAATGCAGTCTTTGCACAAAACAGATACTGTATCAAATTTGGCAGAATTGCATTGTGGACATTGTTCTTGGTTTGCAAAAACATTTGCGCAGTTTGAGCATTTCTTGCAGATATGATTGGTTCTGCAAGGAAGGTTCAGATCCTTTGCGTCTATGTCAAATATAAGATCGGCTTTTTGCCAGTCTTTTTCTGCCATTGGAAGATTTGGAAAAGAATAACGCGCATTTGAGCAGTAAACATCTGAAGGAACCTGCGTCATCAGTAGCAGGTGTAGCTCCTTATCCGATTTTAAAGAGATGTGCCTGTTCATGCCAGAATTGAATTTCTGATATCCGAACTCTCGCTCCTCTGGGTTTGCAGGAGTGTGAATCAGATCAAAATGATCAAAATAATATTTTTTGAAGGATTCTTCTACTAGCTTTATTTCCTTTTCAAGCATTGGTTATTTTTTTCCTTCCAAATTGTAATGGGTTGATGATGTTATCACATTCTGGTATGGCATAGCAAAGATTTTCACTTTTCAGCTTATCACATGATGGACATGAGTATTTTGTTCCGCTACCAAAGTTTCCAGCTAGGTGTTTTAGCTGGTACAGTGTTACCTTTTCGTTATAGTCAGGCGCGTTTTTGAACAACGGCGCAATATCCTCAATTGTTTGACCTTTGTTCAAAAGATACGTTGCAAGCATGAATCTTCCAGAGTGCGGCAGGTTTTCTCCCTTGCTGAGAACCTCGATTGCGTGCTTGATGCATGGTGGGTACTCCGTTGTCTCTACAAATTGCACGGTGAATTTTTTTGCCAAGTCAACTAGATCACTTACTGGCTTTTTGAATGAATCTGGTACTAGGGGAATGCTTGCAGACTGGATTTTTGAGCTGATAAAATTGTCAAGCTCCTTTCGAATCAGCCTTACTGTCTCGTGCGCCGAAAGAAAGACGTTTCCATTGTCCACTAGTCGGTTTACCAGCTTCCATTCTTTCTCATGAAAATGAGTTGCGTGTTTTAGATAGTCTGGTACTGGAATTACAAAATAATCGTCGTGTTTTTGAATCTCCATTGCAAAAAGATCCCTTATTATTTTGATTGCCAGCTGTTCTTTTGTTGTATTATTGATATCGGCAAGGTCTTTTTCAAGAAATTTCTCTGCACGCCTTGCCTCTGCCAAAGAAAATCGCTTAATCAGCGTGTTCATGCCGCTTTGTTTTAACAAGATTACTGCAATAAGAAAGGAAAAGACTTCAATGTCCAGATTCTTTATGCTAAAATCAGAATTGAAGATCTTGCCATTTGCTGCAGTCTCGATTCTAGAAAGCGCCAGCCCAATTATTGGCCGGAGATCTTCGTCTTTGTCAAATTGCTCTAGTGTGAATCCTTTCTCTCTGAGATAGTTTCCTGCCTCTGTCAAAAACGGATATTTTGCTATCTCTTCTGTTCCCAGCTTTAACACATATGTTATGATTTGGTTTGACATTAAAAATTTGAGTTTTGTTCTATATTGTTTAAATTATCTAGATCTAACCGATCTGTATGCGAGTGGGCCTTCATGTCTCTATTTCAGGATCGCTTGCTGCTGCAGTTGATAACGCAGTAGAGCGTAAATGTAGCGCTTTTCAGATTTTTACGCGTAGCCCCCGCATGTGGGCTGCAAAGGACATATCCGAAAAGGATGCGTCCGACTTTAGAGAAAGGCTTGCCTCAAGCAAAATAGACAGGCTTGCAACCGTAGCACATATGCCGTATCTGCCAAATCTTGCATCCCCAAATGCTGCTACTCACGCAAAATCTGTAGATGTACTAATCAAAGAAGTCAAGCGGTGTGCACAGCTTGGCATCCCATACCTTGTAGCACATCTAGGCAGCCACATGGGAGAAGGTGATGAAAAGGGGATAAAACAGCTAGTCAGCGCGTTTTCCAAAGCAGCAAGCGTCAAAAATGATGTAGTGATTTTGCTTGAGAATACTGCAGGGCAGAAAAATTCGGTTGGTTCCGAGTTTGATCAGTGGGCTAAGATCTTTTTTAAGCTAAAGCCAAAGGAAAGGTTTGGTGTCTGTTTTGATACGTGTCATGCGTTTGCGTATGGATATGATTTGAGGACAGAAAAAGATGTTACTAATACATTCAAAAAATTTGAAGATGCAATAGGATTTGAGCATCTAAAGATCTTGCACCTAAATGACTCAAAAGGTGAGATCGGCTCAAATCTGGACAGACACGAGCATATTGGGCTTGGCAAAATTGGCGAGAAAGGCATGGGTGTAATAGTAAGGCTTGCCAACAAAAAAGACATCCCCATAATTTTGGAAACACCGATTGATAACACTCGGGACGACTTTGGCAATATAAAAAAGGTAAAAGAACTTGCATAGTTTGGAATTTATTCTCAATGTTTGGTGAAGACTCGTATTGAACTACGACAGCATAATGCAGCTTGCACTTGAGCGTGGATTTTACTTTCCTAGCTGCGAGATTTACTCTGATGCACAGGCCGGTTTTTGGGAATATGGTCCCTCTGGCGTAAGCATGAAGACCAAGTTTATCGAGTTGTGGCGCCGCGAGCTTGTGCGCCGTGACGGAATGCTTGAAATTGACGGCTCGCAAATAATGTCACAGTCTGTTTTTGAAGCCTCTGGCCATTTAGCAAGCTTTGCAGATCCAATAGTTCGATGCAAACAATGCGGTTTGAACTTTAGGGCAGACAGATTAATCTTTGAGCAAACCAAAATTGAGATCCCAGAAAGTGCCGATCTTGGAGACTTTGATAAGACAATAATGGAAAAAAATATCAAATGCCCAAAATGCAAAGGCGAGTTTGACAAGACGCGCAAGTTCAACATGATGTTCAAAGTGGAAATTGGTCCTGAAGCAGAGCCAGCCTATCTGAGACCTGAGACCTGCCAGTCCATTTTTGTTGATTTCCCAAGACTATTCAAAACAATGCGCGGCAAGCTCCCACTTGGAATTGCTCAGATTGGAAAAAGCTTTCGAAACGAGATCTCACCAAGGCAGAGCCTTCTGAGGTTGCGAGAATTTTACCAAGCGGAAATTGAGGTTTTTTGTAATCCAAACAAGCTAAATGACTTGGAAAGATTTTCCGAAGTACAGAACACAATAATTCGACTTTGGATTAATGATGAGTCAAAGGCAATGAGCTGCAAGCAAGCAGTCGACTCTGGGATTCTGCCAAACAAGTTTGTGGCATACTATCTTGGTATTCTGACAGAGTTTTACGAAAAAACCGGAATAGATATGACAAAGAGCAGATTCCGACTACTGGGAGAAAAGGAAAAGGCATTCTATGCCACCGTTGCCTTTGATTTTGAGGTTCAAACCGCAATAGGATGGCTTGAGCTTGTTGCGTGTAACTATAGATCAGACTATGACCTCTCAAGCCACGCAAACAAAAGCAAGGAAAAATTCGAAGTGCTAGATGATGAGCAAAAAGTCCTGCCGCATGTATTTGAGATATCGATGGGAATAGACAGGAGTTTGTACACGATTTTAGAACATGGTCTAAAAGAGGACAAGCAAAACGACAGAATTGTTCTTTCTATCAAGCCATATTTGGCGCCAATCCACATAGGAGTCTTGTCTTTGGTCAAAAAAGACGGTCTTAAGGAAAAAACCGATGAGATTTACCTCAAAATAAAGCGAAAATACGATGCGTTTTTGGATCATTCTGGGGCAATTGGCCGAAGGTATCGAAGACTTGATGAGGTAGGAGCACCCTTTGCCATCACTGTTGATCACCAAACACTACAAGATGATACAGTAACACTAAGGCATCGCGATTCGATGCAACAAGACAGAATTAAAGTTTCAGATATCGACTCTGTGTTATCTAATGCAATCTCATTCCCATAGACAATAATCTGATTTTGAATCTATTTTGTCTCATTACCACGATAAATTTTTTCAAAAAAAACTAGTCTGAGGTTGTTGTTATGAGTTTTATGTAGTTAGCTCTGTACTTTACCTTGAGGCGCACATCCTCTAATGCGTGTGCTTCTGGGATCACTCCATCGTCTGATTCTAACGTAACAATCCAGTTTCCAACAATTGGATCAATTGAGGTTATAGAGAATCGCTCAAGTGGACTGTCTTGCCCTGAATATCTGATTCTGTATATTTGTCCATCTAGATCTACGTTTACCGAATTTCCTCTAAATCCTGCAGTCGAACCACTTACAAGGCATGGATCAGATTTACCAATAATACATGTTCCATCCGGTGCTACTATTCTGTAGTGCAAGGACGGGTTAGTATCAGATGAGTAGAGCAGACCGGCTCTTGCCACCACATCGCCATTTTCCATAACGGAGTTTATGGTAACAGGTTCTGAAATTGAGAATATTCTTGTCGTTTGGAATGTTCTAAGAATTAGTGATGTAGTTTCGATTGTCTTATCGTATAGGTTAAGTTGTGCGCTAACCTGATACTTTGATTCGGCTCGTACGTTAGGTATTTTCCACTCAAAGTTAACTACCGACTCGCCCTTGTTGAATAATTGTTCTGGTGATGTGTACACTATGGTGCCATTCACAAGTAGTGACGCTGTTCCAAACAATGGTTTTTCATCATCATTATTCACGTATGCAGTTGGCCTGTACATTGTGCTTTCTGCCTTGCTTGGTGGCGAGTCAAGCATGATTCTTGCATCAAACTCGTATGGCGGCTTTACTCCAAGGATATATCTTTCTGAGCTTTGTGCCTGCCCGTCGTTATTTAAGACGTAAATCCAATAGACTGTTGCAGGTGTCTGCAGGAACAATGACGGCAGATCTACTGATACCAAGTATGCGTTTGTGATGTTTTGTAGTGGCGCGATCTTCATTACTACTGCTGCATAATCACCATAGTTTCCACCGGCTGTACTTACCCTAAGCTCCGCCCGTCGTATTGTAGATGGGCTGTCAACTATTGCACTGAATTTGAGTTGGGCGCCTGGTTCGACGAATTGGTTTATCTCCGTTGCCTTGATTGGTTTGTTACCATCTACTTGGAATTTAATATCAAAGATTTGTGGTCGTTTTACACCAACAGTAGTCTCAGAAGTTTCTGTCCTTTCAATATCTTCCATCGAATTGACAACAATTACGTTTCTACACTCATCTACGTTTACCAAGTATCTGGCAATTACCACATCTCTTCCAGCTATTTGCTCAGCAGTCACAATAAAGAAGTCCAGTTTTGGATCTAGCGGCGCTTCGTAGACATACCTGCTTGTCGAGAATGCTTTATTGGCCTCTGCGTATGGTTGGTCTTGAACTAGTGTTGCTGAGTAGATCTTCTGAGTTGGCGTTCTTATCTTTACATTTGGTGGTGGTGTTTCTAAGCCTTGAATGCCGACTATGATTCTGATCATATTTTGTTCACACAAATCATACGATATTTCATAGATCACTATTGGTTGAACTAGCTTTCCTCCAAATCCCGTAGCTCCTGCTGCGGCTCCCCCACCACCTCCACCACCGCCACCACCAGATGCAGCTGGAGTACTTGGTGAAGGAGCGCTGGGGGTTGCAGAAGAGGTATAGCTTGCAAAACTAGTAAAGTGTCTTGTCCAAACGTACAGATCGCTTCCACTTGTGATCTTGCAATTTCCGCCTGCGCCAATAAATGCGGTATTTGTTGGTTCATCGCTAACAGATGG
>DASWKH010000071.1:0-7339 GCA_036396715.1 Candidatus Nitrosotenuis sp.
CGGCAAATGGGCTGAGATGCCTTTTGTCATAGTATCAGAAATAGTGCGCTCCTATTACATAGGGTTCTGGTCTGCTCTAAACTACTGGGGAATGACTGAGCAGGTCCCAAGTGTGACCTTTGTCGTAACAACAAACAGAAAGAGGAATCTGGAGTACGGACCGCTCAAGTTCAAATTCATCACCTTTTCCAAAAACAAATTTTTTGGCATAGTCGAAGAGGAGATCGGGGGAGAGAAATTCAGAATATCGTCCAGAGAAAAGACGATTGTAGACTGCTTGATCTATCCAAAATATTGTGGAGGTATTGATGAAGTAGTTAAAGGAATTTGGGAAGCACAGAATGAACTTGACTTTACAAAGATAATTGATTACTCAAAAAAGATAGGAACAAAAGTTGTCATCAAGAGACTTTTGTACATACTTGACATTCTTAACATAAAGACAAATGTAAACAAAGAAGTGTTGAAGGACGATAAAGGATTCATGTGGTTTGATCCAAGCGGGCCTAGAAAGGCAATAGAATATTCCAAGGAATATGGTTTAATCATAAACAGGACTCAGAGAGACCTGATGAGTTGGAAGGGATACTAAATGATGAACAAAGACGACATCATGAGGATGGCTGGCGAGAAAAAGCTCAACCCATCAGCAATCAGCAAGGATTATGCACTTGGGTGGCTGTTGTTTGGCGTATCAAAAAGCTCCATAGGGAGTAATCTCATATTCAAGGGTGGTACTGCCCTTTCCAAAGTGCATTTTCCTGAAGGTTGGAGACTTTCCGAGGACCTTGATTTCACCTTAGTTGATGATATCAATGTAAATGTCTTAGAAAAAGTGTTGAGAGAAGATGTTCCAAAAATAATCAAGGAGGCAATAGGTATGGACGTCAGATTAAAGGACAGACCTCATATCAACGAAGGGTATTATCAGAGTAGATTCCAGTATGTCGGCCCACTGGGCAAAGACACAGTGAAGATAGAGATAACGAGAGAAGCGACAATTGGAAAACCCGAGACCAAAAAGATGCCAAAAGTCTTTGACTATCAGGCGTTTGATGTCAAAGTATACTCGCTAGAAGAGACATTGGCAGAGAAAATGCGTTCCATCATACAGCGCACCAAGATCAGAGATTACTACGATGTTTGGAGACTGCTAAAGACGAAAAGATTCGACAGAGAAAAAGTGAGGGCATTATTCTTGGAAAAATGCAAGAGTAAAGATGTCGCCTTTACAAGCGTTGATCAATTCTTCCCAGATGGCATAGTGAAAACGTTGGAACCTTATTTGGAAACCGGCCTTACAAGGCTCAGTAGAGAACCACTGTTGCCTCTTCAAGACATCATAGGCGAGCTCAGAGAATCATTAGAAACGTTTCTCAAGTGAACGCAGCAAATTGAATTAACTTCTAGCGGAATCTCACACATAGTAATTCTGAGTTCTAATCAACCCTTTTAGTTATTCAAATTTTTCAAATCTAGCTAAACAGCAATACTTCTTTATTGTGGTTCTATTGTGGCAGGCGGCTTACTTGATATCACATAGGAAACCCACGTCACATCTTCAATCTCATTGGTAATTCTGTTGCTGATTTTTGCTAAAATGTCGTGGGGGAGTCTACTCCAGTCTGCAGTCATGGCATCAATTGATTCGACTACTCGAATCATTACAATATTTCCATATTTTCGCTCATCTCCTACAACACCTACTGCTTTGTCGTCTCCTACAGCCGCATAGGCCTGCCAGACCTTTTCGTACCAACCAGCAGATTCAAGCTCCTCTTCGACTATCTTGCTTGCAAGCTTGGCAATTGAAAGTTTTTTTTCTGTCACTTCACCGATTACTCTGACTGCAAGGCCAGGTCCTGGAAACGGGTGTCTCATAAGAAGGCGTCTTGGAACTCCAAGAATTGCAGCAACCTTTCGAACTTCGTCTTTGTACAGGTCTCTGAGTGGTTCAAGTACATCCAAGTCAAGCCAATCAGGAAGGCCGCCAACGTTGTGATGCGTTTTGATGACGGCGGCAGGGCCTTTCGAAACCCCACTCTCAATCACATCGGGGTAAAGGGTTCCTTGCGCAAGCCACTTGAAGGAACCATTCTTTTTGGCAAATTCTGTAAATATACGAACAAACTCCTCACCAACAATTTTTCTTTTCTCTTCAGGATCTGAGACGCCCTTTAGCTTATCCAAAAACTGTTTTTTTGCGTTAATTGCTGTAAAATTAACAGCAAAGTTTTCAGAGAACATTTTTTCTATTTCACGTTCTTCGTTTTGCCGCAAAAGACCGTTGTCTACAAAAACGCACTTGAGCCTATCTCCTATTGCCTTGTGAATTAAAAGGGCTGCAACTGTGGAGTCAATTCCGCCACTCACACCGCACAAGATATTTCCTTCAATCTTTGCAAGGTCTGATACTGTTTTTTCCACAAAGCTTTCCATTGTCCAGTCTTGCTTTGCTCCGCAAATGTTGAGAACAAAGTTTTTGAGAATCTGAACTCCATTTTCTGTGTGAACTACTTCGGGATGAAACTGGATTCCATAAATTGACTGCTGCTTGTTTGCAATTGCAGCTGCGTGAGAGCGTTCTGTGTGGCCTATGACTTCAAAATCATTTGGAATCTTTTCTGCCTCATCACCGTGGCTCATCCAGGCTCTCACCGAACCACCAATTCCAGAAAGAAGATCGGATCCATTATCTACTGTGAGAACAGAGTGGCCATATTCTTTGTTTGCTCTTTTTACTTTACCGCCAAAGTTGTCAACTATAATCTGGTGCCCGTAGCAAATTCCAAGCAGGGGAAGCTTTAGCTGAAAAATTCTTGCGTCTGGTTTTGGTGAGTCAGTATTGTAAACACTTGATGGGCCCCCAGAAAAGATTACCCCCTTTGGATTTAGCTGCTGTAGTTTTTCAAGAGAAATGTCATATGGAACAAGCTCTGCATATACTGAAAACTCGCGTATTCGCCTGCAAATTAGGTGGCTGTACTGAGAACCAAAATCCAATACGACAATTCTGTCCATTTTATCACTTGGAGTTGTCAATCATTTTTGAAAATGACCATGTCACTGTGCTTATTATCTCGTTTATTCTTTCTTTCTGGCGATAATTTTTAATTATTATTTCACGCAAAAGCGCCCCGTTTTTGTTTACAAGGCAGTTAATTACGGCATTTTCATCAATTTCTCCTTTTTCAAAATCCGCTAGGTCCTTTTTCTTCATATCTCCAATTATTCGCTCAAGGAAAAATGACTTGAAAGGATGAGTGTCCTCTTTTAGCTCTACGCCGTTTTCTAATACGATTGAGACCTCATTTGGAGTAACATATGCATTTGCAATCAGAGAACCGTCTGTGTTTTTTCGCAAAGGAATTACTTGGTCTTGTTTTGGCGGTTCTTTTGTATCTTTTAGTGTGGATGCTTTTGTGAAGCTTTGCTGTTTTAGAATGGAATTAATTAAGGTGAGATTTTTTTCAAGCATTTCGATTTGTTCTTTGTGTTTTTGGATTTCTGAGCTGAGTCGTTCTTTTATCTCCAGGGCATCTTTAATCTGATCCTCTGAGAACTGCATAATTGTTCTGAAGTATTGACAGTATTAAATCCATTCTAGATAGAAACATTATGTTCTATCTGCTTGTATGTTATCTTTTTGAAACCCCTGATTGGCTTTGATAGAGTAAAAAGCTTAGAGTGTGTTTTGGGTGCCATCCATTCCAAAAACATCTTGGCAAATCTCAATTTTTTCAGCTTGGTTTTTCTGTCTCGTTTTTTTGTCTTTGAATATCTGCCAATTTTTGGACCAAAGTCCATTCCAAACAAAAACATCTTGGCTGCTCCAAAATACTCTGCCAAAAATACACATCGGTCCCCATCTGTAAAGCCACCAAAATTGCAAATTTTGCCAATCTCTTTTGTTTGTGTAGTGCCAATACAGTTTTTGAAATTTTTTGCAAACTCAAGCCTGTCCATGTTGTCCCCATGTGCATGAACAATTACTATGCATTTTTTTGCAATTCTGCGTAGAGATGTCAGATCTCCGTCTAGGTCGGTTACAACTATTTGCGGTGTAATGCCACTTTGGAGTAGTGGTGCAAGCGCTGTATCTGCACAAATTTTGATAATGTTTTTGTATTTTTTGAGAACTGGTATGGCTGATTGCAACGATGGTCCAGCCCCAATCACAAATACGGACTTGCCAAAAATCAGCTTTTTTAGCTTGACTAAAGAAAACCATCTATCTAGTATCGAATCAAGCATGGCTGCAGCTTTTAGGTCCATTTTTTTGCTATAGCCAAACTCGTCTAGCATCTTCAGATATTGTAAATTCCATCCAGTAACTGTCAATTACTCTAAAAATGGCATGCTTTATCATAAATGATGTGAGTAGGCTAGGCCCAGTAAGAGTTGGCGGTTCAAATCCAGTGAGAATAATGGGCATACTAAATACAAGCCCGGAGTCATTTTACAAAAAATCAATCAAAAAAACAAGTCAGATTGCAGAAGCTGTTAAACAAATGGAAGAAGACGGTGCAGACTTTGTTGACGTTGGAGGCATGTCGACTGCACCATATCTTTCAACGATGGTTTCAGAAAAACAGGAAACCAAAAGAATTACAGAGGCAATCAAACAAATCCAAAAGGCAACGAACCTCCCAATCTCAATTGATACGTGCAGGGCAGCTGTAGCAAAAGCAGCCTTAGAGTACGGCGTCGATATTATCAACGATATTTCTGGGCTGCAATATGACAAACAAATGCCAAATGTTATAGAAAAACACCAACCGTCTTTAGTTTTGTGCGCCTACAGCAAAAAAACACTCAAAGGAGATCTGCTTGTACAAGCAAAACTTGCTATACAATCAAGCCTTAAAATCGCAAAATCTGCAAATATCAAAACAAGCAACATCGTAATTGATCCTGCGATTGGATTTTTTAGAAAGACAGGCAAGCACCCATTTTATACAAAAATAAATCAGGATTGGTTCAAGCGGGATCTTGACGTTTTACAAAACCTTTCTTTTTTTAAAAAACTAAACTATCCTATTCTGATATCTGTTTCAAACAAGTCATTCATTGGCAAGCTTCTTGATAAAAAAAATCCAGCTGATCGACTCTATGGTTCAATTGCTGCCGAAGTAATTGCAACGCTAAATGGTGCAGATATTATTCGCACACATAACGTAAAAGAAACAAAGGACGCAGTATCTGTAGCACAAGTGTTTTCAAAAAAAATCAAGAAAAGCTTATAATGCATATTAAATCTCCTTTAGAGGGTTTAATTGGAAATAAGAGAAGGATTGACGTTTGATGATGTTCTTCTTGTGCCCAAATACTCTAACATCACAACACGGGCCCAAACCGATCTTAGAACAAAACTCTCAAAGAACATCTCGCTAAACATCCCGTTAATTTCTGCAAACATGGATACCGTTACAGAGTCTGCTATGGCAACTGCCATGGCGCGCGAAGGCGGAATTGGAATCATTCACAGGTTTTTGAGTGTACAAGAAGAAGTAGAAGAGGTTCTCAAAGTAAAGCGTTCAGCAAGCGTAATAATTGAAAAACCGTACTATATTGCTCCAGAACAAACAGTCAAAGAGGCAATTGCGTACATGCATGAAAAGGGAGTCTCAGGGCTGCTCGTAATCAAGGACTCAAAACTTGCAGGAATCCTAACTGGGCGTGATGTCATGTTTGAATCCGCATCAAATAAGCTAGTCAAAGATGTCATGACAAAGGACGTCATTACCGCAAAACCTGGAATCTCACTTGGCGAGGCAAAAGAAATTCTGATGCAGCACAGAATTGAAAAGCTTCCCCTAGTAGATGAAAACAATACGGTAAGGGGGCTCATAACAAGCAAAGACATTACACATAATGAAGACTATCCAAATGCATCAAAGGACAAAAAAGGAAGACCACTTGTTGGCGCAGCAGTTGGGGTAAAGGGAGACTTTATGGAAAGAGCCGAGGCACTACTTGAGGCCGATGCCGACGTAATAGTAGTTGATATAGCACACGGCCACAGCGAAAACGCAATCAACACAATCCGAAATATCAAAAAAGCATTTCCAAGCTGCGAGCTAATTGCAGGAAATGTCGCAACAGCAAAGGGAGCAGAAGACCTAATCAAGGCAGGAGTTGATGCAGTAAAGGTAGGTGTTGGTTCTGGCTCTATTTGCATAACACGAGTCATCACGGGTTCTGGCGTGCCTCAGCTTACTGCAGTGTATGATTGTGCGCAGGTTGGAAAAAAGCACGGAATTCCAATAATCTCTGATGGGGGGACAAGGACTTCGGGCGATGTGACAAAAGCACTGGCAGCTGGCGCATCCACAGTAATGATTGGAAGCCTCTTTGGCGGAACAGATGAAAGTCCAGGCTCGTATGTTATGAAAAATGGAAAAAGGTACAAAATCTATAGGGGAATGGCCTCATTTTACGCAGCGCTTGGAAGAAAATCAAAGGAAACCGGTATTGTTGCAATCAATGAAGATCTAAATGACTATGTGGCAGAAGGAGTAGAGGCAATGGTTCCGTACAAAGGAACCGTAACAGACATCCTCAAGCAGCTTACTGGCGGGGTTCGCTCAGGCCTCAGCTATTGTGGTGCACACACCATACCACAAATGCAAGAAAATGCAGAATTTATCAAAATGTCTCGTGCAGGCTTTGCTGAAAGCCAGCCTCACGATGTAGATTTGATGTAAGTTTTTATTTTCTGATTTTAACTGATTTTTATGCTTAACAAGATGACTGGCATCGGAATCGGTGTCGGTGCGGTAATTGTAGCAATCGGACTATATGCATTGGTATCGTCAATAGGACTTCAGACAGTAACAGTTGATGAGAAAATCGATATAGGTGATTCTACCACTTATCAGTTTTTGGCACCAAAAAGCTCGCACCAAAACCTCAAGGTGACTGGAGACAGCTTTCATGTCAAGCTAGAAACACCAGCTGATGGAATACAAAAGGACGAAGATTTCAAAAATGAAATTACCTTTGACTGGTACGTATTAGCAGAAGGCACAAACAGAATATCAATCCAAAACACGGGCCAATCGGAGCTTAATGTAATTGGAACCTTTGAGAAAAACACGGATCCAATCTTGTTTACGTATCATATCATGGTTCTAACTGCAGGCGTTGTGATAATTGGATTTAGCGCAGGATTTAGCATCCGCAAACCAAAGGGCTTCTAAACTAGTCTTGCTTTTTTGTAGGAGCCGAGCACTTTGAGAAACAACGAATGCTGACCAATCTTTGATAAAAGTTCCTTGATTTTTGGTTCGTCTTGATTTCCGTCAAAATCAACGTAAAAGTTGTATTCCCACGGCGT
>DASWKH010000072.1:0-1529 GCA_036396715.1 Candidatus Nitrosotenuis sp.
CCAGAAGCAAGCCAGGGAATGCTTCAGGCAATGTACGAGTTTCAGTCATTTATCTGCCTTTTAACAGGAATGGATGTTTCAAATGCATCGCTATACGACGGAGCCTCTGCCTTGGCTGAGGCTGTTTTGCTTTCTTCTTCGTATACCAAGAAGAGGCAGGTCTTTGTCGATGATGGCCTGAATCCCAATTACTACGAAGTTCTAAAGACATACTGCAATGGCTCTGATTTGGAATTTACAAACATAATAGATGAAAATACTTGTTGTGTAATTTCGCAGAATCCTGACTTTTATGGAAACATAAAAGATCTAAGACCACTAGTTGAAAAAGCACATCACAACAAGGCACTGTTTATCACTTGTGTAAATGAGCCAACATCTTTGGCACTCATAAAACCCCCTGGAGAATATGGTTCTGACATTGTTGTAGGAGAAGGTCAATCATTTGGGATTCCACTAAGTTTTGGTGGACCATATCTTGGATTTCTTGCCGTCAAAAATTTTTTGCTAAAAAAAATTCCTGGCAGAATAGTTGGAATGACAGAAGACAAAAATGGTAAGAAAGGATTTGTCTTAACTCTTCAAGCTCGAGAGCAATATATCAGAAGGGAAAGAGCAACAAGCAACATAACAACGAATCAAGCGCTGCTTGCACTTGCTGCAACCATTTACTTGGCAACAGTTGGAAGAAAAGGGCTTGTTGATGTGGCAAAAAATTCCTACTATAAGGCACATTTGCTTTACGAAAAACTGCAAAAAGCTGGCTTTAAGGCTTTGAATGAAAAATACTTTTACAACGAGTTTTGCGTAAAAACTCCAAAAACTGCAAGCAAGATTTTCTCTCAACTTCTTGAACAAAAGATTGTTGGCGGACTAGTAGTTGATGATGAAAAAATGATTGTATGCTGCACAGAAAAAAACTCTATGGCAGACATTAACGCTTATCTGGAGGCACTAAAATGAAGCTCATTTTTGAATATGATCAGCAACCAACAGAACATGTAGAACAGATACAAACACAGCTTGATCTACCGATTGAACTAGTACGCGATAATCTTCCCCTTCCAAACGTAAATGAAACAGACATTGTACGACATTATACCAAGTTATCAAAGAAAAATTTTGGAATAGACAACAACCTGTATCCTTTGGGTTCCTGCACAATGAAGTACAACCCAAAGGTAAGCGAGGAGTTGGCAAGGCTCAAAGGATTTGCATCGATTCATCCACGTTCACCTGCCGAATATTCACAAGGCTCCTTAGAGGTAATCTGGGAATTGCAGGAGGCATTAAAGGAAATTACAGGCATGGATGATGTATCACTTCAACCTGCTGCAGGATCTCAGTGTGAGCTTTTAGGGATTATGATAGCAAAAAGACATTTTGAAAATAAAAATGAAAAAAGAACCAAGGTTATCATTCCAGATTCGTCTCATGGTACGAACCCGGCAAGCGTTGCAATGTGCAAATTAGAAACAATCACAGTTTGCTCAGATTCTAGGGGAAACATGGACTTTAACGAAGTAAAA
>DASWKH010000073.1:0-3060 GCA_036396715.1 Candidatus Nitrosotenuis sp.
GGAGGCATGTCTGCAGAATCCGAGGCAATCTACAAGGCAGCTTCTCACGCAATAATTATTTGTAGGCAAGACAAAAAAGGCGAGCTTGCCAAGTGGAGGGATTTTTTAGAAAAACTGGGTGTGGAGCTAGTAGCAATAATAATCTCCAAGCTTGATGGCAATGAGAATATACAAACAAACGATCTGATAGAAGCAGAACTAGTTAGTCTGGATAGAAACCCTCGTCTTAGCCCAGCTACAAGACAGCTTGCGTCCTTGTTAAAATCAAAGCTTGGAATTTAGCTTTGAGAGCTCCACAATTCCAGCTCTTACATCTTCTATTTCGTTCTGCTTGTTGTTGAAGCGGAGTACAACTGATACGCCGATTTTTTTTCCGGCCTTTTTTAGCACCTCAAATGCCTTTTTTCCATCCAGCTTGTAGTGACCAGAGTCTTTTAGCAGGTTGATTGTGTCGAGGTCTCCTTGGGGCCTGATGATGACATTGAATTTTCCCAGCTGTGCGCCAAGCCTGCTTATCTTCTTGTATGACCCATAGGAGACATTGTTAAGCTCTACTGCAACTGTGATGTGGGCCTGCTCTATTTTCTTGTGCAGGTTTTGTGTATAATTTAACGAAAGGTTGCCTTTGGCTGCATCAAGAACCACAATGTTTTCTACGTTTTTGTCGTACTTTGTTTCAAAGCCAAACTCCTTGATTAAATCCCTGATCTGCTTTACGCCAAAGTAAAACAATTGTTTGGTGCCGACTATTTTTAGCTCATTGCCTTCTATGATTACACTGAGTACGATGGTATCTCCTATCTGCAGATAGTCGCCAGTCTCTTTTGGAAGATAGAATAACTTGCTGCCTCCGCCTGCTGCTATTTTTCTTTCCTGGCCGTCCACAACTTTTATCGTTTCTGCACTACTCATTTCCACTATTATATAGTCGTGTAATTATATAAAGTTCATTTTTTCTGCTGCGGTTTTTGTAATTTGCGCTGTGCCCTTGATTTTTGGTGCATGCCTTGTCTTGAAACTGTTTTAACCAACGCCGGTTCTTCTGGCATGCTGTTGATTCGCTCAACTGTCTTGGCTACTTCTGGCAATGTCCTTAGTCGGGTTTCTAAAAACTCTGAATAGTTCATCTGTTTGCCAGATGCCAAAATTGCAATGATGTCATCTAGCTCCTTGCTGAGTGTGACTGTCCTTCGCTGTTTTGTCATACTATTATCATATCATAGTAATCATATAAACATATTGGCTTGAAAAAAAATCACACCCTTCTAAACCCAAAATACTCCGGGGCCTGCCTTTCACTTACGAGTTATAATATGCAGTTATTGCTCGTTTGATGTCGGCAAATTCCATCTCCGTAGTAATTTGGCCTAAAAGGTTCCAGTCTATTTCCTTAAACTTCCTTTTGGCAATTATGCGCAAATCTGATTCATCCCCAAGTGATTTTCTGCGATTAAACGCCCTGTATTTTGTTGCTATGAGAACTTCAAGTGAGGCAGTTTTTATCTTGGTCCCGTTTTTGTCTACGACTACGTTTTTTGCAGTTTTAGCTATCGTTTCAACAGGAATCCCACTGACATCGCGTCTAAATATGTCGATTTTTACACCACGTGGACTGTCCCAAGAATCGCGCTTGCCTCTAATTGGGATGTATTTTTTTAGAACCATCTCGTCATCTGATAATTTGATTGCTATTGCAATGTCAATGTCCGCTGACTGTCTTCCTCTTTGTGTGTGTATCATTACTGCTACGGCGCCAACAACTATGATCTGGCCAAGATCATTTGTTATTTCTACTGCTTCACGCACTAATGGGTTCATGAATATTTCGATATGATCGTAAATCTTCTAGAACTTTGATAATTTGTTCTACGGAGAATCTTCCTTGCACAGTCAGCTCGTTTCTGTACAATAATTCAATTGCGACCGCATCAAGTATACTTCTGCCGCCATTTGCTATGCTATCCAGATAAACTCTTTCTATTTCGTTTTCAAAAGAACCAGTTTTCGGAAGAAGTATCACGCGGCCATTCTCACCTTCATTAAATCCATTATCAAGTAGAAATTTAGAGGACATCTCTATGTCGTCAACGTATATGAACAGGTCTTGGGGTGTTTGAAATTTTGTTAGATCCCATGCTGCATAGTCCAAAGTTTTGAGGAATTTTCCAGGCAGGTGTTTGTTAACAAAATTAATGTCATACTGCGTATAGTACTTTCCAAATCTTTTTGCTTGTTGTAATGCATCTAATGAGGGTTGGAGCTTTTTGATTATGTATAATGGTTGATAAACTACACTGGTGTTAATTTGAAATGTATTTCTTGTGAGCTTGGCAAGACCGAGAGACTCTAGAATGTGTAATCTATCGTACGCAGTTGGAGCAGTACCTGCCAAAGGAATGGCATCATTTTTGATGCTGTACACGAGCTTGCCAGAAAGACCACTAGCAAACAGTACAGCTTTGGACAGATCCTTCCATCTTTTTGGTTCTTGGAATGATTGATTTCTCATAAATGCTATAATATATGTTAAACATATAAAGTTTTTAAGATTACTTAATATTATTATATAGTTGACACAGAATTTATCTATCAGTAGTATATAAGAGTTTGTTAGGAGAAAATTCAGAAAAACACACATTATTAAAAAATGTTCTAAAGCACTTAAAGGGGAAATTCTGCTGAATTAGAAATTCGTCTCTTAGATGAATGGTCAACATGATCTTCTCAAACTCTTCTAAACCCAAAATGCTCCAGGGCCTGGCCTGCAAATTTCCACAAAAGCAGGCCTGCAACAGCTACTACAATCACAACAAAGACCAGATCCCAGTTAATTTCGTCATCCAAAACAATCTCTTCTGATTTTTCAAGATGGGAAAAGGCGCGGCCGCCCCACACATTCCAGACCTCGACATTCAGATCCTGGTTGGAGTAAATAGTACTAGTGCAGCCGGTTGTACAGTCTGCATCAAGTTCTTTTCCGTTAATCATCACCTTGGTTATCTCGCCGAATTTCTCATCGGGATTAATGCGGACAAACCCAAAATCCTCTGTGACGTTTAG
>DASWKH010000074.1:0-5358 GCA_036396715.1 Candidatus Nitrosotenuis sp.
CTGCCCTAAACTCGATTCTGCTCAAAGGAATTCTGTCGACTTCGCGTGAATCCAAGTTTGCATCAGGCTCGTAAATTCTCACAGAAAACTCGTGGCCAATCCTACTTTGCCCCCCACCAGATGCTTGTACTTGGGCGTAGGTTTGTGAGAGTGGCACAGAGGTAACACTGACTCTGCTTTCTCCTGCAGCATCGGACTGGTCCAGATACCTTACCACGATAACGTCATTTTGTGTGAGGGCCTGGCCGTTTACTGTGTCTGGAAGTTCTAGCCCCACATAGAATTTGCCGGTGTTGGGCCCAGTCTCTATCATAGTTTCAGGTCCCTCAATTGCTATGCCGTTTATGGTAAACTCTAGCAATCCTTCAGTGGATATGATGTCTACTCCGTTGGGGCTGGTATTGAGATCATCGTCTGTTATGTAAAAATTCACTGTAGAGCCGCCTGACGCAGGAATAATTTCAACTAGTGCTTGTGTCTTTCCAGGCTGTCCTTGAATTGTTGCCCCCGTCGTGCTCTTTGTGCTTGGTTCATTTTTGGGCGCATCAGCTTTTGGTTGTGCAGCTTCTGGAAAGACTAGTGTCGTGTTCCATCTTTTTTCCAATTCTGATGCAGTTGACGGCTTTAGGCAAACTGGAACATTATTAAAAATAATTGCCAAGATCAGTCCTTGCTTGCAAATCACATCCTCTGGTGCAACGCCGCTTGCCAGCTGTTTTTTTGGGGAATCGATTGCAAAAACTGTACCCAATGATACGGAGCTAAAAAGCATCAAAATTACTAGTACGCTAAATAATTTGAAAATCCCGTTTGTACTGATCAATTGAAAGCTGTTCTTGTTTTTATTTTAAAAACGCTTGGTAACAAAGTTACCCCAATTGGAAAAAAACGATTGAATTCAACCCTATTTAGTTTTCTTAGATTTAGTTTAGGTCTGGACTTTGGGGTTTTCCTGCTTTAGCTTTTCCCAGTCGGCCAAAAAGTTCTTTAGGCCAATATCTGTCAGTGGATGCTTTAGCATCTTGCCCAAAACATCCGGAGGCAGTGTGACGACATCAGCCCCAATCTTTGCAGCTTCTACTACGTGCATTGGGTGTCGCACACTAGCTACTAGAACCTGAGTCTTGAAATTGTAATTATTGAAAATCTGCTTTATTTCTGCAATTAGAGCCATTCCGTCCTCGCCAATATCGTCCAGTCTTCCAATAAACGGGCTGACATATTTTGCTCCGGATTTTGCAGCTAGTACTGCCTGGTTTGGGGAAAACACCAAGGTTACGTTTACTGGTATACCTTCTGAGCTCAAAGTCTTGCAGGCTTTGAGTCCATCAGCAGTCATCGGACACTTTACTACAACGTTTGGGCCGTATTTTTTTAGTCTGTGGGCTTCCTCAATCATTCCTTTGTACTCTGTACTGACGACTTCTAATGAGACGTCGCCTTTTACAATTCGTACGATTTCCTCCATTGTTTTTTGCGGGTCGCCACCTTCTTTTGCCAAAAGCGAAGGATTCGTAGTAATACCATCCAGTAGACCCATGTCGTTGTACGTTTTGATTGATGAAATGTTGGCAGTATCTAAAAAGATCTTCATTGTCTTTTCTTACCTATTACGTCCTTTACGGCTTTTGCTATATTAATTGATGTTATGCCATGTTTTTCCAGTAATAGTGGAATTTCGTTGTCCCGCGCAGACTCGCCGAATTTGTCAAGTACACCGATTCTCTTAATGGGCACAGGATACGTTTCCGATATCACCTCAGATACTGCAGAGCCAAAGCCTGCCATGACGTTATGCTCCTCACATGTTACTATACATCCTGTTTCTCTAGCTGATTTTTCCAATAGTGCAGCATCGATTGGCTTTATGCAAAAGCTGTCAATCACTCTGCAAGAAATTCCCTCCTGTTTTAGGGAGTCTGCTGCATCAAGTGCCATTTTGACGGTGATGCCGCAGGCAGTTATGGTACAGTCTGCACCCTCCCTTAATGTGATTCCTTTTCCGATCTCAAATTCTTGTGATTCAGAATGTACCAGAGGGGTCGCAGACCTTGCCATTCTCATATAGAACGGACCATACTTTTGTGAAATGATCCAGGTAAGCTTGCCTACTGCTACCGTATCGGCTGGAATCAGAACCGACATGTGTGGTATTGCCCTCATAATTGCAATGTCTTCTATTTGCTGGTGAGATCCCCCGTCTGCCCCTACTGTTATTCCGCCGTGTGATACTACAAGTTTGACGTTTAGCCCCTTTTTGTCACTAGGTGACGGATACGCAATTGCGTTTCTTATTTGATCAACGCACCGGCCCGGCAGAAATATTGCATACGTGCTTGCAAAAGGAGTCTTGCCAGAAATGGCTAGTCCTGCAGCTACTGAAACCAGATTTGCTTCTGCAATTCCAACATTAAAGAACCGTTCTGGGAATTTTTTTCCAAAATCAGCTGTCTTAAGGGAGTCTGATGTGTCTGCACCCAAGACAACAACGTTTGGATTTTCCTGACCAATGTCGATTAGCGTCTTGCCATATGTGGTACGCATATCAGTCATCGGTACGCTCAAGTGTAGCCAAGCTCCTTTGCAATCACATTTAGCTGGTTTCTTTTTTCTCCAATTGTGTGAAGCTCAATCCATTTTGCAACTAGTTCCTTTCCGCCAAGCTCAAATGCCTTTTGGATGAGTGTTTTGCGTCTTGCGTATGCCACTTTGTGCCTAAACTCCCTGATTATTTGGCGCACATCAGCCTGCCCAATTATTGCGCTCCCCCCAACGAATGCTCGTGCGCCATCTGCAAAACACGCACCGATATTATCCAGTGTGACACCGCCGTCTGCTTCTATGTATCCATCAAAGTTATTTTCAGACAAAGTCTTGGCAAGCCTTTGTGTTTTTTCATGAGATGACTCGATGTATTTTTGGCCAGACTTTCCAGGGATTACCGACATTACAATGACTTGATCAAGCTTTGGTATGAACTGCTTTGACCATTCAGGAAGCTCCGTGTCGGGATTTATTGCAAGGCCAACACCCACCTGACTAGCTTTTAGAATGTCGTGGATTTCGCCAAAGCTTGATGCATCACATACCTCGGCGTGGACCGTTATGATATCAGAGCCGGCATCCACATAATCCCGCACATGTTTTACTGGCTCGTTAATCATCAAATGAGCATCAAATGGAATTACAGTGATTGGTCTTAGCTCTTTTATTTTTGTGTGATCAAATGTTTTGTTTGGAACAAACATTCCGTCCATCACATCCAGATGGATATAGTCTGCGCGTCCGTTGACACATCTTTTTACCTCGTTTGCCAAATTGCTCATATCACCTGCAATGATTGATGGCGCAATCATGGACTGAGACTCAATTTCCATATCAATAATTGGGACAAATTCTTTTTTTGGGGCCTGGCCGTGCCACTTTGGATTGTCCTCCATGTGCTCAACTCCCTTTCCCTTAATGGTCCTAGACACAATGATTGTAGGAACACCTTTTGTCTGGATTGCCTTTTTTGTTGCAGAGTCAATCTGCTCTATTCTGTGTCCGTCAATTTCTATTACATTCCATCCAAATGCTCTCCACTTGTCTCCGACCTTCCATCTGCTTGCATCCCGCCACATCTCTGATATGTCGTCTCCTGATAGCACCTCGTCTAGCGGCATGACTTTTTCTGTGTAGGAATCCTGCTGGATGAAATTTCTATCCAAAAATGCGGTAAGGTTGTCGACTTTGTATTTTGCGCCAGCCATTGCAGCCTCCCAGACTTGGCCTTCGTCCGTTTCACCATCTCCTAAAACGGTAAAGATTCTAGTTGGTTTTTTATCGAGTCTGGCAGCAAGAGCAGATCCAATGGAAAATGACAGGCCGATTCCAAGTGATCCCCCACAAAACTCCACACCAGGACATTTCAAATCCGGGTGCCCCTGCAGCCTGCTTCCAAAGGCCCTAAGTGTGTCAAGCTCTGATGGCTCAAAGTATCCTGCAACTGCCATGTTTGAGAACAGTCCTGGCGAGGCATGACCTTTTGACAGTATTAGCTTGTCCCTGTCTTCCCAGTTTGGGTTTTTTGGATCATACCGAAGATACTTGAAGAAAAGACACCCCATGATTTCTGCCATAGAAAAAGAGCCGCCAGGATGCCCAGAGCCTGCAATCGATGTGGCACGAATCACTAGTTTTCGGGCCTTGCGAACATTTTTTTTAATTTGATAGTAATTAAGACCCATATCTAATCAAATTGCAAAATTGGTTGGTGCAACTGCCAGTTCATGATTTGAGACACCCGCTGAATTAAATAAAAAGCTATATCCTCAAAAGTTTAATCTCAAGGACTGCTATGTAGATCGTGGATCTGCAAGACATAGTTCCAGTTGTCATATATGACAATAGATGCTATCTGTGCATCCAGTTTGCCAGGGTAGTGAGCTTTTTGGCAAAAGGAAGACTGAACCTAGTTGGCCATTACACAAATCTTGGAGAAAAGCTCCGAAACCAGATTCTGGATTCATCTGCACTTGAGATGTTTTGGTTTGTTGATGGAAAAACAGCATATGGGGGAAGGGCCGCTTTGTGTCCGTTGTTCAGAGAGCTGACTAACGGAAGTGGAAAAAAGCTGCAGAAAACAGACGGTATGGAAGCCTGTGATGTGGAATGCAAGACTGCAAAGGCAGTCTTTGTGAGGTCTGCCAGTCTTTTGACACACAGCAAAACAATACCGATAAAATAATTCTAAAGGCCTAGATTTGAGGATTTTTCTTTTGCTTTTGTTATGGCTCGCGCGACAACAAATGTGATAATTACAGCTAGTATTGTCACTATTATGGCATAAATTAACATCGGCATGAACGTTTCTTGCTCGCCAAAAAACTCCTTAAAAAACGCCTGAATTGCCGCGTTCCAAGCTAGTGCTGCGACTAGACCAAAGGCGGCAGTGATTAGTGCGCTAAACTTGTCAAGTATTTCTTGGAACAGAGTTGGTGGTTTTTGCTTGTCTTCAGACATTTCATTGGCTTTTCTAAATTTTCATTAAAGCAAATCTAGTAAAATAATGTCAATTAATCAATCAAACTATCAGAATGTGGCAGAATCGAACACACTATATCATATAAGAAAAAATACCGCAGACAAACCATGGCACAAGACACACAGATCATATGCCCAGAAATAGATGTATGCAGAGAAGTCTCGCCGTCACTAATCAAGCATGTCTTGGTGCCATTTGACGAGTCAGAGATCTCGTATCACGCATTCGAGTTTGCGCTGGACTTGGCAAAAAAATACCGCGCAAAACTTTCCATCATCACTATAATACACAGCAACATTTTGGCAAGCTCGTTTCTCCAAATAAGCAGCCAC
>DASWKH010000075.1:0-5779 GCA_036396715.1 Candidatus Nitrosotenuis sp.
TGACCCCAAGCTTTCCAAGTATGTCTATTATTGCCTCATCACCCTGTGCTAAATTTCCAACTGAAGCCTTGAGTGTGAGATCGCGGCCAACTAGTACTGCGGCAGAAAGTAGCAGTGCAACACTTGAAAAGTCTGAGGGGATTGTTATCGTAGCGTGTTTGTATTGCTGTGGCTCGATTTTGTATTTTTTGTATTGGTCTAGTACTTTGACTTTAACACCAAATTTTTCCATTGTAATGATTGTGGCATCAAGGTATGGTTTTGATACGAGATCTGAGCTTATGTTAAGTGCCACTCCTTTTTCTGTTAGCGGTGCGGCAACTAAAAGTGCAGAGATGAACTGGCTTGAAACATTTCCAGGGATTGATACCTCTCCACCTCTCATCCTGCCTGATATGGTAAGGGGCGGCTTGCCGTCATTTGAAGAACATTTTGCCCCAAGTGATTCTAGCGCATCCAGCAGCGGCTTCATGGGTCTTTTTTTGAGGCTCTCGTCTCCTGTCAGGACAGTTTTGCCTTCCCTTAAGGCCGCAACTGCAGCTGCAATTCGGATAGATGTTCCAGAATTTGATGCGTCGACTATGAGGTCTGTTGTTCCAAATTTGTCGATTCCTATCACCTCGAGATTATTTTCATTCCCCTGAATTTCTGCCCCAAAACTCTTGCAGATTTCAATTGTCGCATTGGTGTCTCTTGAGCGCAGAACGTTTTTGATGAGACTTTTGCCGTTTGCCAAAGACGCCAAAAAGATTGCCCTGTGCGTGTAGCTTTTGTTCGGGGGGCACGTAATTGTCCCGCTAAGACTTGATTTCTCTACCCTACAGTTCATGGACCTCAGCCTTTTTGTTGTTTATCTCAGATGTGAGAATTTTTCCCTCGCTTTCCGAAAACACCTTTCTTATGTGTGGTATTCTGTCTTTTTTTGCAATGGCTGCAATGGCTGGGCCGTTGCCTGAGATGGAAGCGCCAAGGGCGCCGCTTTCTACTAGTCTTGAAATTATCTTTGGGTCTGAATTCAGAACTGAGGATGCGGCAATTCCATTTAGGATCATGGCGTCCCAATAATTTCCATCCTTTGCAAAACTCCACGCCCTCTCAAATACGTCCTTGATGGTTCTCAGCTGCCTGATGTTTCCTCGCTTGCGGGACTTGGGGACAAAAATTACAACAGCGAGGTTTGTCGGGGTTTTTTCCATTCTGATTATTTTGCGCTCGTAGTTGTTGGTGACTAGTGTGCCTCCAAAATAACAGGCACATGCGTCATCATATGCTCCAGTCAAGCTCACCTTTGTGGCAATTGATGCGTCAACGCCGGCAAGCAAGACCTGCCTGTCTGTAAAATGTGATCTGAATAACTTGTGGCATGCAAGCGACACTGCAGAAGAGATGGCACTTGAGCTCTTCAGACCATATCCTGTCGGAATTTCGGATTTGAGACTAATCTCGATTTTATTTTTTTCAAGATCTTTTTTTGGGACTGCCTCCTCGACTACTTTGTTGATCAATCTGGAGCTGATGTTCTGGCTGTCTACCTCAATCCGGATTCCGCTGCCTTCTGTTGTGCTGACTAGTGCCTCCACCGTCGATGAAATCCCAAGTGTTGCACCTTTCCCAGTTGCAATTGCGTTGACAATTGATATTGCGCCATGAATTGTTGCTTTTACCTCTGTCATCAAAACCCACCGACTAGAACTTTTTTCATTGCGTCGTATGGCGCCTTTATGCCGTGCCAAATCTCAAAGGCCAAGGCAGCCTGGCCCAAAAGCATCTCATATCCGTATATGACTCGGGCAGAATTCTTTTTGCTTTGAACTATTAGGTCCGTGTTCATCGGCATGTATATGATATCGTAGACAATGTTTTCTGAATTTATCGTCTTTGTGGAAATGGGGCTTGGCTCGTTTTTTAGCCCAACTGATGTGGCATTGACGATGAACTTGTAGCTTCCAGCCCTTTGGCCTGCCTCGTCTAGCGAAACTGCGTCAGACTCAAGCCCAAGGCCTGCTGCAAATTTGGCAAGCTCTTGGCCTTTTTCCTTTGTTCTGTTTGCGATTGTGATTTTGTGGGCGTTTTCCTTTGCAAATCCTGCAATAATTGCCCTTGCGGCGCCACCCGCGCCAATAAGCAAGACACTGCTTCCATTAACTGGTAGATTTCTTTTTTTGATTGGATCCAAAAATCCGTCCATGTCTGTGTTGTATCCGATGAGCCTCCCATCATTATTGGTGACTGTGTTTACTGCGCCAATGATTTTGCATTCCTGGCTTGGCTCGTCTAAAAACTTCATCATCTCGATTTTGTGGGGAATCGTGACGTTAAATCCGGTAATCTTGATTTGTTTTAGCGACTCGACTCCGGCCTTTAGCTCACCGTGTGGAATCCTGTATGCGATGTATGTGCAGTCAAGCCCCAGCGCCTTGTACGCGGCATTGTGAATGTTTGGCGACAGGGAATGATCTATTGGGTCGCCAATTACTGCAAACATCTTTGTCATTGTTATTTTTGCAATGCAAAGAGCGATTTAACTTCATCTAAGCTAAACTGGCCTGGCGCGACAGGTCTGCCCAGAGACACGTAGGTGTACGGACTGCCAAGATACAAGCATAGGATTCTTGAGATCCTACCAAAATCCCCCATCGCAAATGCAACAAGATTAGAGTTTTGTTTTCTATACAACGACAAAACAGTTGTAGTGTCCACAACCGAGCTTGCAGTGGTAACTATTTTGACGTGTTTTGAAATTTTTTTCATCTGCTGGAGTTTTTCTGCAAGTCTGGAAAGCGGCGGAGTTTTCCTAAAATCGTGCCACGAGACAAGAATTGGTGTTCCTGTTTTTCTTACATAGTTTAGCAGCTCTTTGTTTTTGCCAAGTGTGGAATATTCTATGTCTATTAGATATGGGTTGTACTCTGCAATCAGCTTTAGAATGGATGCCCGTTCTGCCTCATTTCCCCGGAACCTGCCCCCCTCGGCTTTTGGCCTGAGCGTACAGACACACCGCCTTAGGTGTTTTTTGACTAGTTGGAGTGCCTCGGGAACTGCCTCTGGCCTCAAAAAGTCAAAGCGGATTTCAGCGTACTCTGATTTTTTGAGTGCATCGTATAGTGTCTCTTTGAGTCGTCTGGGAGTTGTTTCTGTAATGCTCACACATGTTTTGTATGCCATGTGGTCCAGTCTATTTTTCCAAAATATACTCGTCAGAGACTTCCATGCCAAAATGTCTTCCAGTAGCTGTCTTTGCGTGAACAAGTACAGTGTCTCCTTTTTTGAGGTGTGTTACCGAAACGAGGTGTCCTCCCGGCCTTACAAATCTTATTGTTTCTGCGTCCTGCGCAATAATTCCACCGACCTCATCGCCTGTCTGGGCCTTTATCATGAGCATCGGCCTTCTTTCTATTTTTGAGCGGCCAACAGTTGCTCGTCTTGCTCTTCCGTGCGAATCAATCACTAGGACCTCTGCACCCGTCTCTAACTCCGACAGATATTTTGTCGTGCCGTCAGGTGATAGCGTGTAGCAGTGTACTGCACCTGCGTTTACTCGAAACGGTCTTGGTGATGTAAATGAAGAGCCGACAGACTCATTGTGGACCAAAAACAAAAAGTTTGATCTGCTTCCAATTAGCATCCCTTCGCCTTTGTGTAGCATCGATGCCGTGTCAACGCAGACTCGCTCGCCGTCGCCAACCTCTTTGATGTCAATTATCTTTGCCTCTCTTAGCTCAAAGTTGCTTGTCCCTAGGTACACCATTGCCTCCCTTGCTTCGCTAATTGAGCTTGCCTCAAAGATTACACCGTCCACACCAATTTCTAAGATTGAAAACATTTTTCGCACCTCTTCTGGGGTTCGCGCAAGTGCAAAGATTTCAGTGTGCATTTTGTGAAGCTTTGCAATGATGTTCTCAAGGGGAATTATCTTCCAGTCCTTTACCTCAATTATGACAAAATCAAGGCCTTTTTTTGCCTCAACAAAGATTTTCTCAATATCTGAATTTGATAGTACCTTGAATCGCCTTCCGACCTTTTTGCCCTTTGGCCTTGGTGCATCTTTTTCCAAAACCACGTATTTGGCGTTTGGCGATGTGTAAATTGAGGCAATCTTTGACTTGCCAAGGAGTTTTGGATCCAGATAGACGGTTTTGACCCCCTCGCCTTCCAGTCCTGCCAAAAACTTGCCAAGCTGCGACTTGGGAACCTTTGGTAAAATTACTAGCTCTTTACTTTTTTCCAATTTTCTTCGCTGCTTCTTTTGCCGATTCTTTTCTAAAGATTATCGCACCCAAGGCCTCAACCATCTGGGCTGGGTTTTTGTGTGCAAAAATGTTACGACCATAAGTTACACCTTTAGCTCCGGCCTTCATTGCGTCCTCAGTCATCTGTAAAATGTCGGAATCTGTTTTTGCCTTGGGGCCGCCTGCAATTACTATTGGAACTGGAGTGCTCTTTACGATTTTTGCAAACGAGTCGACATCACCTGTGTACAGTGTCTTTACAATGTCTGCTCCAAGCTCTGCCCCAATCCTTGCTACGTGGCCGACGATTTCTGGATCGTGTGGGTTTTTGATGTTTTCACCGCGAGGGTACATCATTGCCAATAGCGGCATGTTCCACTGGTGGCACCCCTCTGCAATTTTTCCAAGCTGCTCAAGCATCTCTGGCTCTTCTTTTCCACCAATGTTGATGTGGAGTGAGACGCCGTCTGCTCCAAGCCTTAGGGCCTCCTCAACACTACCTGTGAGCATTTTTCTGTTTGGCGCAGTAGATAATGTCGTGCTTGCAGAAAAATGAACCAGCACTCCTACACGGCTTGGCCTTGGCAATGACTTTAGAATTCCTTTGTTAATTATGACGCTGGTAAGGCCGCGCAATTCACACTGCTGAATAATTTCAGCTGGACTTTCCAATCCATCAATTGGACCATTTGAAATTCCGTGATCCATTGGGATGCAGAGCATCTTTCCTTTGCGAAGAATCCGCTCCATTCGAATTTGTAGGCCTGTGACCATGGGTGATCTGCTTTGTGGGCCCTAATTAAAAATAACGTGGTGCTGTCATCTCAATAACTGAGCGATAACGCCAAAACAATCCATTAAGGATAAATAATAATGAAAAACCACAAAAACCGAGTCAATTGAGCCAAATCACTGAACAAATCCATTCAAGCGATGTTGGCGATATTCTGGAAAATTCTTTACTCGGAAATCGTCCATCATACGGGGATACAGTACGGCTCCTCAAATCCAACGATGTGAACCTGATGGGTCTGGTGGCCGGACATATCACAAAAAAGCGATTTGGCAAAAAGGCCTCGTTTGTAAACAATATAATTTTGAATTACACCAACGTTTGCATTACTGATTGCAAGTTCTGCGCATTTTACCGACCGCCAGGAGATGACGAGTCATACACCCTGAGCCTTGATCAGATCGAAGCAAGAGTAAAGACCGCATGGGAGATGTTTGGGATTCGCCAAGTTTTGATCCAGGGAGGCCACAACCCAAACCTCGGAATAGAATACTATGAGGACGCGTTTAGGATGATCCGAAAAAAATATCCACTAGTCGGAGTACACGGGCTTTCCGCATCAGAGATTGACATGATTGCAAAAATAGAAAAAACATCAACAAAAGAGGTCTTGCTGCGACTAAAGGAGGCAGGCCTCCAGTCGGTGCCCGGTGCTGGAGCGGAAATTCTAGTTGACTCTGTAAAAGAAATAATCAGCCCAAAAAAGATCTCAAGTGATGAGTGGATTAGAATTATGGGCGAAGCACACGCAATTGGA
>DASWKH010000076.1:0-2618 GCA_036396715.1 Candidatus Nitrosotenuis sp.
CTAAAAACCCCATGTATGGTAAGAATTTTTTTTCCAGAAATGTTTTTCATTGCGAGCGCAGCCACTGGATGCAGCGCATGAACTATATCATAATTTTTCATAAATTTTGCTTTTAAAAAAGAGGAAATTAGAAAACTGGGATTTTTGAACTTTTTAAATGGAATTGTAGGTACGTTTTCTGAGGAAATTACATCAACCTGATGTCCACTGTCTTTGAGAAATTTTATCAAATCTCGCGCATGCTGAGCTATTCCACCTATCCCCTTTAATGTGGGCGATATGAGGAGAATTTTCATAAGACGAAATTAGTTGTAGAACTTTTAAGGTATTGGATCAAAAAATATTTTCTACATTACTGCCTGTGCTGCCTGATGGAACGTCTGGCCATTTCGGGATTATATTAAAGGCACAGAACGGAACGACTCTAGTTTCATGAGACTATCAAAATGTATCATATTGAATTGTAAAGTTAATAATACACGTACGTGTATTATTAACTATGCCAACAAGGTCTCTAACAATAAAGGAGGAAGCATATCGTGCACTCAAAGCCAAGAAGAAGGAAGGCGAATCATTTACTGATGTCATACTCCGACTAACCGAAAACAAAGGCAGTGCACGCAGATTGCTTGAAATGATGGATGCACTCCATTCACCAGAGTTGGCAGACAGTGTTGAGGCCGCAAGCAAGCAATTTCGTAAAAATTTCAAGACTCGTGATGTGAAGATCTGAGTTGGTTTGCCTAGATACCGACTTTTTGATTGCATATCTGAGAAATGATTCTGTTGCAAGAATCAAGTTGGAAGAGTTGGATATGAAAGAAGAGCCGCTTTACACCACAGCAATAAACGCTTTTGAGATCTACAAAGGTGCTTACAATGCAAAGAATCCTTCAAAAGAACTTGTACGAGTCAATAATCTTCTAGATGCTTTTTACATACTGATGATGGACAGAGAATCGGCAAAAGCGACAGGAGTTATTTACAACAAATCTCAACCCATAGGTGAAGCTGATCTTCTGATTGCAGGCATTACAATTTCAAATAAACAGATTCTTCTTACTAGGAACAAAAAGCACTTCAGTCAAATTTCAGGACTCAAAACAGAAATCTGGTAAAAAATTTCTAGATTACACTACTGCTTGTGCTGCCTGATGGAACATCTGGCTTTTTGCACAGCCTGCTGCAAGCTCGTCGCCTGCTCCCCTTCTCATTAATCCCCTGTAAAGGCCGTCTTCTAGTTTGACTCCTTCGCGTTCTTCCCATTCCTCTACAGTAATGGAGTATTTCTTTTGGATTCTGTCACGGTACCATTCAGGTATGACATTGAATGCACAGAATGGAACGACTCTGAGGTCTGGTGTCAGATAGTGGATATCACATCTTTGCAGCCTTTCTAGGTCCTCGTTGTACTTGTCTTGGAAGTGCATCATTCCTAGGAATAATCCCTTGACATGCCAAGAGCCAACTGAATCAAATGACCTTTTCATCAGAATGTTGCCAAACATCTTTGCCAGGTCCAGTCCTGCTGGCTGTTTCTTTTTATCAATAAAGCTTGAGAGTTTTCTTACCACCTCTAGCATTGTAAAGTACTTGTTTTTGCCGGATCGAATCTCTTCTGCCTTGTCTTCGAATAACTCCAGCATTCCCTGAATGTCTGCAAATCTTGGTAGCGGGACAAACTTTTTGGTCTCTGCGTCTTCGAAGACATATGTGCCTGCACCGCAGGCAAAGTGGATTGATAACTCGTATTTTGGCTTGCTTGAGAACGCCTCAATTACGTTTGTTAGTGGCATGCAGCTTGGGACTGGGAACCAGTCATCTACTGTGACTTCGCCTTTAGTCTGCTCTTCAATTCTTTGGATGCAGTCAGGAATTGTGATTCTGTATTTTTCGCGCTCTGTCTTGCCCATTCTGCCTGTAAGTGATACTGGCTGGAAGTTGACTGCGTGTACTACATCCATGTTCTTTTGGGCATATCGAATAATTCCGCCTAGTTCGTGATCATTAATTGATTTGATTACAGTTGGAACGAATACAACAGTAGTTCCTGTCTTTCTGCAGGAATCCAGTGCATATGGAATCTCCCAGTGGTTCTTTGGGTTTGTTCTTGCAGTAACACCGTCAAAACTCAAATAGAGATTGTTGCATCCTGCAAGCCTTACCTCTCTTGCTGCTTCTGGGTCCATTGCATGTCTGATGCCGTTTGTGTTCATCTGGACATGGTCGACTCCTTCTTCTTTCATTATCTTGATTACATCGGAAATATCGTCACGCAGCATCGGCTCGCCTCCTGTTATCTGGATAGAGTTGCCAGCAATTGGTCGCTCTGCTCTGAGTGTCTTCATCATTGCACGAACCTGGTCGTGTGATGGCTCGTACATGTATGCGCCCTCAAGGCCCTTCTTTACATAAAAGAAGCAATACCAGCATGTCAAATCACACCTGTTTGTGACAATCATGTTTGCAAGGCCGCTGTGTGATAGGTGGTTTGAGCACAAACCGCAGTTGTTAGGACATGAGCATTTCTCAATCATTACGTTTGGAGCATGGGCACCTTTGCCGTCTGCCCAATAAGTGCTGAATTTCTTGTACATCTCATAAGAGCCAAAATACAG
>DASWKH010000077.1:0-25349 GCA_036396715.1 Candidatus Nitrosotenuis sp.
GTCACAGGGAATAACACCATGTCTTGCAACCATACTTGTTGGCGACAATCAGGCATCTGCCACATACGTTAGGAACAAGCAAAAGGCTTGTGCCGAAGTTGGAATACTAACTAAGGATCATACGATGCCGTCAACTTTTTCTCAGGATGAGATGAATAAGCTTGTTGACTCGTTAAATTCGGACGAGTCGGTTCATGGAATTTTGATTCAGCTGCCGCTTCCAAAACAGCTTGATGAGTTTGTCACCACATCAAGAATCTCGCCGTTAAAGGACGTCGACGGTCTGACCCCACATAACGTAGGACTTTTGGTAATGAAAAAAGCAATACTTCGAGCGTGTACGCCATCTGGAATAATAGAATTATTTGACTACTACAAGATTGATTTGGAAGGAAAAAACATAGTAATAATTAATCGAAGCAATCTTGTTGGAAAGCCGCTGTACCACCTCTTGCTTGAGCGCAACGCAACTGTAACTATGTGCCACTCAAAGACAAAAAACATCCAAGACGTTTGCAGGAGGGCAGATATTGTAATTACCGGCGTTGGCAACAGAGCTAGGTTCACCCTGACTCCCGACATGATAAGCGATGGTGCAATAGTAATTGATGTTGCGACCACACGTGTTGATAGCAAGCTTGCAGGCGATTCGGATTTTGATAAAATTATACAAAAAGCATCCTATGCATCGCCTGTTCCTGGCGGTGTGGGCCCTATGACCATAGCAATGCTTTTAAAAAATACAGTAACTGCAGCATCACTGAGTAAGAGTTTTGGAAGAAAATAACGAAAAATCAAGCCTGCGCAAGCTTTTGCTTGGACGGCGCGACAACCTATCTGCGGATTTTATGAGCATTGCAAGCAAGCAGATTCGAAAAAATCTCAAAAAAATCGAGGCATACAGGGAGGCACAGACAATTGCATGTTACTACGCCATTGGTAGTGAAGTAAAAACGCAAGATATCATACAGGAAATTATAAGTGAGGGAAAGACGCTTGCCTTGCCAAAAATAGATAATGGCATGCTGGTTTTTTATAATGTCAAAAAATTCGAAGATTTGGAAGAAGGCGAGTTTGGAATAATGGAGCCAAAGCAAAACTGTTCTGTTGTGAACAACTTTGACATCATACTGGTTCCTGCCGTTGCCATGACACGGAAAGGACAACGGCTTGGATACGGAAAGGGGTTTTATGACAGGTTTTTGGCAGGCAAAAACATTACGTCGGTGGCATTAACATACTCTAGATTAATTGTCAAAAACATACCAAGATCAAATACTGATGTTCCAATTCACTGGGTTGTAACAGAAGACCAGGTAATTACGGCATCATAGATACTGAAGGCCTTTTTTCCCAATATCTTTTCTGCAGTACTTGTTATTCCAGCTAATCTTGTCTACTGCCAAATATGCATTTGTTATTGCTTCTTGTAGTGACTTGCCAAGTGCAGTCACACCTAGGACCCTGCCGCCGTTTGTGAGAACCTTGCCATTGTCTTTTTTTGTTCCTGCATGAAACACCATAACCTGGTCATTGTTTGCCAGATCAAGTCCTGATATTTCCTCGTTTTTTGGATACGAGTCAGGATAACCCTTTGATGCCAAAACCACGCACACGGCACTCTGTTCTTTCCACGAAATCGGGGGCTTGTCTTTTAGTTTTCCCTCTGCAGCCGCATCAAGGTATTCGTACAGATCAGAGCCCATCCTCATCAAAATTGGCTGGCACTCTGGATCACCCATACGTGCGTTGAACTCCAGAACGTACGGTTTGCCATCCTTTATCATTATGCCGGCGTACAAAAATCCCTGAAATGTAATTCCTTCAGACTTTATTGATTGGATTGTTTTGTCTATGACGTCTTGGTGTATTTTTTTTGCAAGATCATTACTAATCACGCCGGTTGGCGAGTATGCCCCCATCCCACCCGTGTTTGGCCCCGTGTCACCATCAAAAATTCTTTTGTGATCTTGGCTTGTTGCCATTGGGACGGTAACGTTTCCATCAGTTAGTGCGATATATGATGCCTCAATTCCGTCAATTCTCTGTTCTATGATTATTTTTTTTCCCGCGCTGCCAAAGGAATTCTTTACTAGCATCATATCTATTGCGTCAAACGCCTCTTGTTTTCCGTTGCAGACAATCACGCCTTTTCCTGCCGCAAGCCCGTCTGCCTTTATTACAACATCGTAATCAAGCGAGCTGATGTAGGATTTTGCTTTTTTTTCATCGTCAAATACTTCAAATGGCGAGGTAGGAATCCCGTGTTTTTTCATGAACGTTTTGGCCCAGATTTTACTTGATTCGAGTTGGGCTGCTGCCTTTGTTGGGCCAAAGATTTTCAATTTTCTTTGATTAAATTTGTCAACTATTCCTGCTGCAAGTGGCGCCTCTGGGCCAACAACTGTAAAGCAGTTGTTTTCCTGGGCAAAATCTGCCAGATTCTCAATATCGTCTGCTTGAATTGGAATGTTATCTTTGGTCCCGCCGTTTCCTGGTGCAAAAAAGACCTTGTCAACTTTTGGTGATTGAGACAATTTCCATCCCAGTGCGTGCTCCCGACCACCAGAACCAACCACTAGAACATTTGCCAACAAACCAAGTCTTGGACGCTCGTATATAATCTAAATTTCGAGCTGAAATCCAAATCAAAAATTTGCCTAACTTTATAAAATGAGATCGGTACCTCATTGATGTTGCAGCTAGAAAAAGAATTTGATTCAAAAAAAATCGAGGATGAGGTAAGGGCACATCTTGCAAAAATTGATTTGCAGAAAATGATCTGGGAGTCAAAAGACCAATCAAAGCTTGTCTTCATAGAGGGACCCCCCACCATGAACGGAATTCCTCACGCCGGCCACCTTCGTGGTAGAGTAATCAAGGACCTTTGGTATCGATACATGACGTTACGAGGACACAAGATTGTCTTTAATGCAGGATGGGACACACAGGGGCTTCCAGTTGAGCTGCAGGCAGAAAAAGAGCTTGGCATCACTGGAGGCAAAACTGAGATTCTAAAATCATTTGGGATTGAAAAGCTCGTCGATGAATGCAAGAAACTAGTTCACAAGTACAATGAAAAATGGGTAGCAGTCGACAAGCTTCTTGCTATGTCGTTTAACCAAAAAGATGCATACTGGACATACAAAGACGAATTCATCGAGCGCGAGTGGCAGTTCCTAAAAAAAGCGCATGAGACTGGGATCCTAACTGAGGGATACCGGGTCGTTGCATACTGCCCAAGCTGCCAGACATCGCTTTCCCATGCGGAAGTAAACCAAGGCTACGACATGGTACAAGACCCATCATTATACTACAAAGTCAGACTAGCATCAGAAGATGCCCATCTCATTGTGTGGACTACGATGCCATTTACTCTGGTGACTGACGCAATGGTGGGCTTTAATCCTGATGAAAATTATCATTATGTCAAAGTACAAAACGAAACATGGATTGTTGGAGAAAAAAGATTAGATGAATTCATGAAGGAAGTAAAAATAGAAAGCTACGAAGTAATTAAGACTGTCAAGGGCTCTGAATTTGAAGGCAAAAAATACCGTCACCCGCTCTTGGACAAGATTCCAAAGCTAAAGGAGCTTGCAGAAAACCCCGTTGTTCACCTTGCAGTTGCAGAGTCCTTTGTTGCTGCAGACACTGGAAGTGGAATTGTGCACCTCTCGCCAGCAAACGGAGAAGACGATTACGAGATTGCACAAAAAAGGAACGTGCCAATTTTTAATCCCATAAACGACGAGGTGAAATTCACCGAGGATGCGGGCAAGTACTCTGGCATGTTTGTTCGCGATTCTGATAGACCCATTGTAGAAGACCTCAGAGATGCCGGAGCCCTGGTAAGAATTGGGAGAATCAAGCACAAGTACCCACTTTGCTGGCGCTCACAGCATCCAATAGTTTGGATTGCAAGAAGAGAATTCTTTTACATGCTCGACAGGTTAGGCGATAAGGCAATAGAGGCTGCAGAAAATGTAGAGTATTTTTTTGAGCAACCAAAGAACCGATTTTTAGGAATAATAAAAGAAAAACACCCCTGGTGCATATCGAGAGAAAGGTTTTGGGGCTGTCCTCTGCCCATCTGGAACTGTAAGGGCTGCGGTCACATCGAGAGGCTTTTTTCAAGAAAGGAAATTGTGGATATAGCATCTGAGCTGCCAGACGGGCCAAACTTTGAGCTGCACAGGCCATGGATTGACAGAATAGTCATAAAGTGCAAAAAATGTGGCGCACAAATGGAGCGAGAAAAATTTGTCCTAGATACTTGGCACAACAGCGGCTCTGCTCCATATTCATCTCTAACAGATGATGAATACAAGGCTGGAATTCCCGCATCATTTCTTACAGAGGGAATAGACCAGACAAGGGGCTGGGCGTACACATTGTTAATTGAAAATGTAATTTTGAACAACAAGCCAATTTCCCCGTTCAAGTCATTTTTGTTCCAGGGCCACGTTCTTGATAAAAATGGAAACAAGATGAGCAAAAGCCTAGGAAATGTACTTGATGCGCAGGAACTGCTCTTAAAATATCCAGTGGATCTGATCAGGTTTTATTTTATTTGGAAATCAAGTCCCATTGAGCCAGTCAACTTTAGCACCGACGAGCTGATGTCAAGGCCGTATCAGATCCTAAACACGCTGTATCACATTCATTTGTATTTCAAACAAAACAGTGAATATGACAAGTTTGATTTTGCCAAGACGACACTTAGTTGGGCCCAGAACAAAAACCTCTTTCAGCCACCTGACATTTGGATACTATCAAAGCTTCAAAAACTTGTAAACGAAGTTCAGCAAAACAATGACACTTGCAAACTTCATGAAGCTGCAAGAGCAATCGAAGATTTTCTCATAAACTCGCTAAGCCAGGTGTACATTCCAATAACAAAAGCAGAGCTTTGGGATGAGGAGAGCTCAAAGGCCGACAGAAGACTTGCAATATATGCGGTTTTGTATGAGGTGTTAAGGACACTAGATGTTCTGATTCATCCGCTGTGCCCGTACACCAGTGAATACCTCTATCTTTGCACGTTCGGCAAAGACAGCATCTTACTTGAGAGCTGGCCAAAATACCAATCACATCTTGTTAACGAACCAGTTGAGGAGTCCTTTGATTTGATGAAAGAATCTGTTTCTGTTTCTGCTGCAGCAAGAATGAAGGCTAAGTTGAAGAGAAGGTGGCCACTCAAAGATGCAATAATTTGTGTCAAAAAATCACAAAAGGCCAAGCTCGAAAAACTCTCAGAGCTGCTTTTAGCGCAGCTTAATGTTGAGTCATTTAGGATAGTTGAGCTTGAAAGCCAAGACGGGCTTGAGCTGGTAGCAGAGATGCAAAAACTAGGCCTCCCAGCAAAACCCATAGTTGAGATGGATAGAAAGAAGATTGGGCCAAAGGCAAAACAACACATGAACGCCTTGCTTGCTAGCTTCTCAAGCACAAAACCAGAAGACATTGTGACTAATCTGCTAAAGAACGGCATGCACACTTTTGATGTTGGGCAAGACAAGATAACCCTAGAGCGGGAAGACTTTGTGGTGGGCTTTGACGCAAAAGAAGGCTATGCCTTTGCACAAAGAGACGGCTTTGTAGTATTCATCTCAACTACAAGAAACCGCGAGATGATGGCGCGTGGGCTCATAAAGGACTTGGCAAGACGCCTTCAAACGCTGCGAAAAGAACGCGGATACAATCCAACGGATATTTTGCAGACTGCCTCAATTTTAGAGCTAGATGAAGAATCTCTGGAGATGGTAAAGGAAAAATCCTCAGATCTTGCATTTTTGGTGCGCGTAAAACAGATTGACTTTAGCGGAAGCGGTAAGAATTACAAAGACGACGACATTGATGGTCAAAAAGTTCGACTTTCTATCGAGTAAGAAGCTAGCTTTTAACAAATAACGGATGTTATATATCAAAAAATGCTATACTAATCGTTGGTAAAGCAGATAAGCTTGGATGCTTGGCAGATTCAACACTTAGAAGATCTGCTAAAAAAAGGTTCAAGCATTGCAACAAAGACTGGAACGCCGATCGTATTGTATCGACAAACACTAGAAGAAGAAGACAGCTCCTATGAGGAGATCATCTGCACGCTGACTGAAAAATATGTGATTGAGCAGCTTGTCATTTCCGGAGGAGTGGTGCCACCGACATTTCGACAACAAATGATCTACACATTGGATGAATATCCTCAAAGACTGGTTAGAAAAAGCAAGGATTTGTTTTTGCAAACAATTGAGCTTTTAGAGGAACAATTAAGCTAACAGAATATAAGACACCCAAAAAAATCCGATCCATGCGACTTTTGGAATACCAAGCAAAAGAATTGTTTGCGCAATACGGCATCAAGACTCCAAAAGGAATCGCCTCAAAAAACATAGAACAGGCAAGAAAGGATGCTGCGCAGCTAGGTTTTCCATTTGTAATCAAGGCACAAGTACCGGTCGGTGGCCGAGGAAAGGCAGGCGGAATCCAAAAATGCCACAACCAAGACGAGTTTGATCTAAAGTACCCCCAAGTTTTGGGAATGTCAATCAAGGGCGAAAAAACACGAGCAATTCTTCTTGAAAAAATGGCCGAATATGAAAAAGAGCTGTACCTTTCTTTGTTTTTGAATCGCAGCAAGCGTTGTTACACAATTATTGCCTCAGCCGAAGGCGGAGTCGAAATAGAGTCAGTCAAAAACCAGATAATCCACGAAGTCGGCCTTGGCGACGTATCGCCCCAAATAGCAGAAGAGGTGGCAAAAAAAATGGGTCTTGAGGGAAAGACCGTTTCTGATTTTACAGACATGCTGCAAAGATTATCAAAACTTACAATTGAAAAAGAAGTAGAGCTTGCAGAGATAAACCCAGTAGCACTGCTAAAGGATGGCTCGCTCCTAGCACTTGATGGAAAGGTGATCACAGACGATAATTCCAACTTTAGACATCCAGAGATGGAAAAATACCAAGAAAAGTCAGAGCTTGAGGAAAGGGCCGAAAAAAGCGGCTTTACACTAGTTGAGCTTGATGGAAACATTGCAGTTGTAGGAAACGGTGCAGGACTTGTCATGTCAACACTCGACATGCTTGCAGACAACGGTGGCAAGCCAGCTTGCTTTTTGGATGTAGGTGGTGGGGCCACTACGGAGTCTGTCTATGAGGCACTCACCTTGATTTCCAAGATGAAAAAGGTAAAAGCAATTTTGGTTAATCTGTATGGCGGAATTGTCAAGACAACAACGGTTGCATCTGCATTCATCAAGGCATATGATGACAAGCTAATAGATCTGCCGGTATATTCAAGACTGATGGGTGCAGAGTCTGAAAAATCAAAAGAAATGCTCAAGAACACAAAAACAAAAATGTTTGATTCTGTCGAGGATGCGATAAATGGCGTCGTAATGGAGGTCAGCAAACGTGGCTGACATTTACGAAATCCTAAGAGGGCAAAAAGACTCTAGTGGAAATTACCAAAAAGTTCCAGTAATTGTTCAAGGAATCACAGGTACCTTTGGCTCGCTGCACACAAAACAAATGATGGATTATGGAACAAACATCGCAGCTGGCGTTACTCCAGGAAAAGGAGGGCAGACGTTTGAGGGCAAGGTTCCAATCTACAACACAGTAAAAGAGGCAGTGGCTGCAAGTGACTCAAAGATTTCAATTTTATTTGTCCCAGCCAAATTCTTTTTGGGTGCAGCAAAAGAGGCCCTCGAGGCAGGAATAAAGCTTCTCGTAGCAATACCAGAGCACGTCCCAGTACGTGACACAATGTTGCTACTAGAGCTTGCAAAGCAAAAAGACGCCATAATCATAGGTCCAAACACACCAGGCGTTATGATCCCAGGCCTGATCAAAATAGGAATCATGCCCGCAAGCCCCTTTAGGCCTGGCAACATTGCAGTATTGTCAAAAAGCGGCACATTACTTTATGAAATCTCAAACACACTAACCCAGGCAAGCTTTGGTCAGCTCATCACAATTGGAGTTGGCGGCGACCCAATAAACGGAACAAGACTCATTGATGCATTTGATATGGTAAAGGACGATCCAAACCTGCACGGAATGGTAATTGTTGGGGAGATAGGAGGCGACTCTGAAGAAATACTCGCACAGTACATAATCGACATTAATTTTAAAAAACCAATTGTTGCATATGTCGCAGGCCGGCGCGCCCCAAAAGAAAAGAGGATGGGTCATGCCGGGGCAATAGTGATGGGAACATATGGTTCTGCAGAATCAAAAATTTCTATGTTTAACAAGGCAAACATTCCAGTAGCCAAACGCCCAAACGAGATAGCCATGCTCTTGGCCGGCAAGCTCGAAAAACCCAAAGACTAAAAAGTACATCAAGGGGAGTCAAAAAAAGATGCCAATCACAGACCCAGAAAAGAAGCGAATCGCGCAAGCTGCGCGCCTTCACATGAAAATATGTCTTAATTGTGGGGGTAGAAACTCACTGGCAGCTACTAGATGCCGAAGATGTCATGGCAACTTTTTGAGACTAAAGAACAGAACGCTTGGCGCCAAAAAGTAGCTAACTTTCGTTCTGATTAGAGTCCTGATTTTGGCTGTTGATTTTTCTTGCTCTCAGAAAAGAAAATGCAAGAGCTGTGCCAAGCACGCCAAGCACCACTATCAATGATAGAGATGTTGGAATCTCGACTTGCTCGGATATTATCATCTTGGTTCCAATAAAGAGCAGAATTGTTACTAGTCCGGGTTTTAGGTAGTAGAATTTTTCCATCATACCTGCCAAAAGGAAATAGAGGCTTCGCAGGCCCAAGATTGCAAAGACGTTTGATGTTATAACGATGAAAGAATCAGTAGTAATTGCCAATATAGCTGGAATCGAGTCAAGTGCAAAGAGCAGATCAGTGAACTCGATAATTACAAGTGCCACAATCAGCGGTGTCGCATACAGGATTCCGTCCTTTCTTAGAAAGAATCTGGTGTCCTTTAATTCAAACTCGATTGGAACGAACTTTCGCAACACACGTATTGCGATGTTTTTTTCCACCTCGATCTTCTTTTCCTTTCTTTGAGCAAGCATTCGAAGAGCCGTAAAGATAAGAAATGCACCAAAGAGGTAGATCATCCAGTGAAACGTCTCAAGTAGTGTCACACCTACCAGAATCAGGGGGATTCTCATTGCCACTGCGCCCAAAATTCCCATCGAAAGCACCTTGTGTTGGAACTTGTGTGGAATGTTAAGTGACGTAAAGATGAGCAAAAACACGAACATGTTGTCTACTGAAAGAGAATACTCTAGTGCGTATCCAGTTACGAATTCTTCGAGCTTTTCTTGTCCCATATCAAAGTAAACAATTCCTGCAAATATTCCTGCAAGCGAGATCCAAGTAATTGTCCATCTCAGCGCAACCTTGAAGGGCGGAACTACATGCTCGGGCTGATCCTTTTTTCGCCTCAGCTTTGAGAAAACGCCAAGGTCAATTGCAAGCGATATTCCGACAAATAATGAAAAAAGCACCCAAAGAAGGATTACATCATTCATGTGTCAATTCTGACACATAGTATACACGTAATATACATTGTTTGGGCGCAGATTGTGCGTATGCGTATTACAATGAGGGGTGTTTTTTGCTAGCGGGATTTTTTACTTCTGTTTCCCAGCTTTTGGATTATTAGAGAATGCCAACCAGTGGAATATCCTTCAAAGCCTGGCGAGAGAGCATGCGCAATACAGCATTCGGCACCCTCATACTCTGAGAAGAGGTAATTCTTTTTTTCAGAAAAGAGGCTTGTCTTTTTGTCAAACTGAAATTCGTCCCTTAGCATCTTGTTTTCAGAATCAGCAAGAATCAAACCGTCATCATCTACGATGCAGATTCGTGTGTTCACTTTTTCTTCCTCGCCGATCGGGGTGTGTTGAATGATGGTTTGTGATAACGATTCCCATTTGAATATGACACCTAAGACACCAATGATTTTTCCCTTTGTATCGCCGCCTTCTCTGACAGCACACGAGTAAACCAGTGCCAAGTTGTTGTTTACAAGTGGAGACTTGTGAACTGTTTGAAAACCAAACTCGCTTCCACTTTTTGTCCTCATGGCACTCGTAAACCACGGGGAATTCAAAACGTTGGTGTTTACCGAAGAAAACTCTTGTGTATTTCCATTTGCCACAATATTTCCCGATGTATCAACTAGAACCAAGTCGTTGTAAACTGTGTATGCCTGCAGTATGACACCGAGTCTTTTTGATGCAAAGTCACATGCGTCCGGAGTTTTTTTGGTTAACGCGTCAACGACATTGCCGTCTGTTGCCCACCACCGCACATCTGCTGTTCTCTCATAGAGGTTACGGTCGATTAGATCAATGTTGACTAGTGCCAGATCCGATAGTCTATTTCCGCGAAAATCCTTGGCTTGTGTTTTAATCAGATTGCCGACATTTAGTATTTCTTTAGTGTCGCTTCTCATTTTCTCAGTGATTTTGGAGGTTTCCTCTGAGAGCTCCGACATGTTCGATGCCACGATTCCAAATGGCCGCCCATAAGTTCCTGCCCGTGCAGCCTCAATTGACGCATTTACGGACAGAACGTGGGTCTTATGGTTAATGTTGTCGACTTTGTCTATTGCGGCATCGAGTTTTTCTGCAATAAGGTCTGTAAACTCGACTACTTCCTCAAGTGTGAATTTTTTTCCTTGCTGTAGCTCAGTTGCCTGCACGTCTTTACTTCTTATAACATTTCAATAGAACGCTTTGTATTGTTGTTTTAAACAAACATCGCATTTTATAGATTGAATCCGTCATATACATCAGTAAATAACAAAGGCAACAATTGCAATACCTATTGCTTTTTGGCAGTAGGGTTTGTTTTTGTTATTTGCTAGATCCTAATAATTGCACAAAAGTTGTTTTCTTGCGTTATAAAATGTGAATTTTCTTTTGTATCCTGCAAGAGGTTCTCAAAAACCGATTTGAAGAACAGGTTTCCTGCAGGCCCCATACCATGATTAATTGTAAAGTATGTTCGTCCCGCCCTAAAATAATAATCAGTTTGGATCGAGCCGATTCTTGAGGCCATCTCCTGCAGGATTGTGGCAATTTGCTTGTGGTTTTGAATTTTTTTGCTCAACGTGGTTTGTTTTAGAGCATCAATTGTTTGCATGCACGTACCTAATTGTTCAATGAATCCAAATTCTGACTGTTTACTGCCGGAATGTAGTATGTTTAGTGAATCCTTCAAACTATACTAGTCGGATTTTGTGCAGATGTATTAGATCATGTGTGTTTTTAACACACATACAACAAATTAGTTCGCAGGCATTGAGGCGCTATAATGATTTCATCGATTTGGTAAAAAGCATCGAGGTCTTAAAATGAGCCTCAAATTCATCCTCTTTCTTATCAAAAACCATCTTTTTTCTACCTCTCCTAAACGAATCATCATGATCTCGCGCACACATGACATTAGTAGAATTATTGGCAATATAAAATTTTGAATGAATATGTGTGATAAAAAAATAATTTTTTGTTTGCCTACAGTAAAAAATATTGTAAACAAAACATGGCAAAATCAGTTTGCAATAAAAATTTGTTTGATAATTCAAAAATAAATTACACGTAGTGAAAAATTTTCTTTTCAATCTTGGCAATAGCCTGAATCTTTATATTGATAAAAAAAGGACTCATCTGAACATGAAAAGAATTGAAGCGTATTTTCAGTTTGGAAGGTTAGAAACAGTAGTAGAAGCTGTAGAAAAAGCAGGGGCCGAAGGCTTAACAGTAGTTTATGCAAGGGGAAGAGGATCTGCGGAAAGAATACCGCTCCAGAGTAACAGAGGTACAACCGTACAGAGACCACTTTTCAACATCATAGATGGTCTTGTTACCATTGTGGAAGACCATCTTGTAGAACCTGTAGTTGACGCCATAAAAAAAAATGCAACCCATGATGCAAAGGGAATCATAATTGTCTCAGATGTCCACCAAGTTATCAAAATCTAAAATCATTTGTTTACAGCTACGATTCTTATACGGTCTTAGACACAATGTGGTATACAGATTTTGCTAAAAATTAAGATCGAGTTGGGTGCAGAAAAATGAAAGTTGGCGTATATCATGTTCAGTTGATTATGTACTATGACGAAGTGCTAACTCAGTCTGCAAGGAATTATGCATTTACTGGTGACAAAAAATGGGAGCTACGTTACAAGGCAATTGAGCCTTTGTCAGAACAACTTCTCAAAGATGTAATAAAGAATGCTGATGATAAGACGATGCAATTTTTTGAAACCATGAGTTTGGCAAACATGTTTTCAGTGAAAATGGAATGTGAGGCCCTTGAGCTTATCAACAAGGGCAAAAAAGAAGATGCAATCAGACTTTTAGAAGGAGACGAATATGCCAGAGAAAAAAAGTCTCTCACAGAAGGACTAGAAGATTTTGTTGCAAAAATGCAGCTAAAGCAGGAAAATGACATACTGTCCGGCATACTGAGCCCATCAGTTCAGCAAATAGTGGATCTAGAGCGAAAAATGGCAGTACTTGAAGACAATGTAAAAAAAGAAAAAATGATCGCAATAGGTGAGCTTGCAGCACGGCTTGCACACGACATACGCAATCCCCTATCCATTATCAAAAACTCTATTGACGTGCTTGTCGTGCAGAACCAAAACATAGACGAAAAGACGCTTGATACATACAAAAGGATTCAGCGCGCAGTAGACAGAATATCGTACCAAATTGACGATGTTTTGAATTTTGTCAGACCAAGAATGATTTCACTGCAACAAACATCACTAAATAGAATTTTGAATTCTGTGATAAATCGGCTCAAGCTGCCAAATACTGTGCAAGTCGTTTTGCCAAAAAAGGATATTGAAATTGTTGTCGATATTGTCAATATTGAGATCGTCTTTGTCAACCTGATAACAAACGCCCTACAAGCAATGGATAACACAGGCCGGATAACTATAGAATCCGACCAAGACGACATCAAGACTACAATTAAGATTTCGGATACCGGTCCAGGCATTCCTGCAGATCTATTGCCTCAGATCTTTGAGCCGCTGTTTACTACAAAGCAAACAGGGACTGGACTTGGGCTTGTAAGCTGCAAGACAATAATTGAGCAGCATGGTGGGACGCTTGACGCTAAGAGCACGCAAGAGGGCGCCACTTTCATCATAACTCTTCCAAACCACAAAATAAAAACAGAAAGTTAGTCTAGTAAGGTAGGAATGTGTGCAGAATTATTATTGCCAAGTTTGGCAGACCAGATTTTTATAACTGGATTTAGAAATTAGTTTATGGCCACAAAATCATCAGCAACAGTTCCAAAATCAAAGAAGAGCATCACGCTTGAAAAAGAAATTGAGACAAAGGTACGCAGAATTCAGGCACGACTAATTGAAAAAACAGATCAGAACTGGAGCCTTTCTACGGTCTTGAACATACTTGTGACTGGGGGGCTGCTTCAAACAAAAAAGATGAGCAAAAATGATTGGCAGAAGATACGAACCCTAGTTGAGCAAAAATCCATTAGTTTTGACGAAAGCACGCTGATGGATTTTGTTAAAAAAATTGTAGGTTAATTCTTTATTGCACCTAACAAAATGGTCAATAATAGAAAAACCAGTATATATTTAGAAAATGCCACATCAATTTGGTAAGATTGAAGATTCCGCGCGTAAGCTCATCAATAAAGGCAGTGGAGCTAAAACAAATCCCGCCGCCACTACTAATTGGGGAAAGGCTTAACACGCAAGGATCAAAAAAAGCAAAACAGCTTGTACTAAATGATGATTTTGACGGACTGCTTGAGCTGGCAAGAACTCAGGTCGAGGACGGAGCACACTGTCTCGATGTGTGTGTTGCAACAACTGAACGCTCAGACGAGCTAGAGTTTATGAAAAAGCTAGTCAAAAAACTGGCCCTCGAAATCGATGCGCCGCTCGTAATTGACTCTACTGATCCCAACGTAATTGAATCTATAATAGAACAGATTCCCGGCAAACCCATAATCAACTCCATCAATCTGGAAGGCGACGGAAGCAGGTTTCACAGACTGGCGCCGCTAATGGCAAAATATGGGATTCCTGCAATCGCACTCTGCATTGGCCCCAAGGGAATGGCAAAGACCCCTCAGGAAAAACTGCAAACAGCGGAACTTTTGATAGAGACTGGAACAAAATACGGCCTGCGAGAAGACCAATTCATCTTTGACGTTCTGACATTCACGCTTGCGACAGGCGAGTCCGAGTTTTTGGATGCTGGCAAAAACACGCTTGAAGGAATCAAGCTAGTCAAGCAAAGATTCCCGAATTCATTTACCGTCTTGGGCCTAAGCAACATTAGCTTTGGTCTTTCCCCTGCCGCACGCAAGATTATCAACTCGGTGTTCTTGTATCATGCAGTAAAGGCAGGACTAGATGCGGCAATAGTCAACGTACGCGAGATAGTTCCTTATTCAGAAATTGACCAAAAGGAGCGCAATCTTGCAGAGGATTTGATCTTCAATACCCATCCAAATGCCCTAGCCGAATTAATCTCATATTTTGAAAAAGTCGGCACAAAAATAACTACTGAGAAGAAAGTTGAGATCGACCCTAGCTGGAGTGCCGGAAGACGCGCCAATTTCAGAATAGTAAACAGGCTCAAAGACGGGATTGAAAGCGATGTTGTCGTTGCGATTGCAGAAAAAATTTCACAAAAAAACATACTTGTAGAAAAGGACAGCCGGCAAACTTTGAATGCTCCAAAGGAAGTAACCCACCCCGCTGCAATCCAGACATTAAATGACGATCTGCTTCCTGCAATGAAGGAAGTCGGCGACAAGTTTGGGTCAGGTGAGCTCATCTTGCCGTTTGTTTTAAAATCCGCAGAGTGTATGAAGGCCGCAGTAGTAGAGCTTGAAAAATACCTGCTAAAGGAAGAGGGAACAAGCAAAGGAAAATTTGTTTTAGGTACGGTATATGGAGACGTTCATGACATTGGGAAAAACTTGGTAAAGACGATTTTTGAAAACAATGGATACACTGTTTATGATCTTGGAAAGCAGGTTCCCCTGCAGAAATTCATCGAAAAGATAAACGAGGTAAAGCCTGATGCAGTCGGCCTCTCAGCTCTTCTAGTCTCCACATCAAAGCAGATGCAGCACTTTGTAGAACACGCAAGGCAAAACAACTTTGAGATCCCAATTTTGTGTGGCGGTGCCGCAATAAACTCCAACTATATCAACAGAATCGCAAAAGACGGCGGCATTTACAAGTCTGGCGTGTTTTACTGCAAGACAATGTTTGAGGGCCTAAAAACAATGGACAAAATTGTATCCCCAGAGCGAGACCAGCTTATCAGTGATTGGCACGTTAAGATTGAAAAATGGCAGGAGACCAAGGTCGAAAAAGCAGAAGGTGCCATCCCACATTCTGGGATAAAGCCAGTTACGCCCCCGGCTGTGCCTGTCTTGAACAAGCCAATTAGGCTCAGACCGTCAGATATTGATTTGAACGAGGTATGGGAATATCTATCCAAAAAGTCGCTCTTTGTGTTGTCCTGGGGCCTGCGGGGACGCGGAGTTGATTCTAATGCCGAAGGCGAAAAGCTTCTCAAAGAGTGGAAGAAAAAAGTGCTAGATGAAAAACTCTTTGAGCCGCAAGCTGTGTATGGGTATTTTGTCTGTCATAACAAGGACGGAAAGATCATAGTTGATAATCCAAATGGGCAAAAAGTTGTTTTTGATTTTCCGCGCTCCTCTCAAAGCAAGCACCTATGTCTGACTGATTATTTTGGAGAAGACGACATTGTTGCATTCCAGTCCGTGACCGTAGGACAAAAAGTCCAAGAAATAATCGACAAATGGAATAAAGAAGACAGGTATACAGATGCCTACTATCTGCATGGTCTTGCGGTAGAGACTGCCGAGGCGCTAGCAGATCTGGTAAATCTTCGAATCAAAAAAGAATTAAAACTTGATGGAAAAAGGGGCCTAAGATACAGCTGGGGCTATCCAAGCTGCCCCGATGTCTCACAGCACCACCTAGTCTGGAAGCTGCTAGAGCCAGAAAAGTCCGGCATGACGCTAACGGAGGCAGGCCAGATAATTCCAGAGCAGTCAACTGCGGCAATTGTAGTGCACCACCCACAGGCAGAGTATTTCGTGCTGTAAGATTATTTTTCATTCGTTGTTTGATTTGACACTATCTGATTGACAGCCTCAGTAAGGGCTTGCAAAAGCCTAGTAAAGTTACTAAAAACTCGATCATCAAGGGTTTCATAATCATCGCTTAATGCACCCTCCAAGTTTTCAAATGTATCATTTTCATAATCTTTGGTTTCATCGTAACTCTCAATTTCCTTGATTTCTGTTTCTGTAGATATTATGTCAAATTCATAGTCTGAATCATCGTCTAGTAATTTGTCATATTGACTTGTATCGGCGAGCGTTTTATTATGAATTTGAGGCTGGATTTTGTTATTTGTTGGAATTAATGACGGATCAATTACTGCTGGATTGCACAAATCCGAGTGCGAGTAGGAAAGAAGGTCCACTGTGAATACGAGTGGAATGTTTTGGTATGCCGATACGGGTTTGTATATTGCTGCTTTTATTGGAAAGGGAAACCCGTCTTTGATTTGGACAAAGCTCTCCTTTGTTAGATAATATCCAACCTTGTAGGTCTCGTAGGTTTTATCATTGACTTGAACCGAATCGACTTGGGTTAGCAAAAGCTCTGTCTTGGTACCCTGAGTCTGAGAGTCGATTGCCCCCCAGGTCTTACCTACAGCTAGGGTCTGAGGTTCAAACTTTGATGCATGTTGTCTTATCCATCCAAGTGTTTTTTCAATGGAATTAGCGTATGGAATTGTAGTTCCATCGGTTTTAATCTTAAACGAATCTTCTAGGATCTGAAAAATCATGTCGACTTGGCGGACTTGATGGTCCACATGAGCTGCAACAATCCACATCTTTCCTTGAGGACTAGGAAGCAATTGTAGAAATTCCAAAGTCACGACATAACATGGGTTGGGAGACTCTGGAATTTTTAGAATCGAGTCGCATATTTGGTATTCAAAAAAATCCCCAGCTGCGAGTCCCTCGCCAAAACTCCACTTTGGTGGTTCTTGTCTGCGTGGTGGATCAATTGCTTCAGCTAGGGCAATAGATAAGAAAACTGCAATAAACAGAATTATCGCTACGGCAATTATGAGCCAATCCATAATTTTCGAAGCGGGCGAATTGTTTGAATTCATACAAATTATGAAAACGGAATTTTTAAGACACAAGATAAGCTTGAAGCAATCTTGCCTACTTGCTTAAATTACTAGAAATTTTTTAGATTGTGCGTGATTTTGGTGCTTTCTGTGCTGTGTTAGGCGTACTTTTCCTTAGTTCCCATGCAGGGTATGGCCAAGAAGCAGAATCTGGCGCGCACATTTGGGTGCCAAGTGAAATCATAACTGGTGAAAATTATGAAGGACTAGTTGTCCTAGATGAGGCGTCTAGGTCTGGACAAGTAATCGTTCTTTCGTCTAGTGATCCAACCATAATTCAGATTCCCGAAAGCGTTACAATTCCACCACATTCCAATCACGGGATTTTTTCAATAAAGCCGTCACGGCAGGGAGCAGTCGAGATTTTTGCCGTAGCTGATGGAAAAATAATCTCCACAAACCTTTTTGTTTATTCCTCCAGCAGGCAGCCAGAAGGACTAAAAATCGTGCTTCCGGTAAATTCAACCAAAACTGAAACGATGATTGGCTATGTCTTATCAGTTGACGCAAAGGATTCTCCTGCGCCGGTAACAAAGGACACCGTTGTCACACTGTCATCCACGCCCATGATAGAGTTTGAATCCTCAAAGCTGGAAATAAAGTCAGGAAAATACTATGCCAAGTTCATTGCAAAGATAAAAGGCTCTGGAAAAATTTACGCAAATTCGGAAAACCTCACAGTAGGCGAACATGCTGTTACTAAAATCCAAGATGTTGTGTCCATCAGAGTTGCCGTAGCACCCAACATCATAATGGAAAATTCCAAGGCGTATTTTTTTGTCTGGCTGGAAAAAGACGACAGGCCATACAAGCCCCCGTATGTCATTCACGCATATCTCTCATCAAGCAATTTAAAATCAATCCGCTTCAATGAGAATCCGCAAATAACGCAGAATTCGGATTCCATTCTGAGAATTTCTCTAGTTGACGGTGTCGGGACCGGGTATCTGGTTTCGGGGGATAGCGGAGTATCGGTAATTACTGCAAATGTAGAAGGTTTTGGGTCTGCTCAGACAAATGTAGTTGTAGGGCCGGTGCTAATTGATGAGAATTTTGAGTTTGTAGAGCCAGACAGTAATGACAAGATTGGCCAGATTGCAAGCAAGAAGCCAAACGTTGCGTTTGCCTGGTTTTATCCTGAAATCACCGACTCTAAGGCATATGGCGTAGTTGCCCTGTATAATACGAATTTTACGCAGACATCTAGTGCTACCATATCCTCAAATGACACCGCAGTGGCTGTATCAAGCACAATTAATCACGTGATGCCAGTTCCCCTAGACGGCAGAACCATAACACTGAGCTCATCGTCTGGCCTAAATCACCCAAACATGCTTGCCCTCACGGAAACTAACGAGATCCTACTAAAGCGGGGAATCGGCTCAACACATGCGGCACAGTTTGAAGTCTTTGGAGTCAACCAAGGCAACTATACAATTTTCATTTCCGGTCCTGGTCTTGAAATGTTTCAGTCTGAATTGTCCGTGGCATCCTCGTTTCGTGATTCGTACAGACTGAAGCTGACCCTCATCCCATCTATCTTTGGCGCAAAAAATGATCTTGCAATGATTTCAATTGTCGATGATTCTGAATCGCTAATTAATGCGCAGAAAATGTTTGCTGGGCCTCTGAAGGTTTCTGTTTTTTCAGGCAACGAACAATCCGAGATTAGCATCTCGTCGCTAAATTCGGCTGTTTATTCAGGAACTTTAAATGAGAACGCATATGTGGTAGCCTCTGCAAACGGCCTATCCCCAATAGAGCAAAAAATCAAACCGTCTGGAGTTGCGTCTTCAGTAATACTTGATGTACCACAAAAAATACACATCTCAGAGCCATTCCCATATACCATACATGAGGTGGATTCATTTGGAATTCCAATTAGAAAGTTAAATTTCACAGGCATTTCTTCGACTCCTGGAATCATTACTGATGGCAGTTATTTGCGAATTGACGGCATAGGATATGAGAGTATTGCTGCAGTCACCAAGAACGGGGCAGACAGCAAGCAAATCAATTCGTTTGCAAACACGTTTAGCTTCTCCATTGTTGCAAATGGAATCACAAATAGAATTGATAAAGAGTTTGAGCTAAGACTGAATAGCGATGTAGAAGACTATCAGGTTTTTGTTGATTCGCCAATTCCGTATAAAAAAATCGACGAGACTACATATCTGATTTTGCCCAACACAGAAGGCCACCACACCATCACCTTTACTGCGATGAAGCATGGCTATGCCCCATCTAGGAATTCCTTTTCTGTTTTTGCCGAGAAATTTGTAAATCTAGCCATAAAGGCAACAGCAAGCGATGGGGCCGAGCTAAACGTAGGCCAAGTAATCATAATTGGCAACCTAACAAAAAGCATAGTTACTCCACATCAAGAAGAGGTCAGGCCCCAGTTTCTCCAGACTAGCTTTCCAGCTGACTTTGTTGTCGGCAGCAAAGGCTACCAATTAGAATCTGTTACTTTTGAGGACCAAAAGATTACTGACGGCAAGATAAGCAATATTTTTTTGAATAAAAACACAGAGATTACAGCATCCTACCAGAGAATGGTAAAAATCGATGTTGAAAATGCTCAGGGGTCTGGATTTTATCCCTATGGGCAGACGGTGGTTTTGAGCGTTGCCCCAAAGGATCGATTTTTCTTTCTGATCAGAGACGTATTTGACCATTGGGAGGGCCTCGAATACACATCAGATCATATCGCCTTTGCTGCAACGCATGACGTCAAAGCCAAGGCAGTCTTAAGGGAAGACTATACAATTCTTAGCCTGATCATATCGGGCGGAGCCTCGTTGTTTTTGTACAATAATTTTGTAAGAAAGCGCGGACTAAATGTGTGGTTTTATTTTGAAAGGCTGAATCTTCCATCCTTTGGCAAAATTCTAAAGCTCAGAGCCAAAAAACCCACACCAAAATGGCAGCCAGACGACTCTGACTATGGGTTTTGATCCGTGTAGAATAACTCGAAAAAAAAATTGTATTATTGTAACCAGAATAGTTCCGTTTTGGAACCATAATTCTCAATAATTGTTCCCAAAAAGAAATCAGGAGATGGATATTTTTCCACCATACTAAATAGAATTGGAGATATTAGAGCGTCGTGGGACTAGAAGATTCAAAAAAGACGATGCTCATTTATGTCATTGAAAATGTGCTCCTAAAGATCGGTAGGTCGTCATACGAGATTGTCTTAACAAGACTGCAAAAAGACTATGGATGCCACATCACTGAGTGTGTTGAGAGGCCTGAATACCTCAAGAAGGCCTTAGAAGACATTTACGGAGACGCCTCTGGTGAGATTTTAGAGCAGATAAAAACCGAGCTTGGCGACCTTGTGGAACAAAAATACTATAGGAACTTTATCGAGGTCATAAACGCTCACTAGCTTGAATCCGGATAATTTTTCAAAAAATATTATGCTGGAATCGTTTCTTCTATGTTAAATTCGTGCTCTACGAAATATTCTACGCGCGTCTTTTTGAATTCGCGTGAGCTAAACAGAATCCTATAGTCGTCAACTTTGATGTGGCCCTGAATCTCTTTTGCCATGTCTTCTGCCTCTTGAATTGACTTGCAGTGTACCATGGAAAAGACATTGTATGGCCAGTCCGAATACACGGGCCTCTGGTAGCAGTGGCTAATCTGTGGAAATGCCCCAAGTGTTGCCCCAACCTCTTCTATTCTTGTTTCTGGTACGCGCCAGACAATCATTCCGTTTGCGATAAATCCGGCATCTCGGTGTCTTAGGATTGCGGCAAATCTCCGCATTACGCCGATTTCTTCATAGTATCGTAATTTTTCAAAGACTAAGTCTTCGCTCATGCCGAGGCTTTGCGCTGCAGACAGGAACGGCCTGTCAGTTACCTCCAGGTCTTTTTGGAGCTGTCGTATGAACTCCTTGTCTTCTTCGGTTGGATTGAACTTGATTTCCTTTACTTCTTTTTTTTGCTCAGTTGGTGCGACCTCGTGTTTTTTTTCATCAACCATGTCAAGCTTTACTCCGATTTTGAACAGCTTTATTGTCGGCAATAATCGGATCTTTGTTATACCATCAAGCTTGGCAAACTTGTCCACCTCTGTCTTAAGATCAGTTCCAGGCGGCGTCGCCAAGGTAAACCAGAGATTGTATTCATGGTTTCGCTCATAGTTGTGAGAAACGCCCGGATGACGGTTTATCAGATTTGCAATAGAGTCCAGCTTGTCTGGCCTTATTGCCATTGCAACAAGGGAGCTTTTATACCCAAGCCTCCTCGTATCAAAGATTGCCGAAAGCTGTCGTAAAACTCCTACTGACTTTAGTTGCAGGATTCTTTTTTTCATCTCATCGTCAGATATTTTGAATCGCCTTGCAAGCTCCTTGTACGGCTCTGTGACTAGCGGAAATGACCACTGGATCTCATTTAGGATTTCCTTGTCTAGCGCATCCATAGTCATGTGTTCTTAGAATTTACTTTTTTATTAAAAATGTAGCGGGCCTAGGGGTTTTAGCACCTCTAGTGGACCTCTAATGGTTCAATTTTTGGTTCCGCGGCCAGTATTAGAAGGTCAGCTTTAAAGGTTTCTAAAAATTGTTTTTGAGTGGCGTATACAGCCATAAATTTATTTAAATGAGAATGACTATCTAATTATTCTTATGGCAGAAGACATTCAATACATCAAAAAACAGATTAAGAAAGAAATGAATCACCTCAGAGATCTCTATAGCAAGATAAATCGAATTGAAAAAAAGAAAGAACCTGAAAACTACAGAATTAAGAAACTCGAGCAGGAGCTAATGAGGAGAAATCCTAACATCGAAATAGATCGAGAATTGTTGGCACTGGTCGGCACCGAGCCATATAATCCGCCTTCCCAAGATAAGGAAGTAGTGAGACGCATAACGGCTGAACGTTATGGCTAGTACAAGGCCCAACGTTTTTGTTGATGTAAACATCTTTGTTGATATTTCTGAAAAGCGTCAGGGTTGGAACAACAGCCTTGAGGTGATAGCTGGTATTAGAAAAGAAAAATACAATGGCTATATTTCAGCATTCACCGTCCCGATCCTATACTTTCGCAGGATACGAATAGAACCAGACAAAGAAGCAAGAAACAATGTGTGGAAACTCATCAATGGTCATCACATAATTGAGTTGAATGAATCAGTACTAGAGCAAGCCAAACAGGACATCAAATTCAAAGATTACGAAGATGCAATACAGTATTACTCTGCAAAAACAAAATGTGATGTTATTGTTACCCGAAACAAAAAGGATTTTCCTCACAAGGATGTCAAAGTCATGAATCCCGAAGAGTTTCTGAATAGGTATAGCTTGTAAAAGCCTCAATTGTTCCCAAATAATTGCAGCTTTTACACAAATAAAACACCGTTCCATTTGAGTGACTCACAAACTTTTGAGGTTCTGCATTTGGACAGTTGGGCCTTCTCAAATCATGTCTAGTGTCCACGTTTTACATATACAAAATTTGTATAAAAATATGCTAGTCATCAAGTACAAAATGAGGAAACTTCAATAATTAAAACGAGTATTTGACTACCAGATGTCTGTTAAGATAAAGGGTATCAAAACTAAAATAATTAAAGAAAACGATGGTTCTTACTTTATTGCATGTTCTGCATTAGGCGTTTATAGCTCGGGGCAAAATCTGCAAACTGTTAAAAAAAACTACCTTAAGGCGCTTGAGATTCATTTGTCAGTATTAAGAGAAAAAGCCACCGAAGATATTGTTATTTGAAAAGGCTTTCATCCACACACCGAAAAGGATCAAAATTCTTTGTAACAAATTTGGCTTTCAAGCAATAAGACAAAAAGACTTGGTTTGACTTGAATTTCTTTAGTTTCTTGTCTATAGTGTCATCAAATGGTTGAATTAGCCACAAAGCCTATTCATCTAAAACGTTGTTAACATGTTTTAGATATTCATCTGGCGTGTAAGTCTTGCCCTTTGCTTTACCAGATTCAATCAGTTTCACTTTTTTTTCAATTTCTGGGTTTAGTTTTTCTTTGTGTGCTTTCTGCACATGTTTGAAATAGACAATTTTCTATATAAATACAAGTATGGAATGAGCAGAGAATGCACATTAGATGAAAATCTTATGTACCTAATCTGAATCCGCCGATGTTAAAGTTATGTCCCTGGGTTTCACTGGGTCGCCGCACCCCAAGCAAGTCAATTAACTCTTTGAGGTTTTTTGTTTGAAAGTATACTGTTGCCGGACCATTAATTTCAGTGACTAGTCCTTCGCCTCCAAGAATCGTGCTTTTCAGTCCCCCAAACTTGGTCACCTTGTAGTCAGAGTTAAGACTCAGTGCAACAAGATGATAGTTGTCTAGAACTATTTTTTCTCCCGATGCAATCTGTTTTTGTATTATTCCGCCATATGCGTTACAAAATACCTTTCCTTCCCCGGTTGTCTTTAGCATGAAAAGCTCGCTTCCAAATATCCCCTTTGTGAAGCCCTGCCATTTTGTGTCGATATCAACTCCAGGAGTAGATGCGATGTATGCGCCAGACTGCACAATAAAACCAGAATCACTACTAATTGGAATTTCTATTATATCTCCGACTGGTGGACCTGTAAGACCCAAAACGCATCCTTCTTCTTTTGCAGTATAATGGTTGACAAAAAACGATTCTTGTCCTAACAATGAAACCTTGACTGTCTTTAGAAAGCCGCCGCGCATCTTTGTGTTTACCTCGATTTCTCCTTTCATGAACACCAGCGCGCCTGCTTCTGCAGTGATTGTTTCGCCTTTTTTTAGGTGAACCTCAAGAATGCTCATCGGGTTTTTCAGAATTTGAAATTCCACGGATTAGAAAGAAAATAAGACTAGAAAACCGTTACTATACTCTAATGGTTCGAAGAAAATTCGAGCTAGAATCCTATAAATACAATTTTTGAGCTGCCCTGATCGTGATTGTCGACCTCAACCTAAAGGGCAGATTAGTCATTGTAGTAGGTGCAGGCCAGGAGGGACTCAAGAAGGTCAACTCGCTTCTGACGCAGGACTGCGAAATTCTGGTAATTTCTGACAAGGCAAGCAAGCAGATTCTAGATTTTGCAAAAGCTGGCAAAGTAAAATTCAAAAAAATCAAGCTGCAAGACGCGGATTTTCTTTTAGGGTACGAGCCGATTTTGGTAATGGCTGCAACCGATGATAAGGAGCTGAATAGAAAGATAGTACAAAAAGCAAAAAAGATGCGCTGCTATGCATATGCAGCAGACGACCCCGATGTAAGCGATTTTGCGCACCCATCTGTCATAAATATAGAGGATACCGTCCAGATTGCAATCTCCACTGGGGGCCGCAGCCCCGCAATGGCAAGAAAGCTAAAGCTAAGAGCAGAAAAACTATTCCGGCAGATAATCGACAAAGAAGACATTTACCAGATCAAGCTGCAAAAAATAGCGCGCGATGCCGCAAAGTCGCAGATCCCAACCGTACTTGGGAGAAAAAAATTCCTTTACTCCGTTTTAAATAACAAAAAGATAAAACAGTTATTAAAAGAAGATAACTTGCCAAGTGCACAAAGGGAGGTTATGAAAATTCTAGGTGAGTGGAAATGAGTGACATAATAAATGCGCGCGTAACGTTTAGGAGATCGCCAGTCCACGTTTTAGAAAAATTCACGTTCAAGGACCTAGAGTCCGCGTACGAGTCATTCAGAAAGCATTCCGGCCTCAGAGAGTTTGTAATTTTGCAGACATGCAACAGAGTAGAGATTTTTGGCTCAACTGATGAGCTTAATTTGGAAAAGATCAAAAAAACTTGGGCATCGCTTTCCGGTCTTGAGCAGAGTGCCTTTAAGGAAAATTTCGAGACCTCAGAAGACGTTGATGTCTTTGAGCATCTCTTAAAACTAACTGCCGGACTTGATTCCATGGTAGTTGGCGAAGAACAAATCCTAGGCCAGATAAAGGAGGCAATCACAACTGCACGGCAGCTCAAGGCATCAGGTGAGCACATCAACACATTATTTGATAAGGCAATAAAAATTGGAACTCGCGTAAGAAACTCAACTGGAATCAACAAAGGGACAATATCAGTTGGCTCGATGGCAGTCAAGCTTGCAGAAGAAAACATTGATGATCTAAA
>DASWKH010000078.1:0-28485 GCA_036396715.1 Candidatus Nitrosotenuis sp.
TTTTAATTACAAAAAAACAGAACCGATAACTGATGAAACGTTTCTCTCAAAGAATGTAAAGGAATGGCAAGAGGTGAGTTTTGATGAATTGATGAATTATCATGAAAACTATGGAAAGCGCGGGTTTTTTGGTGATCTGGGCGCATTGCTTGTCAAAAACGAGATGCTTCTGCAACTAGAACGAGAAAACATCATAAATGCAAATGACGACTTTGATGTTTACCAGGGAATGACGCTTACGTCTTTACCTCCACATGTCTCTTTTGAGGCAGTTGTAAACGGGACTGATGGAAATTCATACCGTTTGCAGGGTGGAACGTTTGCCAATTCGGTAGGTAATGTAAAAATTACAAAACTTGCATTCTATGACACTTTACAAAAACTGTCCGTTGATTTCATATTGAGTCAAAACCAGACAATAAGAATAGAAGAAGATGCCAATGGTGCCAGAGCAATACCATATGACATGATCATCCGTGCCGACAAGGACAACACAGTCGAGTTTGAAAATACTTTGATCATACCAATCAGAATTCAAGGAGACGGTGACTGGAAGAATCCTAATTGGTATGGCCCTACAACCCTTCCATACGGAAAAGCCACCATGACGTTTAATACTACAGGTGTTATTGACTGGCACGCCCGTTCCTTACCGCTTCCGGGTAGCATAGCTACAGATCACAAAGGAGGGGGACAAATAAGCATACTATCTGATAAAACAAGCCAGCTGCCATTGGATGTGAAGGGCAAGATCGCAAACGCAATAATAAGAAATTCTGAAATTCCTTGGAGCGGAATTGGTACCAGAACAGATGGGCTTTACATTGATTTTAACCGCGCAATCTTTGAGATGCTGCCTGATGCCAACGAGTACTATACTGCAAGGGCAGAACAGATAGTTCCATTTGATATGCCGATAATAATTGAAGAACCAGTTGGGATGAATTGAAAATGAAAACCAAGCTTTTGATAATTACTGGAACGGTTGTAACGATTGCGGCCGTTTCCATTTTTCTTGCATTTTATCAGGAAATTCAACTAGCCACAGACCTTGTTGAAAAAGAAGACGGCCCTCAATCCAGCACCGTCTCTAATCAAGACTGTGCCAAGCTCTTTGATAAGATATTTGATACTTGGGAGGAGCATGTGGAAAAAAATTATGGTGGTCCGGGCCAGCCCGTGATGGAGCCTCCAACAGTAGAAGGATTGATTTCAGGCTGGTGGGGCGGGGAAGAATTCAGAAAAACCGATTGCAGGTATAGAGTAAACGATTGGGCATATCTGGTAAGACATCAGGATCAGGTATGGGGTAATGTTGATTGGCCACAACTAGAACCATTTTCTCAGAAAGAACCAACACCTCTTGAAAAACTGCTAATCCAAAATCAAATAGACTATCGTCCCGACATGGTGATTGTATCTGGTGGTTTGGCCTTTGGGGGTGATCCTGGCTGCGGTGTCGTAATGGATGTGGACAATCGGACCCATTGGTTTGCAATAAACTCTATTTCACAGCCTACAGAAATTACTCTTTATTCGGAAAATCCTAATCAATGCAAAGTCAATACAAGTTCGTGCGTTTGCAATGTACAAATGGAGCTGACCGCACTGACACTAAAAGAATTGTCGTATTTTACTCCAGAGGAGGAAGAAAAATATGCAAACATACTGATAGATTATTTGGTAAAAGAAAACATCAACAGAACTCCCAAATTCATGGTTGGCAAATTTAACATAAACTACACCGATCCGTCTGCGATAGGGTACTGTGGAGAATTATGGGGATATAACACAATTGACTATTTTGATGGGGCAATAGTAAATGATCAAGTCGAGGATTATGGATTAGCGAAAGAGCTTTCACCTTTATGCGCAATAGCCGAAGACGCAAAATGGTGGGAATGAAAACTAGCTCCAGAACATTATTAAAAATAACAGCACTTGTTTTACCAGTAGGCTCATCTGTTCCCATTGCAATCGGTTTGCAATACATACTACCTTATCCGTATTGATACATAACCTCATTCGTTTCCGAAATGGGTCTTGTCTATGTCGCAATACGAATGTGGATTTATTCTGATAAAAAACAGGAGTAACACTTAAGGAAGATACGAAAAAAGCTGCCTTCATGAGCAATATTGCCACCATACTTGGAATTTTTGCGTTTTTTGGAGCATTTGCCGTGTTTTCTAATTTTGCTTTTGCCATGTGTGCGGTAAATGAAGACTGGCCTGATGCTCCATGCTTTGATGTGATGCCAGTAAACAGAGAAGAATACAGAGCGGCTTGGGCGCCATACTATGACTACAAGGGCTCCGAATGGATGGAGCAAAAAAAAGCAGAGATGCTGGATGCAAGGGATAACAAAAGGCCCTCAGAATGGATAAACGGCAGCTCACACTACAACGTGTATTCGTATTATCTGTCCAGAGGGGAGATAGCCCCCGTTTCACCGTATGACTATCCGTTCTTTGAGGATGACTTTAGGTATTATCTGCAGTTTTTTGCCCCTGGTCAGGGGTGGCTGTTTTTTGTTATGGTTGGTGTATCTGCAGGCCTGATAGCTGGAGCTGCCGCGTTTGTATTTAGGAGAAGAAAATAAAATGACACAAAAAAATGAAAAAATCTTTCTTGCAGTTATATCTGGATACTTTTTTGCAATATTCTCAATAGTTGTATTTGGCATTGTTATTGCAACACAGACATCCGATTCGATGCCAGTTGAGGTAGTAACCGTTCATGGAAATAAGACTACAAAAGACAGCGTGGTGATTACGGATGCTCCCCCTTTATCCACATCGTTTGCTGCGGTGTTTAGCAACTTTTCATTTGTATTTCCATTCATCTTAGCAGGCGTAGGAGTGTGGCTGCCTTGGATTTCAATAATGTCTGGTCAGCTTCCCACCCCACACGAAACAAGTGTTCTGGTGTTGAGTTTCTGGATTTTGTCCATGGTGTCAATTCCAATCACAATCAAACTCTCAAAAGGAATTCCCATGTGGAGACGAATACCCTACATTTACCTTGTTGCCGTCCTAATAGGGGGAACCGCTATTTGGTTGTGGACTGGGTTTGGAAATTAGGAGAAAAAGAAAATGAAAACTCTGCTACTTGCAATCATAATTTCAATGGTAGTTTTTATCGGCATACAGACGATAGTGCCATTTCCATACGGATTGATTTTTGGGATTGCAATTCCTGCGATCATTATTTGGCGAACCATTAAAATTACTGATGTAAATCAACACTCACTTTTAAGCTACAGAAGAGATGATCCAAAAAGTGACAAGGAAAAAGAACAAAACAAAGAAGCATACAGAATTTTGAAGAAAAGGTTTCTGGAAGGCGAAATCACTCAAGAGGAATTTGACAGGCTCCGAGAGCCGTTTGGTGATATGGAGTAAAATGGACAAAAAGAAAATGAAATTTGAGTTGTACCTTATTGCCGTTGTAGGGTTGCTAGTAGTAGGAATATTGTATTTGATTTATCTGAATCCTGATGATGTTATTTATTACAATTCATTACAAAAGATACAATTTGAAAAATATGGAGACTATCATTTTGAGCTAGTCGATGGCAGTGAGGGTCATTGGGCCACAATCAGCAGTATCAAATTAATTGATAATGACACAATTGAGGTTAATTTCAACGATAACGATTACAAAATTAACACAAAAGAAGGCGTTGTTATTTACGCTGTGCCCAAGTTTGAATACACGACTACCGTCACAAAGGGGAAGACCTTCATATCCACATGCCACGGGGAATCAGCGCCTAGCTTTTTGAACTACATGGGAATAGTCCAAATCGAGGGAAAATATTACTATCAATTTTACCATAATTCGGGCGTTCTTTTACCGGATGGGATGACCTGCAAGTTCCCTGAAATCATAAAGCATAGTCTTGATGCAAATTTGGATCTAAGCGGTTATTTTGTTCCAATTCCGCCGGTTCAAACCTCTGGAAAATATTACAAGAATCCCGACGTAATTGTGGACGTTCCATACCCGTGTGATGTTTTGGAGTGTGAAAATGCAAACTAATTACAAAATAATGATTGCAGGAGTATTGCTCTTTATTTTAGGAATGACTTTAATGCTCAACAAGGATTACAGGCATTTTCTTTTTGATATTCATCCGGATCTGGAAATTGTGGGCTTTTTGGTTCCTCCATCTGCTGGCTTGGTAATCACACAGGGATTGGAATAATGCTGGAGTTTGCAAGAAGAAAATATGGGGTACAAAAATGAAAACCAGACTGTTGGTCATTTTATTCGTACCTTCAATATTGTTTCCTGCGTCTAACGTTTTTGCACCTCCATCACCAAATGAGTGGCCAGCAGCACCGTATTGTCCTGGAGGCTGTTCTATAGACTACCTAAAAGAAAAATGGTCAGAATATTATGATTACAAAGGTTCTGAGTGGATGGAAGCCAGAAAACAAGAAATGCTCAATGCCATGAGCAATGGAACCTTAAATGAATGGTTAAATGCGGATCCTATGAATGCGCACTATAATGTGCATGCGTATTATTTCTACAAAGGAGAAATACCTAACCATGAGGGCAAGTTCATAGATCAAGTAGCTCAAGAAATTTTTTTGTCCGATATGGAAAACAGTCTACAAAACAACCGGTTTCCGCTAGGCGAACACATGTACGTTAATTTCACATTTCTTTTGACAGTTATTGGCGGATCCATTGTAGGAATTATTTTTGCAATTAGGAGAAAAAGAAAGTGAAAACTAATTACAAAATAAATCCATTTTTTGGACTAAATATTGGAATTGTTGCTTTTCTAAGCTTGGGAGCAGCCTATTTTACAATCATGCCGATGATCATGTGGAATGTCAGTTTTGATAGAATGGTCTCTGGGGCAACTCAAAATTACGCAATGATCGGATTATGGCTGATTTATTTTACAAACATTGCTTTTTTACCAATAACTATGAAAAAAATAGACAGAACATGGAGAGCCACCTATGTTGTTTTTTTAATCGGCGTTGTAGTTTTCATCATATTCATCTTAAATCCTTTCCCTTATGAATTCGAATGATTTCTTTTACTCCTGCAAAAAATAAGAAGTGGTACTGTCAGCCCCACAATCGCTTCCTGCCGTTATTCAAGGTGCTCGCTACAACTGTTCTAATAGTACTATTTTTGCAATGTTTAGTTTAAGGCATGTCAGTAATTATGGGTGAGAAAAAGCACTAAAATCTTACTATGGTAGTTAGAAATGGTTCTTAAAACTCCGTTCAGTGAGAAAAGGATTTAAAATCTTACCACCATAGTAAGATTATGCGTCTAAATCTCTCAACGGGGCCCCTCAGCCATGAAGAGCAGAAGATCTACCTCTATCTGGAGAGCATAGGAAAGAACGCCTTCAAAGTCTCTGAGCTTGATATCAAGAAACTAGGCATTAAACAAAACTATCTGTACGTTTTGATTGGGAGGTTGGAAAAGAAGGGCTGGATAACAGGAGTTGGAAAGGGGGTGTACCTCCGCCTGCCGGCAGCTACGGCCATTGATGGTAAGGTGTACCTGGAAGACCCATTTGAGGTAGCTATGAAGATGTTCAAAGGGTATCTCGCATTTCAGAGCGCCCTCAAGGTCCACGGGTTGAGCGAATATGAACCGTTTACGATCTATATGGCTACTAAGCGAAAGTCTGAAACAATTCCGTTGCTAAAACATTACGAAATCAAAGCCATAAAATTCGGCAAGCGGTTTACAGGATTCGAAAAGATGGGCAGGTATGCCGTGTCGACAAAAGCAAAGACGTTCTTTGATTGTTTCTATCATCCCAAATATGCTGGAGGTTACGCGGAGGTTCTCAAATCACTCTATAATGCAGGCCATATTGACTGGAAGGAGATGGAGAAATATCTTGAAAGGTTTGGCTCTTCTAGCATCTGTCAGAAAATCGGTTATCTAATTTCTCTTCTTAAAGAAACGGAATTCGAGTATCCACTTGATTTCATAGATTACCTGAAAGGAAGGATAGGTAACAAGACAAAGCTTGACTTTGGCCAAGGCGGTGGTTCGTACAACAAGGAGTGGATGATAGTAGACAACATTGGGGCAAAGAAACTTCTTTCGTGGTGGTATCATGGCTAGCCTTAGTATAAGGGAGATCAATCAGGCTGCAGCAAGAACCGGCATCGGACGCCAGTACATTCTCAAAGAGGTGCGCGTCTTTGACATCTGGAGCAAGATCTGTCCGGCACTGCTCTCCAAAGAGATTACCGCCCATGCCAAAGTCATTTGCAAGGGAGGAACATCCCTCAACAAGGTGTTTTTGGGAAGGGTTCAGAGGTTTTCGGAAGACTTGGACATGGACATATTTTTCAAAAAGAGACTCGAAAGAGAAGAGAAGATCCAATTTATCAAAAACAAAATAATCCCACTTGTTAGCAGCTCCTATACTGTACCAAAAGAGGCACGAAAAAGGAATATCATCTTGTTCTTCTGCAAGTTCAAAAACGAGCTGGGAATGGACGACAATGTTCAGCTCGAGTTTAACATAGGCGAGAGCAGAACAGGAGTTGATGAAATCGCTACTGCTAGAAGCTCAATACTTCAGCTGAAACTGGACAACATACCGGTTTATTCCTTTGATACGCTGGTTGCAATGAAGATGAAGGCGTTTTATGAAAGAGAGGAAGGAAAGGACGTCTACGACCTGTATTACAGCTTGAGATCCAAGAAGAACAACTGGTCTAAAGTCATCTCAATATTGAAAGACGTCCTTAGATCGTCAGGAATAGATTACAAAGTGTTCAAAAAGGAGCTCCCGAACAAACTTTCGGATTCGAAAAAGATGAGGAGTCTTCATGCATCTACTAACCCATACATTCCAAAGAATCTGAGAATCGACTTTCTCAAAGCATCTGAGCTCATATCTAAGAAGGCTGTACCGCTTCTTTAACTAAATTTGCTACAAGAAAATTCTGAAGCAGATCATGAGATGATTAATAATTCACAGTTTAGATTCTAAAAATAAAAATTGATAGGAGTTTAGCAGCCACTCTGATGGCTTTCTGCCTGTTTTAGATGTTAAGGAATTCAAGACCAACGGCATCCTAACCCCATTCAGTTCATCATCTACGCATCAATCTTTTGTAATCAAAAAACACTTAAGCAATGTATTGTACGCCAAAACAACAAAGGAACCCAACATGAAAAAGCAAAAAAACTCTGGGTTCCGCAAGCTGGAGCACACGGACTCCCCCGGGCCCGCCTTCACTGTGGACGCGAGTCTCATTCAATCCACTCATGTTCAAATCCTCAGAACTGGGTTCCAATTTCGTAATGAATACTTGGTGCCAAATCACTGTGGGCTAATTGTGTACTATTCTTTTTATATGTCGTACTGACATCGTATTATAGATGCAACATTCTACCTCGGCTGTATCAAAAAAGACATATCAAGTAGTTTTAGATAGGGATGAAGACGGTATGATCTTTGCAAGATGCGATGAACTCCATGCAAACGCTGAAGGCAAGACCGAAGCGGAAGCAAAAATCAACATCAAAGAATCAATCGAGTTGATGGTGGAGCATTTGAACAAGGACAAAAGTTTTAGTCTTAAATTCATCCGCAAGTATTAATGAGCAAGATTCCTCGAGTCTCAGGAAATCAGTTGATAAAATATCTTGTTAACAAAAAGGGATTTCGAGTATCTCACAGAAAAGGAAGCCATGTGTCTCTACACAATGAGAACAAACACAAGTTCACGTCAGTACCATCAAAAAATGACGATCTTGGAACTGGTCTAATGTTACAAATTTTGGATGATTGTGGAATAACTAGAGAAGAATTTATTTCCGATTACCAAGGCGGGCTTTTAAAATGAATGTAACAAACGCGTATCATGATTTCAATTTAATCGAAAAACCACTATGGTACGAGTAAATTTTTACTTGCATCCCCCCGGGCCCACCAAAAACTTTTTTGAAAGCTAGAAGAAAGATGTAGAATAATTCTACGCAATTTTTTAAATGTTATCCGTATCTCATTTGTCTGGTGTGAAACCCTATAGTGGCGGTTGTTCGCTAGGCGTTGTTTATCAGGTTACCCTTACATTTTGAGTAAAAGTGATAATTATATAAATATGTAAGGGTAACTAATTGTATGGTTACAATAAAGGAGAAGATCCTGAAAGGACAGACCTATTACTATCTGGAACACAGCGTCAGAGAAAACGGAAAGGTGCGCCCAAAGATCAAGTATTTGGGGAGAAAGATCCCCAAGAACATCGAAGAGATCAAGAAGAACTTTCTGAACGACATCTCTGGAGCAAGATGGCATGCAGACGTAGACAGGATCAGAAAGAACTTTTCGAAGAATCAGCGGCTCATGCCGAAGTCTGTCAAGGAGAAAGAGATTGAGAACTTTGCAATCAACTTCACATATGACACTCAAAGAATTGAAGGATCAACACTTACCAGAAAGGAAACTGCCGATCTGCTGGAAAGAGGAATTACGCCAAAGAACAAACCAATGAGGGACGCGCAGGAGGCGGAGGCCCACAGGGACCTGTTCTTTGAAATATTGAAGTCAAAGAAGGATCTATCGCTGCAGGAAGTTACGGACTGGCATTGGAAACTGTTCAACAAAACCAAAGCAGACCTTGCAGGAGAGATCAGAAAATATCAAGTCGCAATTAAAGGAAGCAAATTCATGCCGCCAACCCCTGTAGACGTCTATCCGATGCTGACGGAATTTTTCGAGTGGTACAACAAGAACAAAAACAAACTTCATCCAGTTGAGCTTGCGGCGATTGCGCATCTGAAGTTTGTAACGATACACCCGTTTGGTGACGGAAACGGAAGGATCTCAAGACTGATCATGAACTTCATTCTCGACAAGAAAAAATACCCGATGCTCGATATTCCGTACGAGGGAAGAAATAGCTACTACAATGCGCTTGAGAGGTCCCAGATAACGAAGAAAGAGAGGGTATTTCTCCAGTGGCTCGTCAAGAGATACGTCAAGGGATATCGCCGGTATCTCAAGTAGGCCATTTTGCTTCAATTTCAGATGAAAAAATCGCATGGTACGAGTAAATTTTTACCCGGAACTCCCCGGGCCCGCTTTATCTGTCAGTCCAGACCCATGCTATTTTTGATGACAATTTTGCCATTTGGAAAATTGTGGTATGTTGTTAAACTTCAATACAAAATAATTCAACCAAAATTTTTGATTAGAAGATCCATCTTAAATAGAAACACGTATTATAGAAGTCTAGTCATGGGGTGCGAATGTAATACAAACATTGGTATTCTTGCACAAGCTGAAATCTTAAGGCGTTCTAATCTTGGCACATCTTAATGCAAATAATACGTTCATACTAGTTTTTTTTGGTGGAATTGTATTGCTGTCTGGTGTACTTCTTTACTATATAGAATATGCAATAAATTCGGCTGTAAATTTACTTCTGGAAACAATTACGATTGGTTTTTGGAACAATGATAAGCCTGTATTTGCTGATTATCAACTTCCTAGCATCCTAATTGGAATTGGACTTATCTGTATCATAATGCCGTTTTTAATATATTTTGGAGGCATAATAGAAAAAATTCTCAAGGAAAAAACTTACAGCATAAAAGATTCCATTATTTTAACAGCAGCAAGTTTTATTGTGATCCGATTTGTTGATTTTGCTACAACAAGCCTAGAAGGAATTGATAGAACCGTGCCATACACAACCATGGGCATTGGATTTATCGGCATAATAATGCCCGTTGCAATGTTTCTTGGTTTCATAATGCGCAACAGAGTTCGTAACAAGAAAACTCTGAGTGTAAAAGACCTTTCCAAGATAATCCACTCGCTTTCCGCAAAAGATTTTCTCTGGATTATCAGTTCGGGCGTTACGATAATAATACTTGGTTATCTATTAGGTAAGGTATCTTTTGACGATAAAGCAGATGTTCCTCGCGTACTTGCTGATTTTGGTTATGTCTATGTGATAATGCCGCTTTCAATATATCTGCGCGACACCATTCACAAAATTCGCAATAAAAAGACTATTGGTGTAAAAAATATCATTATTTTATTTGCCGCAGGGTTGGCAAGTGTCGGTTTTATTGGTCTGAACATAAACATGATGCCAAATCAGGCTTTTAGTATTGATACTGAGCCACATGTGGGCGACAAGGTACTTCACGTTGCATTATACTTTCTTGGCTTATCCTGCATAATAATATCACTTGCAAAAGTCTCAAGTATGATCATAACGACTTTTAAGAATAAAAATCGAATAAAGATCAAAAATTATCCGGGGGCAATAATGGAATATGTTCATAAAAATGACGTCGTAAATGAGATTAAGAAAATATGGAAATAAAATGAATCCTTATTTGTCTGTAGCATACTTTTTTTAATCGCGGCAGAGCGTAGTTCTGTTTATCGCGAAGAATCAAACTCGAATTATTCCCTTTTCCACCAAATACTGGATTCCCTTAATGAAATCACTATCAGATATTGATCCTTCGGACCACCATTTTGCATTGCTTTTGATCCAATCTGGAATCTTACTTTCTGACACCTCGTGGGCTTGCTTTGTAAGATTTGGAATTTTCATTATGCCATGCTCTATCATGTACTCGATTCCTTCTGTTAAATCTGACTCGTTGCTCATGCCTTCAGAATACCATCTGGCGTTGCTTCTGACCCAATCTGGTATTATTGAAACACTTTCTGACGATTTGGCGGCGGAATTTTTTCCAAGGTCTGGTTTTCTAAATCCGTTCTCACCATAAATCTCTCTGACTTTGTCAATGTCAATTTGTTTAATCTGTTGTTGCTCGTAAATGTCAGCTCCTACCATTACCATAATTGAAGGGTATGGGACCACAAACTCATTCCAGTATGCATCTGGAATGTCATCTAAATAATAATGACCAAGACCCAACGCATGGCCAAACTCGTGCCGTACTGTGTTGCCAATCTGCACCGAGAGGATTACGTCGTTTATGTAGCACGGTTTGTAGTAGATGTATTGTTCATCCCTGTGATCCTCACAATAGTCCATCTTTTGATAAAAAACTGAAATCAGCCGAAAATCATTATCCGATCCATCCTTGTTTTCAGCAGCTCCGAGTGCCCTATGCCACGCTTCGTTTGTATTTGGAACTGGCAAAAATTGTATCAGAACAGAACATTCTGCCTTATCAAAAGATCTCTGTTGATGTAAAGGCACTATGGAATAATTAATTTCCCATTTTGACATGTCGTCACGGCTTCGCTCCCTTTCTTTTAGAAGACTTTCCCATTGATCAAGTGCGCTTTTGGTTTCACTAACCATTGATTTTGTGATTGGACCGAAAATCATCGTATCTGAAACATAATCGGGCTCAAAAATACAAACATTGGGCTGCCCCCATTTTAGGGGAGTGAGGGTTTCATACGTTACAGTTCGTCCAAACGATGGCTGAATGGATGTTAAAACAAGAACAAATACAAAAAAGACTGCAATTATAATTTTCAATGAAAATCTACAATTAAGGTTGTAATTAAGATCTCGCCAACGAATCCTAAACCACATATTATCTAATCACTAGCGAAATGGGTTTTTTCGGTTTGGGAGAACAAAGGAGATGAGGGGAAGATTTTTGCAAGATATTTCGTGTTTTAGGTTGTCGCGAGCTTGATGCATTCTTGACCGCAGTTATCACAGACCCAACTAGTGGATTTTTTAGTGTCGATTTCGTCTTTTTCTGTTTTAACAAGGGTTTGAAATTTAGATTCTTTCAAAAGTTCGCCACAATTCTCGCATCTCATTTTGTATCATCTTGTTCAAATTCTTTTTTTTCGGATTCTTTGGATAAATCTACGTTAACAGTTGCTGTTTGTTTACGTCTAAGTTTTTCGACTATTTTTCTTAACATGCGCAGCTTGGTGCTCACATCAATATAAAGGCAGGAATTTTCAGAATTAAGCAGAATTTTTCAGACGTAGCTGAGTAGTTAATTCAGTCCTTCCTTACAGATGTGCAAACTCACACCACTACGCTGATAGTTTACTACGCCTATCAAACATCATCGTTGGATTTAAGGTAATTCAGGCTGATATTGCTAAAACGTTTCACTTTGGGGTTTTACCTGTAGTACTGAACATCTATTTTCTCAGCAATTTTGATCTCTTTTTGCAGCTTGACTTTTTTTAGCGCATCCTCAAAATACCTCATTGTCACTTTGGTGCCGCCTACCTGTTTTTCTGCTTCTTTCTGATCCGGATATTTTGCTAAAAATTCATGTATGACTAGGGATGTTGCAGTGTTTGCGATTGCGGCAACGTCTGCACCATTGAGTCCTTCTGAGGCATTAGCTATTTTTTCGAGATTGACATAATCCGGATTCTCATTTGTTCCACTGCTTGCCTCCTTATCGAGGGGAATTCCAATCGTGCTTATTTCTAGAATTTTCTTTCTACCTTCATTGTCTGGCATAGGTATCTGTATTGCCTTGTCAAATCTGCCAGGTCTTAGGAGCGCAGGGTCAATCATGTCTGCTCTGTTTGTAGCGGCAAGTACTACTACGCCATGAAGCGATTCTATTCCGTCTATTTCCGTTAAGAGTTGGCTGACAACCCTTTCAGTAGCTGACGAGTCTCCTCCTAATCCCCTAACAGACGCAATTGAATCGATCTCATCAAAAAATATGACACACGGTGATGCCTGTCTTGCCCTTCGGAAGATTTCACGTATCCCTTTTTCTGACTCTCCCACCCATTTTGATAAAAGCTCAGGTCCCCTCACCGAAATAAAATTGGCCTCGCTTTCTGTTGCGACTGCTTTTGCCAAAAGCGTTTTTCCTGTACCGCTTGGACCATAAAGTAAAATTCCGCGGGGATTCTTGTAGCCAATGTTGTTGTAGAATGTGGGATATTTCATCGGCCACTCTACTGCTTCTTGCAACTCGCGCTTTACGGCTTCCAGACCGCCAATTTGGTCCCAGGAAACGTCTGGATTTTCTATGTATACTTCTCTCATCCCTGCTGGCGTTATCTCTCTAAACGCATTGGTATAATCTTCAGTATTTACTACAAGCTTATCTAAAATCTCGACTGAAACCTTTTCATCTGCCAAGTTAATTTCTGGCAGTATTCTTCTAAGACATTTCATTGCAGCTTCCTTGCAAAGATATTCCAAATCCGCGCCGACATACCCATGACTTATGGATGCAAATTTTTCCAAGTCAACGTCGTCTGATAACGGCATATTTCTTGTATGGATGGACAGTATCTCATGCCTTCCTTTCTTTTGCGGAACTTTGATCTCAATTTCTCTGTCGAATCTTCCAGGCCTTCTGAGGGCTGGGTCCAGTGAGCTGGGTCTGTTTGTTGCCGCAATAACAATTACTTTGCCTCTTGCCGCAAGGCCGTCCATTAGTGAAAGCAATTGCGAAACGACTCTTCTTTCGACTTCTCCGGACACCTCTTCCCTTTTTGGCGCAATAGAGTCGATTTCGTCAATGAAGATAATGCTTGGGGATCTTTCCCTTGCTTCTTTGAAAATCTCCCGTAGTCTTGCCTCGCTTTCCCCATAAAACTTGCCTATTATTTCGGGGCCGGAAATGCTGATGAAGTGAACGTTGCTCTCATTTGCTACTGCTTTTGCCAAAAGCGTCTTACCCGTACCTGGAACGCCAAAAAGCAAAACGCCCTTTGGTGCCTCGACTCCTAGCTTCTCAAAAATCTCAGGATGTCTTAATGGTAGCTCAATCATCTCACGAACCTTTCTTATCTCATCAGTCAAACCACCAATATCCTCGTATGATATTTGTGGAATGCCGTGCAAGGACTCGTTTTTTTCACCAACAAAAAATGCCGTTTTCTGAGTCACAATTACGGCATCTGCAGACGGCGTGGTTTCCAGTACAAGAAAGGTCAACTTGCCTCCAAAATATCTAACCGTAACATAATCCCCTTTTGTCAGCGGAGTGTTTTCTAGCGACTCTGCAAGGTATCTCTCATCAATTTGGGGGGCTGCCTCAAGTGGCGCAACTATGATTTTTTCAGCAGGAATAGCTGTTATCTTTCGAACCTCTACTTTGTCACCTATTGCAATTCCCAAATTGTTTCTTGTAACGCCGTCAACTCGAATAATCCCCTTGCCTTCATCGGACGGGTAAAGTGGAAGGCATTTTGCAACCGTTCTTTTTTTTCCCTTGATTTCCAAAACATCCCCAGTTGCTGCACCAAGCGAATCTGTAGCTTCATAATCAAGACGTGCTGTTCCGTTTCCAACATCACGAGAATATGCTTCTAGTACCTTAAGCGAAATAGAATTTTGGTTTATGTATTCTCAGGTCGTATCTGACCATTATACCTTTGTTATTGTACAAAACTGCCTCCGTTGTGGCGGTAGTAACAATGTCGTGTAGTTGTGAGTTTTAGCGGAAGTGGGGGCTCCAAAAAGAAACTGTCTTGCCAAACATGTCTATCCACCAGTGGAGATAGTTGTTTCCTATTTTCATGGCATCTACTGCCATGTCTGCTTGGAATTTTTTGTAACTGGCATAAATGTCCAACAGATCTATTGTGCTATTTACGCCGCTCTCGCATAATCTTCCGTACGAATTGACAATTTTTTGATCTATCCCAAGCCTATCAAAATACTGCTTTTGCCAAATATAGCACGTGCCAAACAAGTTATCTACACAATGGAGAAATTCCGTATGAACTTGGCTGTAGGCCTGAAGATAAATCGGTGTCTGATATTCTACCTTTGTAATCAGTTTGTGGATACTATCTCTCCAAATGTCACAAACAGAATGGTACTCGTTTGTTGGTTGGATCTGATTTTTATCGTCATTTTCTGCAATGCCTTCCCATTCTGATTTATTGGACTCTATAGACTCGGCATCGCTTATCTGCATACAACTGTATGTCTTACAAAATACATAATGTCAAGTATGTATTAAATGAACAAACCTTGGGCTCTCTAATGTTCTACGTTGTCTATTGATTCCAATGTGAACTATTGCCACGAAGCTTATCATAAAATATGTCAAAATGTAGTGTGCTTGGCCCATTAAGCTTTGAGCAATCAAAACTTGTATCAAAATTTTGCAAGGATGTTTTGTTATTAGATGATCAGGTGGTGTTTGTATCTGTAATAAGCCGGCATGGAAGGCAGATTGATTCTGTAGCTAGGGGTGACTCGTCATTTAATGATCTGACAAAGCACGAACTAGAACAAGTATATCTGCAACGAATGCTGCAAACGCAAATGATAAAGGACTTTGATGACAAGCTAAGCAAGCTATCTGTAGCAATACTGGAAAGAGAGTCTTGCATAGAAGGCATATTTCCCTTTTATGATGGTGTGTTACTAGTTGTGTTTAACTCACATCCACAAATACTGGACAGCGTCAAAAAAACCTCAAAGTCAATTAACGAGTTTAATTTTGAAATAGCCAAATCTGGTGTCACGTGCTAAATTAATTTTTTTCAAAGAAATTTTACAGCGTATTTCTCATTTAGAATTTTTATTATGGCGGTATCAAATTCGGATACAGAAATGACATGAAGGGCCAGGTCAAAATATGTAATATCTTTCATCACATGATCCGCCATTACTCTTTGATTCGCAGCGTGTCATAAAAGACTGCCACAAATAGAATTCATAGATTAAGTTGATCTACGGATTCCAAGTAATTTTAGAATTTTTCTCCAAAATGTTTTCGGAGTATCTTGAATCTTACTCATGCCCTTTGAACTTCTTCTTGGTGTAGCGCTTTGATTACTGAGGCAATGCACCTGATGCAAAATGCCTCGTTTGCAAGACTAGCCTTTTGGGCTCTCATAGTACCAATTAGCACGAGTTTTGTAATAAGAAGATGGACAATAGATTTCAGATTTTTCGGATCAGTATGGAATCAAAAAAGCGATCAACTTGGTGATCATAAAATAAGGAGTCTGGCGGCTATTTTTTTGCCAGTTGGCTAGTTGTCTTGTGTTGTTTCTCAGTAATCCATTTGCTAATACAGCGAAAAAGATACAATAATCCAAAACATCTGATAAACAGGCAGACTATGGTTGAAAGTAATTACGACATACTTGGGGTAAACACCGGAGCGTCACAAAAAGAGATCCGAGACGCATTTAGAAGGCTAGTGCTGGATCATCACTCTGATAGGGGTGGCGAAGACGAAGAAAAAGTCAAAAAAATAATCCAAGCATACGAGGATCTCAAAGTAGGTAAGACGTATCCAGACAGCGAAGACGAGAGACTAAAAAAAGCCCGTGTCTACACCGGTGACTCTGAGGAAGAAAGAAAAAAGCGCAACCTGACTTTGTCAGGAGATGTTGCACGGGAAATGAAGCTTGCAGAAGACTGGGCAGAACTTTTGAACAGAAACCACGCAACAGGATCGAGGCTTTTTGGCTCAAAGGAGCTTGGCGAAGTAGAGTTTGAGCGAAAAGAAACAGGCGAGCTTTTAATCAAGGGGAAATTTTGGGCAGGCCACCTGACCTATGGGGGGCCAATCATAATGGCAGGAAGCATAACTAGCCCCTACTTTGCGCAACAAGAAGAAACCAAGACGACCATTACCGTAAGGAATGGCAACTTTATGATGCTTGATCCGCTCCAAAACAACTTTACAATAGAGCACGGGGCAAAAATCATAGCAGAAAACGGTGACATCATAGTTGGGAATTTGTTGGGGATAAAAGAAATACTCCAAGACCCGCAAGGCCGAGTCGGAATATACATCACAAAAGAACACTTTACAGAACTAAGGGCCCCAAAAGGCAAAGTCGTTGCAGGCACAGCAAGAGAAACAGTATTTTTAGATGCAGACACTGTGGTCGTAAATAACTTGATTAACAATATCAAAGTCAGGGCAAGACACATTACAATTTTTGGGAGCACGGTAAACTACAACTGCGAGCTTGAGCTGAGGGCAGGGGGCTCGCTGGTATTTCACGATGAGGGCTCCGGCTTTGCACTCTCAGACGATGCGTTAGTAAAGCTCGAAAATGGGAAATGGTTCAAGCTACAAGAACTAAAAACCTCAAACATGGTGGGGCATGGAAGGCAGATAACCTACGAATATCTGGATAATTTGGGCAAGAAGTCAGAAAAATCCCAAGGGGCCAAGATTAACCTCGGTAAGTTCTTCAAGAAAAAATGATCTAATTGGAGCTAAGCATTGGCTGCACGGGTTGGGGATATGACGGATGGGTTGGACCATTTTACCCAAAAAGCCTGCCAAATTCAAAATTTCTAAACCATTATTCGGAGATTTTTGATATCACCGAGGTAAACTCTACATTTTACGCCATACCTCAATTACAAATTGTGAAAAAATGGTATTCTGATACCCCACCACAATTCAAGTTTACGGCAAAGATGCCAAAAATAATCACACATGAAAATAGGTTGCAAAATCTTGCGCCATATCTTGAGCAATTCTTAGAGTCAATGAAACCGCTTGGCTCAAAATTTCTTTTATCAGTGGTTCAACTGCCACCGCCACTCTCATTTGAGGATGCAAAACCAAATCTGGAGCATCTGGAATCATTTTTTAAAAATTCTTCCTATGTGATAGAGGGAAGGCATCAAAGCTGGTTTTCAGAAAATGCATTGAGGTATCTGACTGACAAAAAAATCTGCCTTGTCTGGAGTGATGTACAGGGAATAAAAAATACAGCGCCACTTACTTCGGATCTTGTGTACCTCAGGGTGATCGGGGACAGATCAATTCCTGAAAAAGAGTTTGGCAAAGTTTTGCAAGACAGAACAACTGATCTTAAGGGGTGGGCAGAAAAGATTAATCATCTCAAGGATAAAATCACGCTTGCAGTCATAATGGCAAACAACCGATATGAGGGGTTTGGGCCTGCCACTGCAAACAAACTGCGCCTTTTGCTTGGATTAGATGCGATTGCGTTTTCTGATACGAGACAGAAAACACTGGAAAATTATAAGTAGCGATCTAAACATACGTTTGATTTTGCATTTATTATCTCACAAACGTTCAAGCTAGCCGTGATCATCTTTATTGGCCGCTATGAAGAAATTTCAAACAGGATAGTATCAAGTAAGACAACACTGATGCGCTTGTACTGGGTCGGTGGGCTAGGAACGGTGTTTCCTTCGCACTGCTTGAATTACTATCCTGTTATTATTTGAACGTAATTTTACACATGTTTATTATTTTTGACCGGATACTTGAAATTTTAATGAATTTACTCTTATCACAATTATAGCTAAACAAATTTTAATAATTTTCATAATATGTGTTATATTTGTTTGATGCGTAATATCTCAGTTGAAAAGCGCAACAAATCTCTGCACAAAATCACAAAATCCTTTCGGTGGTACGTATGGTTAGCCGTGCAGAAATCTATCAAATGGCCAAGACTGGCTGTGTTGCAGGACTGGTGGGCGGATTCGCGCTTTTCAGCTCGTTTTTCTGGATAGATAGTGAGGTTGGTGTACCATTTGGCACATTCTACAAGGCGGTTGGAATGGTTGTAGGCCTCGATGGTCTTGCGGCAATCGCATTTGGATTTTTTGCACACATGCTTACAGCTGCATTAATTGGAGCCATATTTTGCATATGCTCTACATTCCACAAACTCTTGCACATATCTAGCGTTCCAAAAGGAATTATCGCTGGCGCCGTAACGGGAATTCAAGTTTATGCAATATTCTTTATGCCAATAACAGTGTATGTGATGTTTCCAATGGTGTCGGCGCAAGCCTCAGGCCTGTCTGGCTCCGTAACACAGGAAGACATGCAAATTGCAAAAATGTTGGTGGATACATCGGATGCAATCCTATGGGGCTCACTTGTACTCCACGTTTTATATGGCGCAGTAATGGGTCTGTTTAGCTCAATGATGATGTATGAGGATTACCACATGAAAGAAAAAAGCAAAAAAGAAAAAAAGGAAAACTGGAAAAAATTCGAGAGTGAAAACTGGCCATCTACATGACCACCACTGTCTCGCAGCTCTCCTTTACAAAGAGGGTCCAGATCGGATGTGTTGCAGGACTAGTAGGAGGGTTTGCGATTTTTGTCAGCATATTTGTAATTGATCTAAGCTTGGGGGCAAGCCAGGGCACATTCTACAAGGTAGTTGGGCTTCCAGCTGGAATTGCTGGAATTTATGCGACCCTCTTTGGAATGGTTCTGCACATGCTCACAGCCGCCCTGATGGGAACGATTTTTGGCATTGGCTCAGGCATTCACAAGTTATTGGAAATCTCGTCACTAAAAAAAGGCGCAGTTGCCGGAATTGTAACGTCGCTAGTCGTGTTTTTGGTGTTTTTCATGCCAATTAGCACATTTTTGATAATTCCACTCTTGCAATCAAGCGCCATTGAATTGGGCGAGGCAAGCCAGCTTCTTGTAAGCATGGAGCTGATTATGATTGGCTCGCTTGAATTACACGTAGTGTTTGGAATGGTGATGGGAATATTTTTTGCAGTTGCGGTTCAGCACGAATCAAAAAAACTAGTTGAGGCAACGGCGGTCTAATTGCTCAGAATTGTAGCTATCTCGGTAATAATTGGAACCTTTCTAATCGGAACATATTACGTAGTCGAAGCATCATACATACAACCTATCCAAAGTGACAGGATTGCAGGTGCACTAGGGGAGGTTCAGGTGGGCCTCACATATGAGAAATTTGTATCGCTGAGTGAGGGCGAAAGATCAGTTCTTGTCCAACAAATGCCGTCCCATACAATTACAATGTTGCTTCAAGAAGCAAGGAATCACCCGAGTTTTATTGCGGAAAAAACAGATGTCATAAAAGAACAATCTGGCTTAAGCGAAATCAGACTTGTAAAACTGTCTCAAATTTCTGGACTAAAGGGATATGACTCAAAAGGAGAGGCAGCAATAATAATTTCTGGCGACAAGGCCTTTTTGCGACTGCAAGAATTTGGTGTAACAAGTGGAATTGATCAACACTTGTATCTTACAAAAGATGGAACAATTGCCACAGGAATTGACCTTGGAAGACTCAAGGCCTCCCAAGGTGATCAATACTACGACATTACAGGAATAGACACAGAAAGCCACAATGTTTTGATAATTTACAGCAAGGCCTTTGATACCTATTATGCACACGCAAAATTTCTGAAGACGCAATAATCTGTTCGCTAAATGGTTTTGCCTAATTTTTAATCTCTCTAGCAATCAATTATTATCTTGCCTCAGCATTAGAGATCATCAGGCGATGAAGAGGAGTTAGAGACATGATAAAACATGATTGTATTCAGTGAATCTGAGTCCTGTAAAATTTTGAGGGTTGGCAGGGGTATAGAACGAACTAGCCAAAGATTATGCAATGCTCGCATTCACAGTTTGGGATTTGTTTTGATTTTGCAAGGCACTTTGCATGCTGGCCTGCCTGACATTGTACGCAAATCTCATCTAGGTTGTCCACGCTAGAATATTTTTTTGACTGATCAAAGCCAAAACCACCATCTTTTGGGCCAACCATGCTATGGATAGTGCAGTTGCTGTATTTTTAGATGGTGATCTTCTTAGGATTTGTCCTCATCGCCTGAATCTTTTTGTTTGTCCCAAAGGTTCATTGTTCCTCTGAGCATAAAGGCGCCTACAATTATGGTTACAATTCCTACTACGACAAACGAAAAAACCTTGATAATGGAGCCTAGATTTGCCAAGCTATTTGACCTCAAGACAGACTATGTTTTCATGTCCTGTAATTCTGTATGTTTCTTCATGCGCGTCTTTTCCCTCACCTGTGTAGACGTCGATGTGTTTTCCAATAATTGATGTGCCAATATCGGATGCCAAAAACACAACTTCATTCCAGGGGGAAAGAAGGGTCGGGATCATAACACGAGAATTTTGAGGAATTATTGATGGGTCAACTGCTATCATGTGTGATTCAAGGTTGTTCCCTGTGGCATCCAATGGAAAATCACTTAGGTGAAATGATTCATCAAACCAGCCGAGATACTTGCCTGAGAGTGTCTTTCCCCATCCTTCTGTTTTGATCTCTGTAACAAAATCCTCTCTGAACTGATAAGAGGCTCCATCAACATTTACTGTTATGACCTTACCAGCATAGTCTGATTCGGCAGGTGTAAAGTATCCGGTGATGTACCAATGGGAGATACAGTTTGAGAATTCTGAATGACCAGCTGAATTTTGTTCAATGATGGAATGTGTAATCAAAAAATTGGTAATGGATTCATCCTGCGAGTCTGTCGATAGTCTCATTACTCCAACTTTTTGCAAGTATGTGATGGCACTTTCAAATTCTTTTGCAGATATTTGCTCGTCCTTAAAATATTGGTATACTACCAAAAACCACTTTGGAATGAAAAGGTCTTGGCTTGCAAATGATGGCAACATGACAAAAACAATCATGAAGGCAAACAGCATTACAAAAACACGATCTGACAATACGTAATGGCTTTGTAATTGTCAGATAAAAACACACGTTGTCTTGCAGCATCCTTTCAATGCATTTCAATTAAGATGAGCTACTGCTTTTTAATAATTAGGGGCAAGTTCAAGATGAAATTGAGCCTATCGCAGCCAAGAACTAAAGCCAATTCATGCCTGTTTTGTGGGGAAATACTCAAAACTCCATCAAAATGTGCCTACTGCGGTTTCAAGTTCTGCCAGGATCATCTATTGACAGACGACCACCAATGTGGCAAGACAAGGTATGCAGAGTATGTAAGAAAGACAAATGATGACTCTGTCCCAAACCTAGCAAGCGGCATGTTTGTAGTGGTCTGCGACACATGCGGTTACAGATCAACAAAGGCGACCCTCATAGAATTTGCAGGAGAGGAACTCATCCAACACATGCAAGTAATTGGATGCTCAGAAAATACATTTCTAGAAGAGATTGGTGATGCTACGCCATTTGATTCTCAAAGCGTTGAAATAAAATCAAACGATCAGGATCTAGTAACTAGGGTTGGAAGCACATCACAAAACAACTCCGAACCAAAGGACGGAATCGTAGAACAACTTGCAAAACTTGCGTCATTAAAAGAAAAAGGTGTGCTATCAAACGAGGAATTTTTGTTTATCAAAAAAGAAATCATCAAGAAGCTAAAATAGTAAACAGATCTTTTAAGATTGAGAAAGATCGTCAAGCTTCTTTTTTGTCTCTGCATGATCTGCTCGCTCCCTCTGCAACGCAATTTTTAATGTTTCGAGCTCTTTTTGGGCGGCAAGAAGCTTAGTGTTAAGTGATGCGACAACGGAGCTTGCTGCGGCGACGATGTTTTTTGGCGTTGCACGGTCACCGACATTTGACATCTGTTCTTCGATGAATTTTAGCTCTTTTTTTGCAAGCTCTATTTCTTTTTTCTTTGATTCGTATTCCCTTCGTATTTCCTCGATTTCTTTTCTAGCTGACTCCAGTTCGGCTTTCTCCTTTGTGATCTTTTGTCCTGCACTTTCATGTGCGCGCTTGTTTTCCTCGTACGATGATTGGAGCGTTTTTATCTTGTTTTTCAGCTCCTCAGATTCTGCTTTGTACTTGACATATTCTGATTTTATGGCAACCAACTCTTTGTTTGCCCCTTCAAGCTCACTTAGCAAGGTCTTTTTTTCATCATATTGGCCAATGATTGATTCTATCTCTGATTTTTTCTCATTTAGCTCCCTTTTTGCAGACATCAGCTCACCGACAACATGATCATATTCCTCTTTTACTTTGGCAAGCTTTTCAGAAATGGAGTTTAGGTGGTCAGTCTTTGATCCAAGTTCACCTTGGAGATACTCTAACTCGCTTGTAATCTGCTCCTTTTGTATCTCCTCGGGGCTCTTTATCTGCACAGGCTCTGCTTCCTTGGCCTGCCCGATAGGCTCTTCTTCTTTTTTTGCTCTTCTAAAAAATCCCATGACTAACACCACTTAGATGAAACGACGGATATTTCTTTCATTTCCGAATAAAGCGGAGATAAAATCCTAGTCCGCCTATCAAAAAACCAAGAACGATTAGTGCCAAACCAAACTCTGGGCTCTCCGAAAACCAAGCAGGAGTTATTATGAATAATAACGCGCCCAAAATAATTAGCAAGAACGCACCGCTCTTTTTTGGCCTGTTGTGTTCGCTGTGAGCCATTTTACAGATACTCGCTAATCAATTCGGCTACTTTGTTTCTTCCAATGTCTATTATGAAAGGTCCAATTTTTGGTCCTTGGTTTGCAGAAAGAATGATCCTGTACAATACCTTGAAAAATTCTCTAGGTTCTATGTTATTTTCTTTAGCAACATTGTAAATTTTATTCTGCAAGTCTTGAGGATCGTCATTTGCGTATAAAATTTCAACTAGCTGATTTAGAGCTTTTTTCATTTGGTTGTCTATCGTCATCTGAATCAACTCTACTCCTTCAAAATCATCCGCATAATTGCCTGCAAGTGTGATCAGATCTGCTATATGTGGTTCTGGATTTTTGATTGCCCTATACTCAATCAATTTTTTCATTACTAGATTTATCCTGTCTTCTTTGAATATGCGACACAGCTCGATTAGTAACCTGTAGCTTACATGAACTGGAGGGGTCTTTGGAGGATTGAGCAAGTTCGTGTACTCATAGAGCCCCTTTGATTTGACTGTCTTTGCCTCATTGTCAAGCTTGATTTTGCCAAAGTAAATATCTTCAAGATCATTATACTCGTCCATTAATGTCGGGATGTCTTCAAATCCAAGCTCCCTTGCGCCAGTAATTCTTTTGTACAATAACAAAAGCATTGACTTTGGCGTGCCGTATCTGAACCATTTTTGGGATGTTACGACGTTTCCGGCAGACTTGGAAATCTTTTTTCCGTCCTTGTCCAAAAACATCTCGTATTTTACGTGGTGTGGGTGTGGGTGTCCAAGTATCTCGTCTGAGACCCAGTCATTTACCTTGACTGAGTCCATGATGTCCTTTCCATACGCTTCAAACCTAATATCAAATGCGTGCCACCTTGCCGCAAACTCTACTTTCCAAGCAAGCTTTCCAAGGTCCTTTGAGATGTCTGCTTCTCCCTCATGGCTACACCCCTGGAGTATCTGCGAGCCAATTTCGGCATTAGAACATCTGTACTTGACTTTCATATTTTCCGCATCGTACTCGTATGCCTGCGCAGTGTAGAGGCGGTTGCATTTTGCACAAACTGGATAGTATGGCAAAAACTTTTGATATTTTTCCTGTCCTACCATCTCCGCAATCTTATTTCCAATTTTTTCTGTATTTGTAAGAATTGTATGAATTTGATTTTTTAGAAGTCCCTGTCTATAGGTATCAAATGCACGCTGAAATTTGTACTTGATTCCAAGCTTATCGAGACCATCAAGCAAAAGACCGCTCATGTGCTCTCCGTAGGAATTATGACAGCTGCCAAAAGGATCAGGAATAAGAGAAACTGGTTTTGCAATGTGTTCGCCAAGCCATTCTGGCAAGCCTTCAGGTATCTTTCGCAAGCCGTCAAGATCATCCGAATACGCAATAAGTTCGGACTGAAAACCAGACTCTTCTAGGGCCAGCTTGACACCATAGGCGCGAACTGCATCACCTAGGCTCCCAATATGTGGTATGCCTGATGCACCAAGGCCAGACTCTACCCGTAAAAGACTGGTATCTCGCCCAATCTGTTTTTCCCGCTCAATCATCTCGTATGCGAGCTTGTCAATCCACGTTCCTTTACCAATAATTTTTTGATCAGCCTCTGACATCTTGTAACACTAAACCAACAGTTTTGCCATATAAGGACCATCCAACAAATAACCAAGCTTGTGATAATACTGTCTTGTTCCAACCGCGCTGATCACCAAAAGTTTTTCTGCGTCAAACTCTTCTTTTGCAATTTTTTCAGCTTCGCTCATCAGGTTCTTTCCAAGACCAGAGTGTTGGATCTGGCCGTCCTCGCGCTCGCCAATCTTAAGTGACCTCCCATAGATGTGCAGCTCCCTTACAATACAGCTGTTGCCAGTTACTTCTTTTCTATGTGCCATCTGGCTTGGCCTTCTCAATCTCAAAAAGCCGTAAATTTTATCGTCTGAATCATCATAAGACAAAAAGACCTCATCTCCTCCAGACGACGTATACTCATTACGGTGCAGGAAAATCTCTTTTTGCGGCTCATTTGTCAGCCCGATTTCTCTACATCTGATGCACTTACAGGACAGGTTTTGCTTTTTCAAATTACTGTGCACTATTTGGCGTAGGTTGCCGGACTTGGGGCCAGCAATGATTTCCTGGGGTGATATTTCGCGCTGAACTCGCATGATTCGCACCCAGCGTGGAATGTTCTTTTTTACCTCTGTTAGAACTCTGATCATATCCTCATCAGAATAAGGCAAGTACTCTCCTTGCTGATATTGCTGGTATAGCGGCGTGTGCTGCAGAACAAGCGACGGGTAAATCTTGAGCATGTCCGGCTTGAGGTCATCGTCTTCGAAGAGTTTTTTGAAGTCAGCAATGTCTCCATCTGGGCTCATTGTGGGAAGTCCTGGCATCATGTGTGCGACAATCTTGTATCCTGCATCTTTTGATATCTGAAATGACTCTACAACATCTGAATATGTGTGGCCCCTGTTGACAATCTTGTACACGTTTTCTTGCAGGGTTTGGACGCCGATTTCAACCCGTGTTACTCCATACTGTAGCATCAAGTCCACATGTTCTTGTTTGCAATAGTCGGGCTTTGTCTCAATTGTGAATCCTACACTTCGAATGTGTGCTTTTTCGTTATTGGTCTTAGATTCCTCAAGATCTTGGGAATCAAATCCATTTAGTGCATCATAGCAGGACTTGATGAAATTTTGTTGGTAATCTTTTGGCATGAAAAGAAACGTTCCTCCAACTATGACGAGCTCCATCTTTGTGGGGTCATGACCATATGCAACCAATTTCTCAATCTTTGAGAGAATCTGTTTTTTTGGATCGTACTGGCTTTCAATTGCGTTTATCGTGGCCGGTTCGTTTCCTGTGTAGCTGTTAGGTGAATTGAACTCTATTCCACCAGGACAATAAGTGCATCTGCCGTGCGGGCAGGCATATGGCATTGGCATGAGTGCAATTACTGCCACACCGGATGCTGTCTTGATTGGTTTTTTTAGTAGTATTTTCTGCAACCGCGTGTAGTCTCCGCCGCTTACCGTGGATAAAATCTCATAGTTTCGTGGAATGCGTTCAAGTGCATATTTTGTGCAGATTTTTTTGATTTGTGCTTTTATCTGATTTTTTGTAGGAGAGTCTATTGTAAGTAGATCACGCGAAATCTCTACGCAGGCCTTGGCAAAAATCGTGCTTGTTTGTTGCAATAACTTGCAATATGTGGGTGGTCTTAAATTCTTTCAAAAACGACTCTAGCGTCTTTTTTTGGCTTTTTTTGATTTGGCCTTTTTTGCCTTGATTTTTCCCGTTTTGGCCTTTTTTCTTTTGTTTTTCTTGGTGTGTTTTTTCCTTGCTTTATTGGTAAGAGTTTTAGCTGTCTTTGGTTCTTCTAGTCCTGCTCTTGCCATCATGTTTTTTGTTTGAACTAGTTCGATTCGTGTTTTTGCACTAAGATAAGCTAGCTCACTGTTTGGTGTTGGAAATGAGCCTCCGTGTTCTTTAAAACATTGCACATGAAACACCTTTCCTTTTTGAAAATCCATATCTGCCTTTGAAACACCTTGTTTACACACGGGACACATGTCAACAAAGTTTTTGTCCTCAACCAATGATGCTCGACTCTATTGGACTAATTTATTATTTTTCTACAAAATCTAAACTCGATCTAATTCTGCGATTCTGGATTCCTATGAAGCTCTTTTCTGTACTCCATCTTCAACCAAATAGGCGTGATGATGCTAGTGACTGCCACCATTAGTACTATTGTGGTATAGACATTTGAGGTGAGAACGCCACTTGATAGTCCGACTCCGGCCACTATGAGGCCTACCTCGCCTCTCGATACCATGCCGATTCCAACTCTTTTTGCTTGTGGCCCATTTCTAAGAAACAGCCAAGCTGGAAGACCACATCCGAACATTTTTGTTGCCACGGCAACACCAATTACGACTGCACCAATGAGGAGAATTTCCGGATTTGCTCCTATCCCCCTGAAATCCACCTGCGCTCCAATTATTGCAAAAAAGAGTGGCGCAAAGATCAAGCCAAGCTTGCTGGCATAATGTTCCACTCTTTCAAAGAGCTTAGTTGAAGATAGTGCCATGCCCACTACAAATGCGCCAAGGATTGGCGAAAGCCCAATTACTGCAGCTACGCCAGCAGCACCAAAGAATGCGGCAGTAACCACGCCCTCAATACTTCCACCAGCCTTCCATAGTTTGGAATTGACAAGTTTTGGAACCAAAAATATGGCTGCAACTGCCATGGCTGCAAAGAACGCGAGCACCTTGATGATGGTAAATGACACATCTACTACATCTATTGATTCGCCACTGACTCCAAGCGATGTTACGACTGACAAGACAGCAATTGCTAAAATGTCGTCAACAACTGCTGCGCCGATTATAAGTCGGGCTTCGGGGCTTTTCAGTTTTCCATACTCACTTAGCACCTGCACGGAAATCGCAATGCTTGTTGCAGTAAGGGCAGTAGCTACTAGCATTGCCTGGTATGCATGGAACCCAAACAGCTGAAAGATAAAAAATCCAACAACAAATGGCACAACTACTCCGAGCGTGCCGACAGTAAATGACGCCTTACCGCCTTTGATGAACTCTCGCGGAGTCATCTCAAGTCCTGCCAAAAACAAAATTACAATTGCGCCTATTTCGCCTAGGATCTTAACTTCTGTGCTAAGCTGCAACAACGTCTCGCCCTCTATTACAATCAATGATCCTATTGCAAATGGGCCTATGATCATACCTGCCAAAAGCTCGCCTAAAACAATTGGAAGCTTTAGTCTAACAAACAGCTCAGCCATCAGCTTGGCTGCAAAAAGCAAAATACATACTCCAATTACAACTTGAACAAAATGGGCCTCCAAGTCACATGCTTTGCATTTTGGTCATATAAGGTAGTTGATGATTAAAAATGATGAGAGGTTTTGTCTAATTATGCCAATTTTTTAGAATTGACATAGACTCCTTTTCTGTCAGAAATGAAGCCAATATCCTGACTTTTCATCTTGTACTTTTTACAAATTGAAATGATTCTTTGTGTTTCTTGCTTTGGTGCAACCACGCAAAACCCGATCCCCATGTTGAAGGTTTTGTACATTTCACTCTGTGTTACTCCCAAATCCTCAATTAGCTGCATTATCTTTGGTGGCTCTGGCATAGAATCAAGCACAAACCCTGTCTTTTTTAGCCTCAAAAGCTTGGTAAACGCACCACCTGTTATGTTTGCAAGGCCGTGGACTTTGCAGCGCAAAACAATCTCCATGATTGGTTTTACATAAATCTCAGTCGGTGTCAAAAGTGCATCCCCAAGTTTTCCAACCCCGCTTACTTTGTCACTAATGGAATATTTTTTTAGCAAAACCTTTCTTGCAAGTGAATATCCATTTGAGTG
>DASWKH010000079.1:0-26723 GCA_036396715.1 Candidatus Nitrosotenuis sp.
TGACTATGTCAAATTTCTCCTAAAAGACGCAAAAACAATAGTTGACATTGAGGCAAATCAGACTGCCCAGCTAGGTCAGCTCTTAAAACAACACCTAGAGCGTGGAGCTGACTATTACATTCTCAAATATACTGGAAGGCCGATGACCTCAACTGAAATTTACGAATCATTAAAAAAGATAATAGAAAAAAAGGCACAAAAAAGGGTGGTATTAACTCATGGCGCTTAAGCTCGGCGATTACAAGACCGAAGTGCACAATGATTGGTGTCCAGGATGTGGTGATTTCGGGATAGTCAATGCAATCCAGATGGCACTATCCGAAATGCAAATCCCAAGACACAAAGCAGCAATATTTTCTGGGATAGGATGTTCTGGAAAAACATCCCACTTTATCAATGTGTATGGTGTGCATACACTGCACGGTAGGGTCTTGACGTTTGCTCAAGGCGCCAAGCTTGCAAATCCAGAGATGACAATTATTGCTGCAGGTGGGGATGGTGATGGGCTTGGAATTGGTGCAGGACACTTTGTTGCAGCCGGAAGAAGAAATCTGGATCTTACATACATCATATTCAACAATGGCGTTTATGGTCTAACAAAGGGGCAGGCCTCGCCGACCCTAAAGCTTGGAGAAAAAACAAAATCCCTTCCAAGTCCAAACACCAATTACAATGTAAACCCAATCGGTCTTGCAATCGCAAGCGGCTTTACGTTTGTTGCAAGAAGTTATGCCTACGATGTAAGGCACCTAAAGGACATGATAGTTGCCGCTGTACGACACAAGGGCCTTGCCTTTTTGGACGTTCTGCAGCCGTGCCCTACGTATAATGATATCAACACAAGGGACTGGTATTCCGGAATGGACAGAATGGACGAGGCAACACAAAAGCCCAAGCCACGAATCTACAAGCTTGAAGAGTCAAAATATGATCCAGTCGTCCACTATGACGAAGAATCCGAGCTCAACGAAAAACTAACCCAGGCACTCATCAGGTCTTTGGAATGGGACACAAAAATCCCAATAGGAATATTTTACAAAAACGAAATCATAAGCCAATACGACAGGAGAATAATGGACAAAATACCGAACTATTTGGAAAATCCGCCTGCGTCACAGGTGATTTCCGAAAAAGGCAAAGCACTAACGGATTTATCAAAGATTTTGGATTCCTTATCCGTTTAAAATGCTGTAGGTGCGTATAAAACGGATATTAGCTAGATACATGGAAGGGTATGCTATAAGACAATTCCAACATGGATTAAAAGCAAATATCACGCCTAGATTAATAGAAACTAGATCTGTGTTCTATGATAAACAACAACATATTTTAAATAATAATTTAACAACATGTTATTATGACGAAACTAGTTTGGACTGATGAAAACACTAAAAGTGTTGAAACATACAAGGCTAGCGTAAGATCTGGCCAAACAAAACCAGTTGTGCTTTCTGGAACTCTTAGAGAAGTAATAAAGAGATAAAACATGTCCAACTGGTTGGTTCTTTTATCACCAACATTCATCAGTTGGGTTCAAAAACAAGATGATATAGCCTTCGAGTATTATGTTAAAGCAGTTGAAGGTATAAGAAAAATAGCAGAGGCATATTCACAAGTCGAGATAGCTTCATGTGGTCAGGGATTTCTTATTGAGGTTTATAATCAAAATACGGTGTTAATGTGCTTTATTTGAAGAAGAAAAACAAATCCATGTTGTACGAGTAATTTAGCAAACCCCCAAACCACAAATCCAAGAATCACTAAAACCAGAATCTGGAAGATGTAACCTAAAACTAAGTTATTTAACCTCGGTTTCCAAGTTTACCCTATAATTGAATCTGACTGAAGCAAACAAGATATTTCGGAAATCCATAATCAAGGGTTATTTTGAGCCCCACCTCCTGAATCTTGATTTTAGCAAATCAAACATCAAACATCCAACCATCCCTGATGACGGCCTGATGCAGTCAAGCTTGCTGCATATCTTTTTTGATATTGATACGGGCTCTGACTATCCTGACGGCGATGAGTGGTTTATTGCGGAATTTCTTTTTCCATACAGCATAAAAATTCCGGACCATGTCAAGGGCCCTGATTACTTTACCGCGCTTTCTTTGAGCGAGGGAAAAAATTTCTGGCATCATCGTGAGCTGCTTCGCTTCAAATATGGAAAATCAAAAAAACTCGAAGAGTCATTAGAATTTTTGGATGCAAAATACAAAGAGCTTCATTCTTTGCTAGAGCCGCTAGAAAAAGACATCAAATGATTACTTTCCAAGTGTTATTTACAAGCGCAAATCTCTTATTGTCTGCAAACAACGTGCTCAGCTTCCACTTTCTTGTCTCGACATCGAATTTGTAAATTACTTTTGAAATCTCGTGTGGTATGTTAACGGAATTCAGCTGAAACGGAAGCAATTCTATTACAAAGTCGAGCTTTTCAAGGGCGTTATCAAACCAGCTCCTCTCGTGTACGTCTAGCGTAAATCCTATTTTTGGCATCCCGAGGAAATTGATGTCTATTCTCAGCGCTTTGTCATTTCCGCGGCGCCTCTTCATCTCCTTGAACATGAACTTGACTTTGTCCCACCTGCGATACTCAAACCACTTGAAAAATTCTTCATTAAACTCCAGCGGGATTGATAATCTTAGCACGCTAACAAAATTTGGATCAGACTCTTCAAGCTCGGTCTGTAATACGCGGAACCTTTCGGCAAACAGCTCGTATACTATTTCAGCTTCCCATGGCGAAACCCCAAAGTAATCCACCGATGCGGTAAGGTAGCCGTCACTCAACAACTATTCTGAACTAGAAAATTCTAATTAAAGTTTCAAGAGTGTGGGAGTTAGATTGTGTTTAGGTATTTCCACAGGTAAAGCATTCCTATTGTCCCTATGACAAACAGCATGGGCTTCCATGCAAAAACGGGAATGTTTGGCGTTGTGAGCTTTATTTTGTAGTTGTCAAAAACCATATGAACATAGTTTTTGACCTTGTCGCTCCAGACTTTGTATTCTACTTGGTGCTTTTTTAGCATGGCTTCGATCTCATAAATGACTGGGGTTCTCTGGCAAAACAAGTGCTGCAGGTAATCCCTGGAGACTTCTACTTCTGCTTGGATTGCCACCATTCCTTTTTTTAGGTCGAATAATCGCAGGTGCATCTCCCATGGCTTTTTGAGCTTTAATGAGAAACCGTCTCCTATTTGGGATTCTTGCTTGTGCTCAAATTTGACTTTGGTAAATCCCTCGTTTGCTAAAATTTTGAGCAAGTCTTCTACGCTTTTTTTAACAATGACTGTTAGCTGCTCGACTCCCTTCGTGTCGATACTTATGGTGTGTTTTTTGCCATCGTGAAACGAGATTGTCTTTGGGTATCTCGTTAGAAACTCTTGCATCAATGTTCTATCAACTGACGTCAAAATTGCTATTATTTAAACGAATGATTTTATTTTTACAACAAACATTACTTTTTTTCTTGAAATCCGCGGACATAAACGCACAGATCCGATGAGATGGCCATCTCGGTGGGACTTATTTTTCTGGCAGTAAGTCTTGCCCCAGAATTCTTTACTATTGCAATCGGTGTTGACTCGGAGCCCTCCCCCATTTTGTGATTTGCAATTGTAGCTAGGTTATCTGCAGTTGCCTGCAGGGTAACTTTGAGTGGGTTTCCATCCAAATCCTTTTGAGCCCTCATGTCTTGGACTGGCTCAAGGCCTGCACACGCAATAGCTACACCGCTTGTGCCAACTCTGGTCGGCATGAGCCTACTGTCCACTATTATCACACCAACACTAACTCCGAGATTTAGGAGAATTTTTCTGCGCAGCTGTTCTGCAATCAGGTAGGGATTATCAGGATACAAAATGACTGTGCCTTTTCTGACATTTGATTTGTCTATTCCTGCGTTTGGGGCAAGTACATTATCTGAGGATGTGAGGACAAACCCCGCAATTCCTCCAAATATTGAATCTGATTCGCGCAAAATCACCTCAGAAAACTTGGAGCCCAGCTGATATTTTTTTGATAAGACCAAAGCGTCAGTGGACGGCCTTACTTTTTCTAAATCTATTAGTCGGTTTTGCGAGTTTGAAATGTATTTGCTTGATACTACCAGTACGTCCCCATTTTCTAAAATTACATTGCCAAGGGAACCAACTATGCTCTGGTAAAGATCAAAACTCGTTTGCTTTTTTTCCACTCTAATTGGAATTACACTCAGAGTCATACAACACTTTGTGTTGGTGGTATTTTTTACTCTTCGCGACAAAGCTTTTAATCTAAACTGGCTCCTTCATCTCCTGTGAATATTACAGAAAAGATCCTTGCAAGGGCATCAGGAAAGTCGCAGGTAGCTCCAGACGATATTATATTTGCCAACGTGGACAAGGCGATGATTCACGATGTATCGGGCCCAGGAGTAATCAAGGTATTTGAAAAGCTCAAAAAAGAAGGAATCAGCGTAGATAGGCTCTGGGATTCATCAAAAATTTGGGTAGCTGAGGATCACTTTGTCCCATCTGCAGATAAAATCTCAGCAGAAAACATTGTAAAATTATCAAACTTCACAAAACAGTACGGAATAGAAAAACACTTCAAGTACGGAATGGGGCAGTACGGAATTTGCCATACATTGTCTCATGAGGAGGCATTGGTACTTCCAGGAGAGGTGTATATTGGCGGGGATTCACACACAAACACAACAGGGGCATTAGGCGCATTTGCTTGCGGCCTTGGTCATACAGACGTAGCATATGTTTTGCTTAATGGAAAAATTTGGTTTAAAGTTCCAGAAACTCTGTACTTTAAGATAAATGGCAAGCTTCCAGAAAATGTCATGGCAAAGGATTTAATTCTAAAAATTATTGGCGATATTGGAACCGACGGAGCAGCATACGCTGCGATGCAGTTTGGAGGCACCGGGGTTTCAGATATGTCTGTGGAATCAAGACTGACACTTACCAACATGACTACAGAGGCGGGTGCAAAAAACGGAATAATAGAGCCTGATCAAAAACTCTTTGACTATCTTGCAATGCGCGGAGCCAAAAACTATTCTCCGACATACGGTGACAAAGACGCGCAGTATGCAAAGATGTACGAGTATGAGGCCTCGGAGCTAGAACCACTTGTTGCAAAGCCATACTCGCCAGAAAACATCGCAATAGTCCGTGACGTTGCCGGAGTAGAGCTTGACAAATCATACATCGGCTCTTGCACTGGTGCTAAATACGAAGACTTGGAGGCAGTTGCAAAAATTCTCAAAGGAAGAAAGGTCAAAATAAGAACAGAGGTCTTGCCTGCTGCCATATCAATATACAAAAGAGCGATGGAAAACGGCCTTCTCAAGATATTCCTAGATGCGGGAGCGACAGTCGGTCCACCAACTTGCGGAGCATGTTGTGGTGCACATATGGGAGTGCTTGCAAAAGACGAAGTCTGCATTAGCACCACGAATCGAAACTTTCCTGGAAGGATGGGGCACATAGAGTCAAAGACATACCTTGCATCGCCACTTGTTGCAGCAGCATCCGCAGTAACTGGAAAAATTACAGACCCGCGTGATCTATGATGGCAGGCAAAGTAATCAAGTACGAAAAAGACAACATCGATACCGATGTTATTCTTCCCGGACAATATCTGAAATTACACGATTATGACGAAATTGCAAAACATGCGATGGAGGGGATGGATCCGAACTTCCACGCAAGGGTAAAAAAAGGCGACTTTATCGTTGCAGGAAAGAATTTCGGCTGCGGCTCGTCTCGTGAACACGCGCCAATAGCGCTAAGCCATTGCGGCATAATGGGAGTTCTTGCTCTTTCATTTGCAAGAATATTTTATCGCAATTCCGTAGATGGGGCGTTCTTGCTTCCAATTGAGATAGATGAGCAAACCTACCAAAAAATATCTGATGGTGACCAAATCGAGGTAAATGTGGAAAAAAACGAGATAAAAAACATTACAAAAAACGAGGTCTACAAGATGAAGCCATTCTCAGAGATAGCATCAAAAATAATTGCCGCAGGCGGGCTCTTCAAGTACAAGCCAGACTGAACCTCAAAACAATTTCTAGAATTTATATCGCGCTGACACAAAACTTGATCATACATGGCAAAAACGCTCTTTGAAAAAATCTGGGATCAGCACACGGTTACTGAGATTGCCGGACGCACGCTAATCTACATTGACAGACATTTGGTGCACGAAGTTACCTCTCCGCAGGCATTTGACGGGCTGAGAATAAACAAAAGAACGGTACGCAGGCCAGACCTTACATTTGCCACCATGGACCACAACGTTCCTACCACCAATAGATCGCTTCCAATCATAGACCAAATTTCTGCAATACAAATACAAGCACTTGAAAAAAACTGCAAGGACTTTGGAATAGAATTATTTGACTTGCACAGCCCACACCAGGGAATAGTTCACGTAATCGGGCCTGAGCTTGGAATTACGCTTCCGGGCTCGACAATTGTGTGTGGGGACAGCCATACCTCAACACACGGCGCGTTTGGAGCCTTTGCATTGGGTATTGGTACAAGTGACGTAGAACATGTCTTGGCGACCCAATGCCTTGTCTTAGACAAGCCAAAGACATTTGAAATCAAAGTGGAGGGAAAAAGAAAAAACACTCACACAATCACTGCAAAAGACATCATTTTGTCGATAATAAAAAAAATAGGAACTGGTGGGGGGGCGGGAACGGTAATAGAGTATCGGGGCCAGACGATATCGGGACTCTCCATGGATGAAAGAATGACAATATGTAATATGTCAATTGAGGCAGGTGCTAGAGCAGGTCTTGTTGCACCAGATGAGAAGACCTTTGACTATCTTCGGGGAAAAAAATATGTCCCAAAAAACTACGATGAACTTGTGGACTACTGGAGAAAAAATCTCAAAACCGATGAGGGCGCTAAATTTGACAAATCCTTTACACTAAACGCATCTGATATTGCACCGCAGGTAAGCTGGGGCACAAATCCTGCAATGACTGCTGATGTCACAGAATCTATTCCAGATCCGCAAGAGTTTGCAAAGGGGGACAAGAGCCAAGAAACTGCAGCTAAAAAAGCACTAGAGTACATGGACCTAAAGGCCGGTACGCCGATTACCGACATCAAAATTGACCGGGTCTTTATTGGGTCCTGCACAAATGCAAGGCTGCAGGATCTAATTGAGGCGGCAAGCATAATCAAGGGAAGAAAGGTCGCTCCAACCGTTCGGGCAATGGTAGTGCCGGGATCACAACAAGTCAAAAGAAAAGCAGAGGATCTTGGGCTAGATAAAATCTTTAAGGATGCTAATTTTGAGTGGCGAGAATCTGGATGCAGCATGTGTCTTGGAATGAACCCAGACATCTTGGCAAGAGGTGAGAGATGTGCAAGCACCTCGAACAGAAACTTTGAGGGACGGCAGGGCGCCGGAGGAAGGACGCACTTGGTAAGTCCGATAATGGCTGCAGCGGCAGCAATTACTGGACACTTTGTCGATGTTCGCGAGTGGGCATAATGGAAAAATTCAACCGCGTCATAAGCATTGGAACGCCACTTGATAGGCCAAACGTTGACACCGATCAAATTGTACCAAAACAATTTCTCAAACTAGTGCAGAGAACCGGATTTGGCAAGTTTCTCTTTTATGATTGGAGGTTTGAGCCAGATGGACACGCAAATGAGGGCTTTGTTCTAAACGACCCCAAATACACTTCTTCACACATTTTGATTGTTGGAGAAAACTTTGGCTGCGGCTCAAGCAGAGAGCATGCCGCATGGGCGCTAAAGGACTATGGCTTTGATGTAGTAATTGCACCGTCGTTTGCAGACATCTTCTACAATAACTGTTTTAAAAATGGAATTTTGCCAATAACAATTAGCAAAGGAACAGTGGCCGAACTTGCACAAACAAGTTCTGTCATTGAGGTTGATTTGGTTACTCAGACCATCAAATATGATAACAAGACAGTTTCATTTTCAATAGATGAGGGCAGAAAGAAAACACTTCTTGAAGGGCTAGATGACATCGCAGTAACACTTTTACACCAAGACAAAATCGACGCTTTTGAAAAAGCTCACGCGCTGTGACTCATTTGGCTAATTATTTTTTTGACAGTGTCGGTTTTTCGCTCAAGAACTGTTGGTGACTCTACATCCATCCACAGGATTTTTCCTATGTCAAATGAGCTAACTAGTCCCTTTTTTGAAAGCCCCTGCAGGACATCATAGGACAGATTTAGATCCCTTTTTGATTTTGATTTATTTATGAGGCCTAGTATTTTGCCACTCAAAATATAGATTCCAGTGCACTCGCAATCTGGTAGTCTTACTAGCGGCTTTTCAATAAACTCCATTACCTTGCTTTTTCTGACCTTTGCAAAACCGGTCTCTTCTTTTCTAAACTGCCTTGTAGCGATACAAGCAATACTGTTTTGTCGGACAAAGTTTTGGTGCATTTTTTTCAAGTTAATTGCGCCCAGATTATCTACAAACCACAACACAAACGGCTCATTTTTTACTATGTTTCGTAAATGTAGCAAATCGCCGGCAGTTCCACTTGCGGAATCCTGCAAAAACGTGATTTTTTTGGGGCCCATTTTTGCAAAATAGTGTTTTATCTGTCCTCCAAGGCCTGAAATGTCTGCAACTATGACGATTTCAGATATGATCTTAAAAGAAGACAGATAGTCTACAACGTGGCTAATTAGCGGCTTCCCATCTACTGGAATCATGGCTTTTGGAAAATAATCAGTAAATGGCTTTGCGCGAGTTCCTCTACCACCTGCTAAGATTACTGCTTTCAATTATCGGTATGACTTTTGCTTTCTTCTTCTTGCGCCAGGGCCACCAAACTTCTTTGGTTCCTTTCTTCTGGCGTCACCGCTTAGAAGGTGTTTATCAAAATCGTTTATTCTTTTTCGCAAATCGGTCCGGGCTTGTTTTGGTAGTGGGTGATCCTTTGGATCCTTTTTGGACTTGGTCCATCCAGTCAAAGCCCTTGAAATCGCAGTTGCAGCTGCATACGCCTGGCCCATAAAGCCCCCGCCTTTGACGCGAACCGAAATGTCGACTTTTTTTCTCAAATCGCCGGCAATCTCAAGGGGGCTGAGAATTACTTCGCGTGCAGTCTCCTGTCCTATCATCTCTGCAGGGGTGTTGTTTACTCTGACCCTACCAGAACCCTTTGTGATGTAGACGTGCGCCTTTGACGTCTTTCTTGTTGCAAAATAAATCTCTGTCTTTGGGATCATTGCCAGTTGCCTACCTCTCTTGAAAGTTCTGCCATGGTAGTGTAGTTAGCAGATGATCTGGTAATCTTTGCCTTATCCAAAATTATTTTCTTTGATGATCTAAACTGGCTTGGGACGCCAATGTGTGTGCGCAGGCGTTTGAGAGCTGCTTGGCCTGATGGTTTTTTTCTTGGAAGCATGCCACGGACCATTCTTTCAATCATTGTGTCTGGCCTTCTTGGGTGGTACGGGCCATGTTCTGGATGTAGAATGCTGGCGACTTCCAAAAAGGCCTTGTAATTTTTAACGATATTGCTTTTGCTTCCGCTAATCATTATTTTTTCACAATTTACAACTATTACACGGTTTCCTTTTAGCAGCATTTTTGCTACGTTTGAGCTTAGTCTGCCTGCAAGGTGATCTGTTCCATCTACTACGATCAACTGAGCATTATCCAATAATTTTCACGCCTTTTCCTGTTGGGAATTTGGAAATCATTTCGGAATGATTGATTATTTTGCCGCCAGCAGTTGTAATTTTTTTTGCAGCGCTAGTTGAAATTGAAAATGAGCAAAGCGTGATTTTATGAGAAATATCTCCAGTGCCCAAAACCTTGCCTGGGACAACAATTACGTCATTATCGCCAGTTACATCGTTTAGCTTGCCGACATTTACTATTCGTCGCGCAGCCCCTGGCTTTTGGGCCATTTGAGCAAGCCTTGACCAGATTGGCGCCTTGTTTTTGGACGAAGCTATCTTGAGCTCCTTTACTAGGCCGATAACTAACTGATTGGTCATAATTAATGCCCTTTAACAACCCAAATATATTATTATGATTTTAGCTCGGCAACTACTTGCCTGAACTCTTCTAGTCTTCCAGCAAGTTCATCTATGCCAGTTGTGATGATTTGTTCTGGGCTTAGCGCGCCTGTACTTTCTACAGTTAGAACGTACTCATCTTGCTTGTCTGTATGGGTTAGAACGGAAATGTTTGCAGAATTCCACTTTGCATGATCCGATCCACGACCAAGTCTTGCATATGCTTCTAGCTTTAGTTTTTGACCCGGCGCAACTTGTACAATTGGAATCTTGTCTGAGACTGGCTTTACAGTCTCGTCTTCTGAACTAAATTCAGCTGATGTGACAGTCCTTGTCGTATCCGTATCCCCAGAATCGATTACTAGCATTACGCGACAATTAGAACAGCCAGTCTTGCTTTGGCAGGGACACTTGGCCGGCTCATTGAAGCGCTTTAGGTCTGTCTTTATTGGTATTAGGCCAAGTCTGTGGGCAACTACCTCGTCTGACATTACTGAAGAGTTTTCAATGACGTCTACTGTGTCTATGGCAAAGACTGGAACGCCGTTTAGGCAAACCCTCCTTAGCGCATTTGCATACTGCAAGGGAACTCCTTTCAGCTTGACTGACATGCGCTGTTTGTCTTGTGAAATTATCTCCAAAGAAGGCAAATCTTAGAAAAATTTTTCCAAATCCACATAAAAATCTAGCGAGTTTTCTGACATGAGATAAATACTTAGATTTCGTTATCAAATCCATGACAGACGTTACGGTAATTAGGCATTCGGTTGCGGGGGAAAAATTCGAGATTCTAGTCAAACCTGACCCGGCACTGGAATACAAGATGGGCAAAAGAAAAGATGTCTCTTCAGTCCTTGTTTCAGACGAAGTATACACGGACTCTAATAAGGGAACGAGGGCATCAACAGAAAAACTGCTCAAGGCCTTCAATACCCAGGACACAAATGTGATAATTGAACAGATTCTCAAAAAAGGGGATCTTAACCTAACTACTGATCAGCGCAGAAAAATGACTTCCGAAAAAAGAAAACAAATCATTAACTATGTCGCAAAAACATTTGTTGATCCGAGATCACACCTGCCACACCCACCACTAAGAATAGAGCAAGCCTTAGAGCAAGCCCGTATCTCAATAGATCCATTCAAAAACACTGAGGAGCAAGCAAGGGATGTTGTTGAAAAACTGCGTACAATAATTCCACTAAAGTCAGAAAACATGCTACTTGAAATTACAGTCCCTGCGCAATATGCAGCACAATCATATTCTGTTTTAAAATCCAACGGCACTCTAAAAAAAGAAGAATGGCAAAACAACGGATCACTTAAAGCAATACTAGAAATACCTGCTGGGGCAAGGGCAAACGTGATTGACAGACTCGGCTCCATAACAAAGGGCAGTGCTACCGTGGAGATGGTCAAGTAATGGATGATATACAACGAAAATACGTCATACCTGGAGACGTAATAACGACTGGGCCGTACCGGGCTGAAGAAAACGTTCATCTTTTTGGGGATAAAATTATTGCAACGACTGTGGGAATTTCTGAAATTTATGACAGCGGAGTTAGAGTCATTCCGCTTACCGGCATTTATGTGCCGCGAATTGATGATTTCATTATTGGTATGGTAAAATCACACACCTCTCTTTCTTGGGAGCTTGATATCAACGCGTGTTATCCTGGAATACTGCCTGCCCAAGATGTCTTTGGGAGGGACTTTAATCCCAAAGTGGACGAGCTGACATCGCGACTAAAGAGGGGGGATCTGATTGCAGCCCGTGTTGCAAATTCCGACAGATCCAGAGACCCGCTAATTACAATAGCTGATAGGGACTTGGGCAAAATAGATGATGGCGAGCTAATCAAGATTTCACCAACAAAGGTTCCGCGACTAATTGGAAAACGCGGCTCTATGATTCAAACAATAGAAGGTGCCACAAAGGCGCAAATTACAATTGGACAAAACGGATACGTCGTCGTTTCTTGCGAGGAAGCCGAGGGATTATTAAAGGCCCTTGACGCCATAAAAACAGTCGAAGAACAAGCACACGTTCCAAATTTGACTGAAAAAATACAAGAAATGTTAGGATCAAACAGTGAATAAAAAATGGGTGTAAGGAAAACAGATATCGTATTACTAAGTGATAAAGGAATCAGATGCGATGGAAGAAGCATCGACGAGCCACGCAGAATTATGATCAAAGCGGGCGTTCTAAAGAATGCAAACGGTTCTGCATACATTGAATTTGGCGAAAACAAAATCCTAGCTGGCGTTTTTGGCCCACGCGACGTCCACCCAAAACACTTGGCAAATACCGACAGGGGAATCCTGCGCTGCAGATACCACATGCAGCCATTTTCCGTTGGCGAAAGAAAAAACCCAGCCCCATCAAGAAGGGAGATTGAGATTTCCAAAGTAATCAAGGAGGCCCTAGAGCCAGCAGTAATGCTTGAGAATTTTCCAAGAACTGTAGTTGACGTCTTTATTGAAGTTCTCCAAGCAGATGGCGGCTCCAGATGTGCGGCCTTGGATGCTGCAGCAGTTGCCTTAGCTGACGCCGGGATTCCGATGAGGGATATGGTTTCTGCATGTGCGGCAGGCAAGGTTGCCGATACCATAGTTTTAGATATCAATAATGAAGAAGATCAGGAAGGACAGGCTGACATGCCAGTTGCATACATGCCAAACCTGGGCAAAGTAACACTAGTCCAGCTTGACGGGGTCTTGACTCCTCAGGAATACGAAAAATGCATCAACACCGGAATCAACGGATGCAAGCTTGTCTATGAATTCCAAAAGAAGGCGCTACGAGAAAAATTTTTTGGAGATAGCACACAATGAACGTTACAATAATTGATCAACTAAAAAAGAAAAAAATTCTTTCACTCCTCAAAGACGGTCAAAGGGTAGATGGAAGGGCACTAGACGAGTCGCGTCCGCTTGTTATTGACACAGGAGTAATCCCAAAGGCAGAGGGCTCTGCTAGAGTAAGGCTTGGAGATACCGAAGTAGTAACTGGAGTCAAGATTCAACCAGACAAACCGTTTCCTGATTTAGGTGATAGGGGCATTTTCATCTGTACTGCGGAGATCCTGCCACTTTCTGATCCTAACGCGGAGCCGGGCCCACCAAACGAAGAGGTAATTGAGTTGGCACGTGTAGTCGACAGGGGAATACGGGAAAGCAGCATGATTGATCTGACAAAACTTGTATTGCAAAAAGACAAGTCTGTAATCGGTCTTTTTGTCGACAACAGCGTAACTGATTATGATGGAAATCTTTTTGATGCGTGTTCTTATGCCTCTGTTGCAAGTCTCTTGACATGTAGGGTGCCAAAATACGAGCTAAAAAACGACGTGCCAACCTTAGTGGAAGGAGAGTTCTCAGAACCGCCAATCACTACAATTCCTGTATCTGTAACAATGGGAAAAATAGGCGACCAAATCATCGTTGATCCTAATGCGGACGAATGGGGTTGTATGGATGCAAGAATAACTATTACTACAAACTCTGATGGAAACATCTGCGCAGTTCAAAAGGGTGGAAATGACGGATTTACCGTTGAACAGTTGGTAAAATGCTCACAACTCTCAATTTCGGCCGCAGCAAAAATAAGGGAGCTCCTAAAACAGGCAGGTAGAAAGTAAATGCTCAAAAAAGGTGCATCATTAGTTGGTCTTGGACAAAAATACGGAATAAAGCACAGAAAAAAGTTTTCTCAAGTCCATTCAATCCTAAAGACAAAAAGAAAATGTCCAGAGTGTGGCTCACGTCAGTTCGGAAGGCAAGCAGTAGGAATCTGGCGATGCAAAAAATGTGGATTAAAGATTGCTGGAACGGCCTACGATGTTAACCTTTAGCGCTAACATTTCAGTGAATGCAAAAGACAAGACAAAAGCAATTTTTGACTCTATAAACGTGGATAACAAGTTTTATCCAGAAAACCCAACTAAGACTCAAGTCTCTTTGAAGAAAAATCACATCAACATATCAATCCAAGCTGCTGAGCTTTCCCAGATGCGTGCAAACATCAACTCTACTTTACGACTAATACAGGCAAGCTCCGATTCAGTCGAATCGTTAAAGATATAAGAAAAGCTGGCAAGCTGTTCTGTATGTCTTCTGGGCAACAAATTCCTCCATGGCTTCAAGAGCAGCTAATGAAGCTGCAACAGTCCCAGCAAAACCTTCAATCAATCATGGCTCAAAAACAGCAACTTGATGTAGAACAGATGGAGGCGGACAGGGCACTAGAAGAACTAAAAAAAGCAGCAGACACCGATCCTGTCTACAAACACGCCGGTTCCGTCTTGATAAAATCAACAAAGGCAAACCTTATTGCAGAACTTGAGGAAAAAAAGGAGCTTGCAAATACGAGGGTAACGGTTTTGGCAAAACAGGAAACACGAGTCAAAGAAAGTATCAAGGAACAGGAAACAAAAATAAATGAAATGATACGTGGCACGCAAAAACCCAGCCCACAACAAAATTTTACAAATGCGAGCGGGAAATCCTAAACCCTTTAGGGCCGGGATGAAAGCGAGCTGTTGACAGCAAGTAAATACCAAGACTACCAAAATGGCTTTTAGGCAAAACACCATACAACAATCGTTGCAAAGAACCTTCAAGTTTCGTCTATACCCAAATCAAGTACAGATAGAAAAACTGCACCACACACTTGGCGCTTGCAGGTGGACCTACAACAAAATGATCGAAAAAATTCATTCCGAGGGATTTCAGAGCCGAAACGACCTGTGTTATTTTCTGACGGAATTAAAAGAATCGGAAAAGTGGCTGTATTCACACCACTCCAAGATGCTACAGATGGTGGCAGTGCAGATTGACGGCGCACAAAAGGCATTGATACGACTACGAAAAAACGGACACCATGCCGGTGATCTGAGGTTTGCCAGATTCTCAGAATACCGCACCTTCACATACAACCAGTCTGGATTTGACATCAGGGACGGCTTTTTACATCTCTCAAAAATTAGCAAAATCAAAATAATACAACACCAAAACATTCCAGAAAATAATGTCATCAAACAAGTCACAATATCAAGATCAAAGACGGGAAAATGGCACGCGTGTGTGATTGTAGATGTGGATGCGATATTACCAAAAATATCACTTCAAAAATCAATTGGAATAGATGTCGGCATCAAAAATTTCGCATATGATTCTGACGGATTTGTGACTCCAAACCCCCTGAACTATTCCAAAATGCTACAGCCATTGGTAAGAGCCCAGAGAAAAATATCACGAAGGCAAAAGGGTTCAAAAAATCACAAAAAAGCAACCAGATTCTACCAGATAATCCATGAAAGAATCAAAAACAAAAGAAAGGATTTTCTGCATAAACTCTCAACACAATATGCAAAAAAGTACGATGTGGTATTTTTAGAAAGGCTGCAAAAGCTCAACATGGTAAAGAATCACAAAATGGCACGAAACGTTCTGGATTCTGGATGGGGCATATTTGGAAATATGCTGGACTATAAGACAATAATGATCGGTGTTCATGCAAGAAATACTACAATAGATTGTTCGAGATGTGGTAACATGATACCAAAATCCTTAGCTGTTAGAATTCACAGATGTCGTGTGTGTGGTTTTGTTCTGGACAGAGACTACAATGCAGCAATCAACATTTTGAAAAAAGGATTAGATATTTTTGGAATTACACATCAACTACCGCAGGAATTGCGGGAAGTTACGCCTGTGGAGATCATATCGAGATCAAGGAAGCAGGAAACCACGAGCTTTGTCGAGTGGTAGTTCACCAATCAAAGCAGATCCTAAATCGGATGAATATTGAGAATCTCCGCATAGTTGTTGATGAAAGGGAGAGAAAAAGCGGCATACCAGACCTGCTCAAAGCCGTCGGTATCAACTTGGAAATAAAGACACTCCCAATCGGGGATTATATTGTCGCACCAGAAACCGTTGTGGAGCGAAAAAGCATCTCTGACCTAATCTCTTCAATATTTGACGGCAGGTTATTTGACCAGTGCGACAGACTGCGAGAGCACTTTGCGCACCCAATTATTCTTATGGAGGGAAATGTAGACGAACTCGAGCAAATAGTGGAAAACCCATTTGTGTTCTATGGGGCGCTTTCTTCCATTGCAATTGATTTTAAAATTCCCATAGTTCCAACGCCAAGTGCTGCCCACACAGCAAAACTCCTTGTTTCAATGTGCTCACGAAAAGAAATAACAAAAGGCCCGTACCTTAAAAAAATAAAAAAATCAGATAACCTGCAAAGGCAGCAACTTTCCGTTTTGTGCAGCCTTCCGGGAATTGGAGAAAAACTTGCAACACGGATGCTTGAGCGATTTGGCTCTCCGTCACGCATGCTCAGCGCCTCACTTGCAGAGCTTGCAAAAGTGGAAGGACTTGGAGAGGCACGCGCCAAAAAAATAAAACAAATGCTTGAATTTGAAAGCAAGCTAAAAAAACAATCAAATCAAAGAACACTTGAGCTGTAGCTGAGTAATCATGTTAGTTTCTTACCAGTGGTTAAATGAACGCCTCACCGACGCAGATATTGTAATTGTGGATACGCGACCCAAAGTAGCATACATGTATGGACACATTCCAAACTCTGTTTCGCTTGTAGTTGATCAGCTAATCCACGTGAGTGAGCATGGCGCACATCTTGCCCCCGACCCGCAAAGCGCCGCTCAGCTTCTCGGCACAATTGGAATAGACCATACAAAAACTGTAGTCGTGACCGGGGAATCAATGGATCCTTCGATTGCGCGAGTTGCGTGGACGCTTGCGTATCTTGGCCATGAAAACACCAAGATTCTTGATATTGGAATAAACACATGGCAAAGCCTTGGTCTTGCCATCACAAGATCACAAAAAAAGCTACCTCAAACACAATTTACCCCAAAAATAAAATCGGAAATGCGAATACAAGCCGACGAGCTAAATGGCTTGCTGGGCAAGACAACAATACTGGACGCACGAACCCCACAGGAATATTTTGGTGGACACATACCTCACTCGACGCTTTGCCCCTTTACTGACGGCGTGGGGCAAGACGGATTTTTGTTTGACAAAAAAGAATCACTTCAAAATCTTTTTGCTCAAAAACAAATCCCCAAAGATGATGAGGTGATATGTTATTGTATGCACGGCCATAGGGCCTCAAGTCTTTTTTTGCAGCTAAAGATTGCTGGCTTTGAGAGAGTCAGGCTATACGATGGCTCGTTTATTGACTGGCATTCACGAAGACTTGGGCTTGAGTAGTTTTCGGTTTAGCTTATTTCCACAAATTGGGCAGTTTATCAGAGCCGAGAATTCTTTTTTGCAGGCAGGGCAGTAATAATTCCACCTTCCAACGGTCCTTATTCCCTTTGTCATAATAGAATATACCTCAAGATGCAAGTTTTTTGCAAGATTTGATATTGCAAAGTCGTCTGTTATTAGCTGGCCTTTTAGCTGGTAACACAAGGCAACTGCAGACATGTCTGCCTTTGATAATTTTTGAAAGTCGCCTGTCTTTTTTGCAGATTCAGTTACAGAATCGATACTGGATGGCTCGGGGTCTTGTATCTTTAGTCGGTTTGTTTGAAGCAACACATCAAGTGCACCCTGGTTTTTTTTGATGTGCTGTATCTCTTCAAAAACAAGCGACGTGATGTACCCTTGCTCAGCTGATGCAAAGGGAATTCCCGCATAAAACGCGCTTGCGTCATAAACCCTAAAAGCCAAGCCTGCTCATCTGTCGCAGTCCCTGTTTTTTGAATCTCACAAAGACTGCTTGGGTTTTGTGTTTTTTGATCACAACTGGTTCTTCAAAGCCGGCTGTCTTGACTACCTGTGCATCCATGACAATGTTCGTGTCATGATTGCAAATCACCTGAATCTTTTCGTCTGGCACCACAATTGACGGTAGTAGTCGAACTGGAGCAACTGGGGTAATTATCAAAACATCTAGGCTTTCATGAAGTATTGGGCCGCCAAGGGAGAAAGAGTGACCAGTCGAACCGCTTGGCGTTGAAATCATAACGCCGTCCATCTTGCGTTTTACTATATCATTTTGGAATTTGATCTCAAACTCGGCTGTCTTTGTGAGGTTTTGTCTGAGAATGTAAATCTCATTTAGCGCTGCCGGGAACTCCTCTCCGCCTACGGAGGCAACAACGCGAGTTCTTTTATCAAGCCAGACCTTGTTTGCCTTAATGTCAGCTATGGCGTGATCAATTTTGTCTAGCGTTATCTCGGAGAGGATGCCTTTGTTTCCCCCAACATTGATGGACAATAGCGGAGTCTCAGTTGTCAGGCTCCTAAAAGTTCGCAGTGTTGTACCGTCGCCACCAAGCGTGATGACCAAGTCTAATTTTTTACCACCGAGCTCGTCGGTAACTTCTACTTTTTTTGCACCATCTACTACTACTGGAGCAACTGTGAATACCTCGGACTTGATGGCAAGAAACTTTTTTGCAACCTTTTTTGCTGCAGTTTCAGCTACTTCAGAACCAAACTTGCTTACTATGGCAACGCGACTTAGCTTCAATCAACCACTCTTTCTATGGTTTTGTTTAAAAAACATGTCTTTGTCACACACAAAAACAATTAAGTAGGAAATCAAATCCCTGTAGATTGGTATGAGTTACGCTTACCCTGAAGTTTTAGTTGATACTGAATGGGCATCAAAGAATCCCCCAAACGATAGTCTCAGAATTGTTGAAGTTGACTATGACCCTGAAAACGGATACAGAAAGGGTCACATCAACGGAGCAAGTCTGATTTGGTGGAAGCGAGACATAAACGACCCAATCACTCGTGACATAATAGACAAAAAGCAATTTGAGACTTTGATGTCAAAAAACGGCATTACAGCAGACAGCCAAGTGATGCTCTACGGTGACTTTAACAACTGGTTTGCCGCGTTTGTATTCTGGGTCTTCAAGTATTACGGACACAAAAATGTAAAGATAATGAATGGTGGAAGAAAAAAATGGGAGCTCGAAAAAAAACCATACACAACAGACGAGCCAAAGATCTCCTCAACTACATATGTTGCACAGCCACCCGATGAGGGATTAAGGGCGTATCTTTTTGATGTTAAACGTGCAATAGACAAAAATGACACTGCGCTAGTGGATGTGCGGTCTCCAAAGGAATTCACAGGAGAAATTACAGCCCCACCGGAATATCCGATGGAGCATGCTCAAAGAGGCGGTCACATTCCTAGGGCGCAAAACATTCCGTGGGCCACGGCAGTAAATGACGCTGATGGAACTTTCAAATCTGTCCAGGAATTGCAACAAAACTATGTGCCAAAGGGCATAACTCCAGACAAGGACATAATCTGTTATTGCAGGATTGGTGAAAGATCATCACATTCGTGGTTTGTACTCAAGTACCTGCTCGGATATCCACAGGTTAGAAACTATGATGGTTCTTGGACCGAATGGGGCAACATGATTGGGAACCCCGTAGAAAAATAAGTTGAGCACAGAACTCCCAGTTCTCAAAAAAGGCTCGTTTTACATGATAAAGGATGGGCCAGACGAGCTAATCATGGAAGATAGGACAAAACGTGGTCTCACTGTACAAGAACGCACAATTGATGAAAACCTGCAGGTTTTTGCCGACAAGGGAATGATCCACGACATGGATGGAATAGGACACTGGGTTCCAATTCGTTGGTATTTTCCAAAAAAAGACTATGGTCTGCAAAACGTTCTAGTGCACGCAGAAAAAATGGAGAAAAAATACACCGAGCTGCGTGAGCTAACCTGTCCTGACGATCCGGAATAGATAAGATTTTTATCTCATCTACGAGAAATTAGAGCATATGTCACTTCTCTTAAAAGATCGAGTATACACCATGGAATCCTCAACTGCGAAAAGGGGCGTTTATCCACTACATGGCTACAAACTTGGTCTTTATCGACTCCCAATCAAACTAGAGGAGCCAGCAGAGATGAAATCAATTGTGGAGGGACTCAAAAAGACATTCACGATGGATACATTTGCTGACCGAGTTTATGCGACATATACTTGGACTGAGGAGAGCATGTCTGATCCTGAGGCAAAAGGATACGAAAAAGTCAACCTTCCAATCACAGTAGAAATTGTAACAGGCGAAGTAGTTGATTTGATTTACCAAATATTCCCAATTGAAAAGTTTGGTGACCCACAATGGGTAAAGGATTATCGTAAAAAAGCAGATTATTACGCAAAGATGATAATTGATACCATTCTACGAAACACCATTTTGGCAGACAAGCTGATAGAATACTATGTCAAGACAGAAAAAATGAGCCAAGACGCAGCAATCGAAAGACTAGAGGAGCTCACCCCACTTGCAAAAATTGTACCGGATGCAAAACCAAAACCAAAGGCCGAAGTACCGCAAGAGGCAGCCTCAGTACAAGACGTAGGTCCAGCGCTTGATGGTCCAAAGCCGGGGCCAATTGATGTGGAATACAAAACTCACATGCCTCCAACTGCACAATATGTCGTTCCATCAAACAAGAATGCCATAAAGACATGGGGGAGAAAATCAGGCGATAACTCAAAATTGGGTGTTTGGGGCGAATTTGTATCAGTTGATTTTGATATTTGTGTAGCAGACGGCGCCTGCATTGATGCGTGCCCCGTTAATGTCTACGAATGGTTTGAGACGCCTGGCCACCCGGCATCTGAGAAAAAACCGTTGATGGCGCGTGAACCCGACTGCATATTTTGCTTGGCATGTGAAGGGGTATGTCCACCACAAGCAATCAAGATCTTCCAGACAAAATCCTAAGAGTCATAAAGTCGACCAATAAAGGCTGAGATGTAATGGCAGTCAATCCTTTTACCGTTTTCATATTTGATATTTTCATTGTTTCTGCAATCTTGCTGACTGCATACACCTTCAACTTCTATTACTTGGCAATCCTCTCAATTAGGAGAAAAGACAAACACCAAATCATTTCGCTTGGGACGCCTTCGATTACCATTCAGCTCCCAATTTACAATGAGCGGTATGTAGCCACAAGGCTAGTCAAGTCAGTGTGCGAAATGGACTATCCAAAAGACAAAATGAAAATCATGGTTCTTGATGATTCGGACGACGATACTGTGGAAATTCTAAGTGATCTTGTGACTGAATACAAGAAAAAGGGATTTGATATTGCGCACATAAGGCGTGGGACAAGGAAGGGCTACAAGGCAGGAGCACTCAAATTCGCAATGAATCTGACCGATACAGAATATGTGGCAATCTTTGATGCGGACTTTATTCCGCCGTCGTGGTTTTTGAAAAAAGCAATTCCATATTTTACAAAACCAGAAATAGGTCTTGTACAGTGCAGGTGGGGCCATGTTAACGAAAATTATTCAGCAATCACACAAGCACAAGCACTAAGCCTTGACTTTCACTTTCTGATTGAACAAAAAGCAAAAAGCAACTCTCACCTTTTTATGAACTTTAATGGAACTGCGGGAATCTGGAGAACAGAATGCATTGAGAACGCTGGTGGCTGGCACACATCTACCCTAGTTGAGGACTTGGATCTTAGCTACAGGGCCCAAATGAAGGGCTGGAAATGCCTTTTCATTTCAGACATTGTAGTTGAAGCAGAGCTTCCAGTACAGATGAATGCTGCAAAAAGGCAGCAGTTTAGGTGGGCAAAGGGCGCAATCCAATGCGCAATAAAGCTTCTTGGAGACATTTTGATAAAAAGAAAGATTCCATTTGAAACCAAAATCCAGGCTTTCGTGCAACTAACGCGACATTTTGCATACCCACTTTTGTTAATCCAGTTTCTTGCACTGCCGATACTTTTGGCTTCTAACGTTAATCTGTATATTGTCAAATATGTTCCGGCAATTACCATTGCTACATATTTTGCAATGGGTCCTGCCGCATACCTTCTTGTAATTTACAATCTCTGGGGCAAAGACTGGAAACAAAAAGCAAAGGTTCTGCCCTTCTTGCTCATTTATTCGGCAGGAATGGCAGTAAACAATACGATTGCAGTCTTTGATGCATTGTTTGGCAAAAAAAACGAGTTTTTGCGAACTCCAAAGTATGGAATCATAAACAAATCCGATGACTGGCGCAATAAAGCATACAACCTGCCGTTTACAAAGACTACGCTTTTGGAGCTGTTCTTTGGAGTCTATGGCATAATAGGCATACTAGTTGCAATATTTTCAAAGAACGCCATGTTTGCTCCAATCATAGCGATACCTACGATTGGATTCTGTTATGTGGCATACCTTAGCCTCTCACACTCTAAATCTAAAAGAATTAAATCAACCCGCCAAAGATCAAAGACAGAAAAGATGGCAGACAATTATTACAAACTGGCAGTAATCGGCATGTTTGCCATCATTTTGTTTGGGGGATATATGGCCTTTAACGGATACTACAAGGACGTATACCCGCTTGATCTCTCACGAGGACTCCTCGATAGAATTGCTGGAGGAAACGAACCGTTATTGATGATTGATGACCTGCGCAAAATAAAGACACTGCTTCCACAAGATGGCAATCCAGTCTGGATATTTCCAACAGATACAACAAACTTTGAGCGGCTGCAAAAAGACGTGGACTCTATGATTAAAAGTGTCGAGTCGATAAAAAACGAGCCAGCCAACAGCGAGGAATTCAATACAGCAATGTTTGATATCCACTTTAGAGCGATTCAATTAAGACTAAACCTGATGGATGCGACACCATACATGTATGCAAGCTTTTCAAACATCGTATTTACCTCAATTTGGATTGCTGCAATACTGGGAGTCTTTACCATGCTAAAGAGGAAAAAAGAACACCTCAAATCCTACGACAAATCCGAAGACGTTTAGAATTCTGAAAAATCCTAATTATGAATTAGTTTTGAGAGAAGGCCTGCTTTCTTTTCCACTTGTACTGGTTCTGGGCTTGTTTCGTTTTCAGCACTTAGCTTGAACTTTGAAATTAATTTTTGTAGCTGCTCTGCAAGCTCTGACATCTGGTTTGCTGAAGCCGCAATCTCTTGTGTTTGAGCGGTTTGTTGCTCTACTGCTGCTGAAGCCTCTTCTGTAGCTGATGCGTTTTCTTCTGCTACTGCGGCAATTTCTGCTGCGTTTGTCGAAACCACCTTTACTTTGGTGACTTCTTCTTGGGCAGAATCTGAAAGTCTTTTTACATTATCAGAAATTCCTCTAATCTGAGTGGCAATCTCATCAAGTGATTTTAGTGAAGACTCGATTACAAGCTTGCCTTGGTTTACCTCAGTGGCACTTGTTTCAATGTCTTCTACTACTACTTGCGCATCCTCTTGGATTTGCTTTAGTTTAGTATCGATTTCCTCAGATGATTTTGCAGAACTTTCCGCTAGGCGTCTTACCTCGTCTGCTACTACTGCAAAACCACGGCCCGCCTCGCCTGCACGCGCGGCCTCAATTGCGGCATTTAATGCCAAAAGATTTGTCTGATCGGCAATCTGCTTTATGACGTCTAGAACGGTAGTAATTTCGGTGGTTTTTTGTGCAAGCTCTCTTACCTTTTGCGCTGAATCATTTGTTACTTTGATTATTTTGTTCATTCGCTCGCCTGCCTCCTTTGCGGACTCGGTTCCCCTCTCAGATAGGCTGCCAACTTTCTTTGTTACCTCTACGGATTCAATTGCATTTGTTGCAAGCTCGCCCATCGTACTTGATAACTCCTCAACAACCTGCTTTGATTTGGCTAAGCCCTGTGCTTGTGATTCTGAGCCTCTTGAGATCTGATCAACTGTGGATGCAATTTGCTGAACAGACGAGTTTAACTCTGTTCCAGAGGCGGCAATCTGTTGTGCGCTAGATGAGACAGACTGTGCAGCCAGATTCACCTCTGACATTACGCCTTTTAGATTAGCGACCATTTGTTTTTCGGCATTTAGTAATCTTCCTATCTCATCGTTTGATTTTGATTCTTCGAGAATCATTGTGAGGTCACCTTGGCTTATTCTAGTCGCAATTTCTGTAGCCTTGATTATCGGCTTTGTGATTCTGCGTGCCATGACAAACGCAAATGCGCCAACGGCGGCATTAACTGTCACACCCAAAACGATCGCCTGAAACGCTAAATTTGATAGAAATTCTGCTCCTTGGGCCGCGCCAAGTTTTTCTGTAAGCTGGCTGGCTGCGCCGTAATTGCCAACCGATATTACAACAACGGAAGCAACTGCAATGGCGTTAAAGATTAATTGTAATTTCCAATTCAGGGAATTTCCAAAACTTTTGAACATATTACGTATCTTTATGCACTTAGATTATAGGCACGAGTGTGTTTAGGATAAACGAAATATTTCTGATAATTTACTCGTAAATGAGGCTGGAAAGCTGGTTATTATGATATTACCTAGTTTTTATTAGTACGGTATGGTACGGTACTATCATGATCTCATGTGAATACTGCACAAAGCAGTTTATAGAGACAGCCAATGGGTTGACAGAAAAAACACTCCACGAAATACTTCATGGGCCAGAATTGGTCAATGAGTAGCTACATCATTTTTTATCTTTTTTTAGCCGAATCTTTTATTATTCACAAGACGTCAACATAAGCCGTGACTACAAAGAAATCTGCACCAAAGCCAACTAAAGAAAAATCACCTGGAATAAGTCTCAACAAGCGAGATTCTAGTACTCTGGTCAAAAAAGTATCTGCCGTTTCTGATTCAACAAAAACATTATCAAAAGAGATCAAATCTATGGCAAAAATTTTTACAGAAAATCACAAGGTTTTGTTGTCAATGAAAGAAATGATTGACACCCTAACTACTGCGCTTGAACAAATTCAAAAACAATCAAAACAGATGAACATACTAGAAGAAGACAATCAGAGGATATATGCTGGATTAAACCAGGTGAGGGCTCAGGCCTCCATAATTACAAAAATTAACGATCATACAAATCGACTACAAGAACAGGTAAACAAGATCACTCAGGCCCAAAAAGAGGCACCTGATCCAGGCAGCATAATGAAGATAGTAGATGACAACAAGAACGCCCTCCAAAACAACACACACATGATAATTAAGATTGCGCAACGAATTGACAACGTAAAAGAAGATTTACAGAGTCTGTCATCAAAGGCCGACAAAGCCTCATCGGTTAGCGCCGAACTCGATGAGATAAAAAAGAAGATCATAGCTGTATTCGAAAAGGCAGACAAAAACAATCTAGCGTCAGAGATTTCGGCACTAAAAGCAAGTCTTGGAGGCATAATCGCAAAGACTGAGACAATACCGAACCTTCGAGGCGAGATTCAAAAAATAGAATCCGAGATTGGCTCGCTCATAAAAAGAGCTGACTCTGCGGCGTTTGTCGGAGATGGGCTTAAATCGGTGCAAACTGACTTTGCGTCATTTAAGGATAATTTCTTTAGCAAGACAAACACAATCGACCAAAAGATTTCCGCGCTATCTGAGATGCTAAAGCGCTCTGACACATCATCTGCAGAATTTCATCAAAAGACAGACAAGCTATTCCAAGACTTCCTTGAAGTCAAAAGTGCTACGACCAAGTCGTCATCTACTACATCAAAGGAAGTAACTGGGCTTCTTAAGCTATCAGAATTCCAATCCAATATCAGAATTCTTGCAGAATCAAAATATGGCGAGCTAAAGGACATTGAAAAAATGGCGGAGCAGACTGCGGCAATTGTCAATCTTTTTGACAGGCTGTCAATAGAGTCTGAAGAAAAGCTTTCCCTCCCACAAGAGGTGCGCCAGTGGGCAATAAGCAAAATGCTTGATTCGGCAGACAAGTGGGAGATAAGATTCTCTGATCTGTTTAGCGTTCTAGTAAACAAGCTTGGACAGGAGCTAGTCAAAGAGAACATTCGATTACAGCAGGTGCGTGATATCTTTGGAATTCGCGGCGTCGACGAAATAAGAAAAGAGCTCAGCTTGCCAGCCTAGATTTTTTCAAGCAGTCAGATACCCCAGGTCTCATTCCACATTAGTTTCAGATGACCTAATCATCATTCTGCAGACTGTAATTGTTTGGCGTACTAATAATTCTTGATTTTTTGGCACACTCTAAACCAATTTTTTAGATGTAGATGAGGCAACAATTATTCACAAAAGTGTAGTACAAGTCGACCTCCCCTATTAAAAAAAATTTTAGGGAGTTGAAGCCATGAATTCCCAGATTCTTGAAAAAGTACAAGCGTCAGGAGTCTGCGGAATAAAAAAGGCAGAGCTCAAAAAGCTCTTTGGAAGCGACTGTGAGCCATCTCTTGACAAACTCCTAAAAGAAGACAAAGTCATAGTTGATAACAAAGGCGTTGCCCACTATGTGTGGAGCAAGGAGAACTATCTTTCACACATTTCTCAAAACGATCCAAAATTCAAGATTATCTCAAAAATTCTCAAAAATCTGGAAAATTCGGTAAACCAGCTAAAAAGCGATTTTACCAAAACACCAAACGACGGCCACGTCTCTGACTTTCAAAGTCATTTTGATAAGACAATAACGGAGCTATCTACATCGTTAGGGTGGGTTCCATTTTCAAACATCAGGCAAAAAGTTTGCCAAACATGCAATATTTCAGCTGAGACATTCTATTCTTTGGTTTTGCCATTAATTGAATCGAACCAATCAAGATATGAGATTTCGACTGGAGGTCAGGAGGGTATCCAAGTGCGCGGCATGCTGCACGGATACGTAAGAAGGCTAT